>NZ_FNDM01000033.1:0-11561 GCF_900100505.1 Bacillus sp. cl96
AGGATACAAAGATACAAGGATACAAAGATACAAGGATACAAAGATACAAAGATACATGTATCTTTTCTTCTTTTAGGGGTGTATATTTAATATGTATCTTTTTTCGATATTTACAAATAAAAAAACTTGTTGTAACGTAATAGACAACAAGTTTCTCAACACAATACGATTTAGTTTGATAATATACATAAGAAATTCGTAAGAATTTGTAGAATATATAAGACACATAAAACAGAAAAAAACAAATAAAAAAAGAACGGCTGTTTAGTTCGAGATTTCTGAGGTCTCAAACCAGACAGGGGAAGTAGATTTGCTGACAACATTTCTACTTCTTGGTGAATACAATTTGCTGACAACATCTTGTATTCCATTTACGTCACTGCGACTACCAGTGAGTAAACTTCCCAAACCGTTCTAATTAACTATGCTATTGAGATATAAAATATCTCTTCTTAGTATAGTTAATTAGAGTAGATTTGTAAAGATAGAAACCCTTCTTTAAGTGCATTTTTAAGCATGTTTAAGTATGGATTTTTCTGCCTTTGTATGCAATCTTGGGAAGTCTATTTATTAAGGTGAGCAGTGATATAACTGCTCACCTTTTTTGTTGTAAAAAATCAGTGGAAAGGAGGTTCAACATGAATACAGTACAAAGCGCTATCGAATTAATACTACATAAAGGGTTACGAAAATATAAATCTAAAAATTCGAAAGCTGGATTAGTATCTATTGCAACACAAGAGAAATTTGAAAGCAAAGTGTTAAATGGCAAGAAGAATAAAAAAGGTTCAGTTTTTATTACTCGTAAGAAAGAAGATTTAAGCGCCAAGTTTGGAACTAGGGGCGTAGTATTATCATCTGAAGAAGCTGTACTGGATCATGTTGGACAGGCTTCACACTGGACACCTAATGTATATAATTTTGGTACATATGGTGAAAATGGTCTTCGTACAATTGTGGGGCATACTGAAAAGAACCTACAACAAATTAACTGTTTTGTTATTGATATTGATTCAAAGTCATTCCCTATGACTGCGATTAATGATGTGGCATTAAATGCAGGTTTTGGTGTACCTACTATGATTCTTGAAACAACAAAGGGCTATCAAGTGTATTATGTGTTGGATAAAGCTGTGTACGTATCAAATAACAAGAACTTTATAGCTATTAAATCAGCGAAACGTATCTCTCAAAACCTACGAGAAATGTTTGCTGAGAGTTTGTCAAACGTGGATTTAACATGCAATCACTTTGGGTTCTTCAGAATGCCTTCAGTACAAAATGTTGTGATGTTCTTTGAGGAAAATGTGTATACATTCAAGGAGTTACAAGAGTGGAGCAAGCGACAAGACGACAACAAGGGAAATGAACAGTTTCATAATGTGATAGAGAGTCCTTTTGCTAAAAACGCTCCTGTAGAGCAACCAAAACAAATGGATGAACTATGGTTCAAACAGGTGATTAGTTGTACAAATGTATCTCCAAAACAAACGAAAGCAGGGCGAAACAATGCGATTTTCACCCTTTCTTTAGCGTGTTTCCAAAGTCAGTACGTTATTAAAGACACAATGGACTTAATGGATCAGTTTAATAGTAACCTAGAGCAACCGCTAGATCATACTGAAGTTAGAGGAATTGTTATGTCTGCGTACTCTGGAAAGTATCAGGCAGCACATAAAGATTACATAGAGCGTTTATTACAAACATATGGGGTGGGTGGACAGGCTTCAGCTTTCCGTGCGCCTTCTGTACTTTGGAAGAAACATAAGAAACAACGTAAGGATCGTGTGCGTAGTCATTGGCACGAGTGGGAAGCTGACATTATTACTTTCTTATCGATGAATTCAAATAATAAACCTGTGCTATACTTTACACAATCAGAACTGTGCGAAGCGCTTAACATTCCACGTAGTACATTAAACACGGTTCTAAAAAGGAGTACAAAAATCTATAAAACGGTTGAGGGAAAAGGCAAAACAGCAAAAACAGGACTATCTACACAAGGAATGCTAATTGCATTTGCTTTAAAGGAAAACGGAAAAAGAAGAGAGAGCTATTTAAACTATTTACAAGGGCTATTCCCTCAAATGGGTAATGTTCTTGGACAAGCAAAAACAAGTAACGCTATGGCGGAAGAAGAAACACTATACGGCATATTAGAAGGGCTACCAGCCGGTTAATTTTTAATTGTCCACTCTGCCAATACATAATTATATCTACGATACACGGTTCGGTCAGCTAGCTATAGCGTTATGGCCTTACATAGTTTATGTTTCTTTTATTCTTGGAGATTAGTCTTATACTACTAGGGTTAACTACTCATTATGGTATGTGAAATTTATAGAGGTTTACTAGAAAATTATAATATTGGTGGTGCTTACTTTGGGTAAAAATTATCCTATAGATCGTGATAGTAGAGGGCGTTACAGACACTCTTTTGTATTTATGAGGGGGGCTACTGTAGATATAAAGCTACTAAATCATGATGATTTGTTAAAAGGTAAAATTTCAACAATAGAAGAGTATTATTGTGTTCTTGATGTGGAGGGGAACGGTGCTCTGTATCAAGTAACAGTTAATTTCTCTGAAGTTAAATATATAAGGCATGAAGAGTTTCCAACTGTTGAAGAAAGATCTCCTAAGTTTAGCGAGGGGAAGAAGAAAACATCCTTTGTATTTGAGATTGGTGAACTGATAGGTTGTGTATTTAAAGATGGTAAGGGGATCAAAGGGACTTTATTGTCTGAAGATGCCTATTATCTTTATGTTAAAACTGAAAAAGAGAATTACTATACAATCATGAAGGGTGCTTTATCTTATGTTACACATGTGAAGCATGATCCATTACTTATGACAAATGATTTCTATACGAAGGAAATGAAACTAGCTGATTATAAAAAGCCTACGGAGTATGTATTTTCTGTAGAGGATACTATTACGGTTTATTTTCCTAGTGGTAAGAATGTATCAGGTGTTGTGTTGGATGAAAGTAAGTATTGGGTGTTGTTGCAGACTGAGAAGCGCCAACTAACGATTTTTAAGGGTAGTTACTCGTATTTTAAACATGAGCCTTATGAGACAAAAGCCTATTTGTATGTTGGGAACAGAAGTTTAAGAAAACAGTTAAGAAGCGAAGGGTAGCTAAAATAATAGTGCAAAAGAGAACTTTGGTTTCATTACTGAAGTTCTCTTTTTTGAAAATATGCATTATTTCATATTTGACAAGTACGGTTTATCGACAATTTACGACAAAATCTCTAGTGTTATTATGCTAAGATACGACATGCTAACATTACGTTAAAAGAATATTAAATGGATCGAGATTATTTTTTAGTTTTGTTTACTTTGATACTTCCAGACTGAAAGGTTCGATTTTAAAATAATAAATTAAAAATTAGAAATTACATAGTTCTATTCAAGGAGAAATGTTTATGCATGATAAAATAAATAAACAAGAAGAAACTAAAAAAGCGTTAATAGAATTTCTAAGAATACTTATTGATGAAATTGATTTTCAAAGAAGAACTCATGGTAAGTTAGCGGAACAAATTGGGATTAGTAGTGGCTTGTTATCAAGGCGTTTATCGGGGAAAAATCAATTCAATTTTTTGAGTTTAATTAAGTTGTTAAATATTTTATATGAAAATGATGCACTTCAAAAACAGAAATTAATACACAAGTTTTGTTTACTTACCACAAGTAAACAAAACTTACGTATTGCGATGGAGTATGCGCATGCTAAAGGAGATTTGAATCTGTTAAAACTACTCGTTGATCAGGAAAAAACATCATCCCTTGCAACAAATAGAGAATGGGCCTATGTATATGATTTGGTATGGACAAGGGGTCAAGGGACTCTTCTAGGTAAAGAGTTACTTGAAAAGTTAGAGAGTAGTAAAAAGGGTAGAGTAATAAAGACAACTGAAATGAATGCTTTATATGATGTTTTGACATGTTATATTATGTATGATATAGAAAAAGTAACCTCTTTTTTCGAATATATTGAGATATCGAAGCCGAAATTCACTGAAATAAAAGATGAATTTACTAGAAATATGTATAAAATTAGGATGAAGGAGGTTCATGCTGCTGCACATTTGTTGGGGGGAGATATAAAAACTTGTCGCAAATTATGTAATGAGATTATAGATACGGAAGATTTGTATGATGTTTTTTCGATACAAAAAGCTTCAGCATATTCGTATTTAGCTGAGTCATATACCTTTGATTGCTTTGAAACTGCATCAAGTTATGTGAAAATGGCTTTGCAATATTTAGATACATTGTATTTTAAAAGAGCGGAAGTAAGAAAAAAACAAATATTAAATACATATGGGTTTATGCAGATGGTACAGTATTTAACTAGTGAGAAACCACTTTTCAACCTAAATGATATTAAGGTGTTTCATCCTGCTGAACAAGCTTTATTAGAAACGCTAAAAGGAAATAGAGATACGGCGATAAAGATTATAAAAAATATGAAAAAAGAGAATGGATATCTATTACCAATAGAGTATTGCTATTTAGGATTGGCGATGAATGATATAGAATACATTCATAAATCTATTGAGTTATTTAGGTATAAAGGAGGAGGGTTTTATAGTGAATTACCGATTTTTATATTGAAATATTTTTCGGAAAATGGTATCATGTATAGGAGTGTAGAAAATGAAAAAAGTATTATGTGTAGTTAAAGTTTTAGTTATAGTTGCTGTTGTATTATGTACAGCTTACGAAAAAAAAGAATCATATCAGATTTCCCAAAAACATGAAAAGCCTTTACTTGCTAAAATGGTTAACCCAGGTGGCGGAGTTGGGTAATTAATTATATTTATGAATGCGATTGTCTCAAATGAGGCAATCGCATTCGCTGTTTTTAGGGATGTTTACTAAATTTCAAATTCGTAATTTAGTAAAGGATTGTGATTTGATTCACAAACTATGAAACGATAACTATATTTTAATTACTAATTATCAAGATTTTATATTAACAAAGCTAAAAAGAAGTGTTAAAATCAGAACAAACGTTCTACGCATTTCCACAATTTGTAATTTAGAAAAGTCAAAAAAAATCCCAGTTATCTAATCCGTTGATAACACTGGGTTTTCCGAAGACTTTTGATATGTAGTTTGGTTAGATGTAGCAGTTTTTGAGAAATTATGGATTGACGATAAAACACAATCGTTGTAATCTTAATTTTGAAAGATGTTTATTAGCATCTAAATTGTGAACTACTAACAATTACATAGTTACATGGGCTGAAAATAAAAAGAGCTACCAACTCTTGATATTTTCGACCTTTTAAAACAACGACCTGTTTTAGAAAGGCTGCCCACTTAATGAAGCATAACGAGATGCAACATCAATAATATTATACTGTTTCGTGTATTTATACAAGATATGTAAATGTATACGTACACGTGAGTTTAAGCAATATTATTGATGTTGTGCGGTTATCCTTCTTAAAAGTGGTTCTTCGGATTGAAGAAAAAGGCGTAGACTAAAACATTAGTTTACGCCTTTTTTGTATTCTGTAAGAAACCCATTGGCTATATGAAAATTTTATAATGCTCACCTTTATATTTGTAATTGTTTATGTGGATAGGGTTGAGTTAAGAAACTTGTTAAGTATGATGAATCTAGACCCTGAGAAAGTCTAGATACAAACTGAAATTTTAAAGATTGGAGAGAAGAACCATGAGAGAAAAAGAGTTTAGCAAAGGTACACACAGGCTTAAAGTAACAAAAGAGATGGATGTTGGCACTCTATTAAACAGAGCGCACAAAGTTAGTACATTTGATGGCAAGAATTTAGTCGTTCTCGACAATGGCAATCTGTACGATCAAACAGTTAGAAGAGAAGTTCCAGTAACAAATATGTTTAGGTATATCAAATGCGTAAGAAATAGCGATGGTATCATCATTGCCAAGAAGAATAAACCATGTGCTACATTGATGCAGGTTATTTTTGAGAGAAAAACAAAGAAAAAAGTGAAGTAGTAATACATTTGATCGATTTAATTGTGCAAGAAATACAGCACACTTGGGGTTCATAGCTTAAGGACATAATTCTTGTGTATGTTCCCCATACGTTCTTTGAAAACTTGATATAGTTGCTGGGGGAAGGGCAAATCATCGCATGCCAATCTATTTCGTGAATCTAGGAGATGCAAGACACGAATAAACCCTTAGGGACAATAGTCCGCTTGAAAATAGCAATCGATGTTGGTCTATCTGTAGCAAGCCTACAGACTACTTAAAGGGCTGTACACATGACGCCATGACGGAGAAATTCCAAAGCGATATATTTGTACAAGCATTCCTTTAACGAGAGGGCGTAACGAGACTAAACGCCCCTGTTACAAATGGAGATACTCCTTTTTCGCATTTGTATCCGACCGAATATAGACCGTTTATTTTTTAAAAATCAAGAATACAAAATATTTTTTGTAGAATTAAACAGATCAAATAGGAGTAAAAAATTATGAGTATGGAATGCCGAGAAAGGTATATTAGGCAAATAGCAAATATTCTTACAAGCAAAACAAAGCATGCAACAGGCTGCCTAATTGAAGGCAAAGATGATGTGTGTTTAGAGTTTCAAATAGAGCTAATAAACGCATTACAAGATAATGATACACTTGCTTATCATGTAGATTTCACCGATTATACAAGCGAAACTGAATGTCTTGCAGCGTTGAAAAAGGCACGTAAACAACTTAGTTCAAATAAGCAAGATGGAAAGACATTATTTCTTTCTCTAGCTTCCTTTGAACGTGTAGAGAAGAAAACAATGGATGCAGTAAAAATATTAATTGGTAGCCGATCACTAGGCATACATTTACTAGTTAGTGCAAATAAGAGATTCGTCCACTTAGTAGGATTAACAGAATACTTGGTTACAATGAACAAATCAGATGTAGTGTTTTCTCAGCTGTACCGCTATAGCACACAAAAGGTACTGGCTTCCCTAAAAAATGATTCATGGGGGGAAGCTGATGAATCATAAAATCGAGAAAATATTGAGAACAAAGAGCATTCATGTAGATTTGTTTAGATTGGATGAAAGATATGATCTCGGACAAAGTATAGATGTTTGCTGTAATAAAATGAATGTAATTCATACCTTTAAAGTGTTTAACATCACTTTGCTAAGAGGTAATCATTGGCTCGTTCATTTGCAGTAAGGTTGTAGTATAGCGCTATAAAAGTAGTGGGGTCTCAAATGTTCATATGTTAATATATTAATGTAATGAATATAAATGGAATGGAGTGTAGAGACCATGTTTAAAAGGTTTAAGTTTTTATCAGCTGTATCGGCTTTATTTATATCTATAACAGTACTGCTTGCAGGGTGTGGAGGTTCTTCAGTCCCCTATAAAAAGGGTGATACTTATAAAAATAGTAAAGACAATTTCGTTACTATTACAGCTGACAACGAATGGAGAGTTAAAGGGTATCAAAATCGTGAAGCAATTTATAAGGTGGAGCCAACGGAATATAAAGTTGATTCGTATTCAGTTGTATCAATTTCTGTAAAAGAAAAAATAAATGGTAGAGATCCTTTGCAGGTTGTAAATGATTATGAATATTACATACTTGCAACTACAGAAAAAGGCTTTAATTCTGTGTATATTGGTTCTTCGCATCCAAATGATACCAAATGGAAAGAAATCAAGAAAGAATTAGAAAGCTCTAGTGATAAAGAGGATCTTTTGAAAAAAGAGTATGAGAATAATAAGAAGACTCTAAAGAAATTCGAAAAGACAAATTAGGACATACAAATAACTGTAAGAGCAGAATCATATTAATGGTTCTGCTCTTTTTTATTGTCAAAATTAAGTAGGGCAATGGGAGGTAAGGGGATATGATCAGCCGAGATCAACTGTTATTTCCAGCTATGATAACTTTTATGGTTTTAATGATTTTGTTATTTGATGCATCGCTATCATTCATAATGATTCTTACAGAAAAGACAATGTAGTAATGGAAAACGTCAAATCAGCTGTAAAAGATGCTTGTTTGTGGTTGTTAGTTTTGGTTTTAACAACTTTAACCTGGCTGGGAATTGAAAAAATGGTTATTACCATGCTTTTAGACTAAATATATTTTTTGTGTGCAAACTCTTTTTGCACATTTTAAATGGGGGAAAGTCATGAATATTGTTGCAACATTTCATTTTGTAAGTGGTTTAAGAAGATCGACTATTATCAAATCGGAGAATATAGAGAAAGCGAGTATATTTATTAATAATAAGTTTTTTCAGGGTGTTGGACATGCAATATTTGAAGTAGAGATGCAAGAAAGTAGAGATGGATTTGAAGGTATTGATGGTAAAGTAGAAAAGTTTGAAGTGTTTCGTGATCAAGTAATGTTTATTGATTATCAAGTGAAATAATTTTATGTAAAGAGAGCAGATCCCTGGGGGCTGCTCTTTTTATGTTTTGAGATTAGCAATAAACAAAGCATATTGAGTATCTTCAATATGTTTTGTTTGTAATTAATCGATAAATTACAAGTTGATTAGAAAGTGGAGGTGTTAGCATGGTAAGGCTTGGTCAAGTCGAAAAAGCTGTTGAAATCGTGAAGGAAGAAGTACAGGAGCAAGAGAATGTAAACACAGCTGTTGTAGGTGGAATAGGAACAGGAAAAGATTTTTCTGTTATAATACCTAACATTCTGCTAGAGGAAGAAAAGAATTTAGTAGTAATAGATCCAATAGATCAAATATCAAATGTGTATACATTTAAAGAAAAACAAGGATATCATATTTTAACGTATAATTTAGAAAAAGAAGATATTTTGCGGCAGTTAAATAATGATTTAATGGCAAAAAAAGAAGAAAAACTTTTAATTCATGTAATCTTCCCTAATGAATTTTTTGGAAATCAAGAAATGAATAGTCAACGTGTTATGGAATTCTTAATGGAAATAAAAGAAATGCAAGATATAAAGTGGGGACAAGAAAAATCATTACATCTTTTCCTTATGGAATATGAAGAATATGCATCTCCTAAGTTTCATGCTATTTTTCAAACATGGTGTGGATACGGAATTAGCACCACGTTGAGCGTTCAGCATGTACTAAGATTGGATGATGTTATTCTAGATAATTGTCATTATGTACTTTATAAAAGAATACTTGATCCACAAACAGCTGAATGGATTGCAGAGAAGCTGAAATATCATCATGTAGAATTTCACTCGAAATTTTTAGTAACAAACTTATTGTTTTTACCATTGACAGCGGGTATGTTAATGGATTTACCTCTTAATTTAGGAATCTTACAGAAAAACTATAGAGATAATCCTTATGGAAATGATTCATGGACAAAACTTGTAGAAACTTACAATGCTGAGGATATTTTGGGCAGAGCGTTATATCCTAAAGTGTAAAAAAATCTAAAGATAAAGATGATAAAAGAGCAGCTCCTTAAAGGTCTGCTCTTTTTTTATAGTCAGTTGTGTATAAGAGTGGAGGTAACAGATATATTTCTTCCTCCTTTCCCCAGGTGATATAGCGTTGTTACCTCTACTCTTATGTACATCTAAAATATTTTAAACAAGATTGGTACTGAAAAAGGGTAGATCCTAAAGGGACTGCTCTTTTTGTTAAACAGTTGTATATAAAAGTAGAGGGAGGTGTTTGTATTGGTAAAAAAACCCCTAATAACGGAATACGAGTTAGCTAATTTGAAGCATAATTCAGAGAAAGAAAAACAAGTGGTGTTAGAAATTTATAGAATAGCTTTTGAAAATTTTTTAGAAAAAGAGTTTACTAGTAAATTTCTTACTAAAAAAATTAGAGAGCAAATGAATAAAGGATTTGATCATTTAGGAATAAGCCTAATGAATTGTAACATTATGGAGAACCGTACTAGTTTCAATTTTAAGGATATGATTAGAAAAACATTTTCGAATTTCTTTTGTAGGTTTTTCTATAATAGTGTCGTTATTAAATGGAAGTATTGGAAATATCGCAAAGACGTAAAAAGAATTGTAGGTATTTGTTGGGAAGATGAAATAATTGAACTTAGCATGGAAGAAATTGCAGAAGAAGTAATTTATAAGAGTAATGTTTACTTGAAAATAATTGATGATCTAGAGAAATCAGGATTAAGAGTAAGTGTGAAAGTTGATGGTGAAATCTTTATTTTACTTTTAACCTGGGGGAAATGGATGGAGACGGACAATGAAGAAGGTTAGAAAATGTAAAAAGTGCCAGGGCAAAGGTTTCATGTTCGGTAAAAATTACATAATAAAAGAGAATTCATTTGGTTATGAAACGCAGGAGTTTGGTATTAAAGTAACCTGTACTAATTGTTATGGGAAAGGTATTAAATAATTGTATGATTCTAAAAAAATATAATTGGTATTCAGAAAATAGATCCTATACTAACCGTAGCAAACGAGGGGGGAAATCATGAACAAGGAAGTCACAATAAAAATTAATGAAAAAGGTTGGGAAATGTTCGTTCAAGTTGGAGAGAACTTATATGAAGAGAAAGGTATCATGCAGAAGTTTAATGATGCTTTAAACGTAAAAGGCGTGTTAGACGAAGATGCTGCATGGATGTCAGATCCTTTGTTTCAAGTACTTAGTGAAAACTTCTTTTGCTATCAGGTAGCAAATGCCTTAATAAAAAGCTAGTAAGAGGGTGAATGTTTTGAATGCAGCAGAAAAAGAACGTAGGATAGGTCAACTGGAAGATGAAATTGGTGGTATATGGATATCTTTATTTATAGGATGTATTATGTTTTTGGCGTTACAGTGGGGAATAGAACCAATGATGAAAAATGTACTAGATAGAGAGGGTTTTCCAACTACTCTTGTTGATATTATTTTTAATTATATTATTGGTGCTGCTTTCTGGATAGGGTATATCATTGGAATTATAACTATTTTGAAGAAAAAGAAAGAAATTAGGAGATATAAAAAAGAAAAAAATTCTCCTTCAAAAATTAATATACAAAAAGATGATATAAATCAGAATCCTGTTTATGTAATTGATCATAGCAAGGATAAAAAAAATCGATATGAAAAAGGGGATAGAGATATGATGAAGCGAGTATTTAACCAAAATAACAATGTTTCTACTAATTTGGGTAAACAGAACACTAATAAAACGAGAGGTAAAGGAAGTCCAATACGTTCATACAATGGGTCTACTCATTCTTCTAATAGTACGGAAAGTAATGACATTAATAATATTGTTTTAGGTGTTGCATTAGGAAGTTCAATTTATTCTTCAGGGGATGATAATAATTGTTCCCAATCGGATTCTTCATCGATTGGTGATAGCGGCCCAAGTTGTGATTAATGGTTTCTGTTGAGGATTAATAAAATAAGAGAATGTAAAAGAAAGAGCAGATCTTAATTGGCTGCTCTTTTTTATTGGTAAAGATTAGCTATAAACAAAGCATATTAGGTAGTAATCAGTATGTTTTGTTTGTAATTAATCTCAAAAGGAAAGGCAATTTAAGAAATTAGGGAAGTGGGGATGGAGATATGAATAAGAAAAAAGCATTAATTAGTTTAGCGTACGCTATGGCGCTATAT
>NZ_FNDM01000034.1:0-10621 GCF_900100505.1 Bacillus sp. cl96
GCCCCGGTTTCCCGGAGTTATCCCAGTCTTATGGGCAGGTTACCCACGTGTTACTCACCCGTCCGCCGCTAACTTCATAAGAGCAAGCTCTTAATCCATTCGCTCGACTTGCATGTATTAGGCACGCCGCCAGCGTTCATCCTGAGCCAGGATCAAACTCTCCAATAAAGTTAGTTTGTCTAGCATCTAAAATAAAAATTGACGTTTCACGTTGTTTGTTTCGTTCAGTTTTCAAAGAACTACTCAGTCGCTAATTTGCGACTTCCTTATGTTAACATCTTCGTTAGTTAATGTCAACTAAGTTTTTCAATTTCTTTTTGTCGTTTTCTGCGTTTCCGCATCAGCGACGGTTATTAATTTAACATATACAAACTATTAACGTCAACACTTTTTAATAAAAAATTCTTTTTCTTACATAACGAATACATTCTTCTGTGTTAGCTACTCTCCGAAATAAACAGAAAATGATTTTATATCTTTCTTCCATAGCTTTTTTTACAACTTCATGAATACGCTCATCTTCAAAATCAAATAAAAGTTCCTCTAATTCTCTCTTCAATATGTATTCCATTTCTTTTCTCTCTTCTTTTGTCAACATCAGCCCAAGCAAACAATCACCTCAATAATTCCTTACGCAACAATAAACGTTCCGCTCATTTTCAATTATCACAATCCTATCATCCATTATATCCACTACTTACGATATTAATCCTTTGTTCTCTTTTTTATATTTCCAGCATATATGTAACTGAAAAGGATTGGACAAAGGGGCGTAATATTATGTTTTTCTTTTTTATTACGAGTAAGAGAAATTTTAAACACATTAGCTTAATAGTGATACTGTCCTTATTTACAGCATGGCTACTCTTTTTAAAAACATATTCACATGAATCTGCTTTTTCAACTGCTACAGGCCCTAAAGTAATTTACAAAGGAGACACCGCTAAAAAGCAAGTTGCATTTACGTTTGATATTAGTTGGGGAGACAAAAAAGCAATTCCAATCCTAGATACTCTTAAAGAAAAAGAAATTAAGAATGCAACCTTCTTCCTTTCTGCTGCATGGGCCGAAAGACACCCCGATATTGTAGAGCGAATCATGAAAGATGGACACGAAATCGGTAGTATGGGGTACAATTACACATCCTATACTTCTCTAGAGACAAATGAAATAAGACGAGACCTTTTACGAGCACAAGATGTTTTTACGAAACTTGGTGTAAAACAAGTCAAGCTGTTACGTCCACCTAGTGGCGAATTTAACAAAGCAACCCTTAAAATCGCAGAATCACTTGGATACACCGTCGTACATTGGAGTAATAATTCAAACGATTGGAAAAACCCAGGTGTAAATAACATCGTTTCCACTGTCTCTAATAATTTGAAAGGTGGAGATATCGTGTTATTACACGCATCCGATTCTGCCCTTCAAACAAATAGAGCTTTACCGCTGCTCCTGCAAAAAATAAAAAGTGATGGATATGAGCAAATATCCGTTTCACAACTTATTTCCAACACAAGTACGAAAAGTGAAGATGTGAAGTAGCTTCTTCCCTACTACTCTTCACGCATAAAAAGCTCTACTACCTTTCAAGAAGGTGGTAGAGCTTTTTTAATCATACCATTTACAACATTATAACTGATGTTGTATAAAACCTCTCTATTAAGCTGATTTACTTGTTTTTCCGATTAAACGATGTAATACAAGTAATTGATATGCATTACATAACAATAGCGGTATAACCATTAAATATAACCAATCTGTATCATTAATCCGAAGCGCCGGTACCCATTCAAGGATCGTTACAACAACCATAAAGAACAGAGCTGGCACAAATGCTTTTTTATTTGTTTCTTTACTTTTTACATAAGCAACAATTGCTCCAAACACAAATAACATTCCAGCAACAAGTATATTATTCCCTAACGAGACTTCCCCATTTGCAATAAGTACAGATCTTAAATACACAAAATCAAATAATACGAATGCAATAAAGAAGAGCTGGACTGCATTCCATAAAGAAGATGAGCGAAACATCCCTAGTCCAAACCGGTGAATTGTTAAATATGCAAAGAATCCCATTTGACTTATAACACTAAAAATAAATCCTACACCCATCAGCCAGAAAGATACTGCTAAAATCTCCTTACCGTCGAAATTTTGAAAAAATTCATTGTACTTGTCCCACTCCAAAACAAAACCAATAATAACTGTGCTAATCCCACCAAGAAACAACGTCGTTAAAAATAGTCGTACCCACTTGCGGCTATTCACAACACATCCCCCATTATCCTTATATTTCTAATTAAATTGTATCAATGACAATTTCAAAAAGCTAGCCATGTTCATGTATAAATTCCTTAAAGATATTTATATTAAAAAGAGAGAACTGTGCTGAAAGGAGTTCCAACTTATGAAACGGATGCTATTCATTTTCGTTTCTTCTTTTCTACTTATCGCACTTGCAGCATGCGCACAAGGAAAAGAAACGAAATCCGAACTAGATTACGATCAAACAAAGAAAATGATTGTTGATATTTTAAAAACAGATCAAGGTAAGAAAGCTATTCAAGATGTATTAACTGATGAAAAAATGAAACAAGCACTCATACTAGATGAAACAGTAGTAAAGAAAACGATTGAAGATGCCATGGTATCCGATAAAGGGCAACAATTCTGGGAAAAGCTCTTTAAAGATCCTGAGTTCTCATCAAAATTTGCTAAAAGTATGGGGAAAGAACAAACTCAATTAATGAAAACCTTATTAAAAGACCCTGAATACCAAGCAGGCGTTATAGAAATTATGAAAAATCCTGAAGTAGAAAAAATGATGTTACAAACAATGAAGAGTAAAGAATACCGTCAATATCTACAACAAGTACTAACAGAAACTGCTGAAAGTCCACTCTTCCAAGCCAAGATGATTGATATCATTAGTAAAGGTGTGCAAAAAGCTGAAAAAGGCGGATCTGGTAAGAAAGAAGCAGGCGGTGACGGTGGTTCTCAAGGCGAGAAGAAGGAAGAACAGTAAAAAATAATAACTATAATAACGAGTGGACAATTTATATATTGTCCACTCGTTATTACTTTATCTTGCTATTAACAGACAAAATGGACCCCTCTAATTAAGCGAAAGGTTTACTAGCAACAAAAGCCTTATTGTTGTCAGTAACAGGTGAACCCCACTGATTAAAGTTTCACTTTATTTTTGTGTAACAGCTGTTTTATCAATTACTGTTTCAGCTATTTTACTATAAATAATGCCCGTTGTATGTGTATCTTCATATACTGAAGGAGCAAAGTCTTCTTTATTCCAATCGGGTTGTTGCAGTGGAATACGACCAAGAACATTCGTTTGTAATTCGGTAGCTAACTTATCTCCCCCGCCTTTTCCAAATACATATTCTTTCTCACCAGTTACCTTACTTTCAAAATATGCCATATTCTCAACAACACCAAGAATACTATGTTCAGTGCGCAATGCCATCGCTCCAGCACGCGCTGCTACAAACGCAGCTGTTGGATGAGGCGTCGTTACAATAATCTCTTTGCAAGATGGCAACATTGAGTGCACATCTAACGCAACATCACCTGTGCCTGGTGGCAAATCTAGTACTAAATAATCTAAATCGCCCCATTCTACTTCTGTGAAGAAGTGGTTTAACATTTTCCCAAGCATAGGTCCTCTCCAAATAACTGGTGCATTATCCTCTACAAAGAAGCCCATTGAGATTACCTTTACACCTAAACGTTCCACCGGAATTATCTTGTCACCTCTTACGATAGGACGTTTTTCTATCCCCATCATGTCTGGCACACTAAAACCGTAAATGTCCGCATCAATAATACCAACTTTTTTTCCTAAACGAGCTAAAGCAACTGCAAGGTTAACGGAAACAGTTGATTTTCCCACGCCACCTTTTCCACTCGCTACTGCTAAGAATGTTGTTTTTGAATTAGGTGACAATAAAGATTCACTTTGCTCTTCTTCTTGTTCCGGTGCAAACTGAGCTAATTCCTCTTCTGTAAATTCTGCAAAACGAAGTCCAACTGTTGCTGCCCCAAGTTCTTTTACTAACTTTACAATTCCAGACTGCAACTGCATTTGTTCCGCTGTACCGGTTTTTACGATTGCAATTTTAACACTCACATGTTCCTTCTCTGGCTTGACTGTTACCTCTTTAATTGCACTTGTTTCTTTTAATGTTTTATGTAAAAACGGATCTACAATCCCTTCTAACGCTTCAACCACTTGCTCTTTCGTTACCATAATTAGCCCAGCCCCCTGTATGAAAAATAACGTAATGTTAATTGAATTTATCTCTGCGTATTCTTGAAATAAATGCGTTTACATTTCCAGTATAACATATTTTCCGAAAACTTCGTTAACGAGAGAAGCTCAAAAAAATCCTCCTTATTCTGGAGGATTTCCTTTTTCCGTGAAATAACGTAATATACCACGGTATATTGCAGCTGCTACCTTTTGCTGATATTTCTCCGAATTTAACATATACCTTTCGTTCACATTCGATAAAAAGCCGGCTTCAATTAAAGCACCTGGTGTTTTAGAATACTTTAATAAATACACATGCGAAATTGTCTTAGCAGAACGATTCGTGTTCTCTAAACTTGTTCTCAATTCAGCCTGTATAAATTTTGCAGCACGTTCATTTTCAATCGAAGAGCGGTAATAGAACGTTTGTGCACCTTTCGATCCACTACTAGTTAAAGCATTTAAATGAATACTTGCAAAAAAGTCTACATCAGGTTTATTGATGATTTCTACACGTTTTTTTAAATCCTCTGCTTTACGTCTACTATATGACTTTGTATCTTTGTTAGCTAAATCATAATCTCCCTCACGCGTTAAAATAACTAGTGCACCTTGTTCTTGTAAATAGTCTTGTACCTTTTTTGTAATTTCAAGCGTAATATCCTTTTCTATAATATCCTTTCCACCAACAGCCCCTCCATCTGGTCCACCATGCCCAGCATCTAATACAATTACTTTCCCTGATAAGGGTAAATTCCAAGCTCGCCACGATTTTGTAATTTGAAATTCTTGCTTGACTAAAAAAAACAATACAACCGCAGCGAGTGCAAAAGAGATAATTCGAATTCTCTTCATACCTTTCCTCCTCCAGCTAGTCCCTCTAATTACTTATATGGGACAAGAGGAAAGTTTATGCTTGTCTTAATGAAGCTTTAATCGATATCTTCTTTCACCTTTTTCATACCCTTCTTGCCACCACAATCCTATAAACTGCTGACAAGATTCAAAAAGTAATTCCTCATCTTTCAACTTTATTTCTCGCATAGTCATACTCGTTAAAAATTGAAATAGCGTTTCAGTTAATTGTTGTTCTTCTTCTAAAGCTCTATATTTCACATCAAAAAACGATTCACCATAATAACCAAATTTACTGTATCTCGCTCCTAATAAATAAGATTCTATCCCTAATTCAATACAGTAATCTTCATACTGACGATGAAGCTCTTGCATTTGAAAGGCATCACGAATATTTGAACGCAATGTTTTTAATGATAATTCCCGCAACATCTTCCGCTCGTATTTTAACTGCTTTTCTTTTTGTTTTTCTTGTAAGCTGACAATGACATTCATAGTACTTATAAACCTCCCTAATACGTATTAGTCTAAACTTCTAAAGAAGAAGCATACGCGCGGCGGTAGCACTAAAATATTCCAAGCTATAAAAATTGCAAAAGAGGAATGAAACATAAAAAACCCCAACCAAAATGGTTGGGGTTTGTAGTTCGCAAAAATTAACGTTTTGAGAACTGAGGTGCACGACGTGCGCCTTTAAGACCGTATTTTTTACGCTCTTTCATACGTGCGTCACGAGTTAATAGACCTGCACGTTTTAGTGTTAGACGGTATTCTGGATCAGCTTTTAATAAAGCGCGAGAAATACCGTGACGAATAGCACCAGCTTGACCAGTGTATCCACCACCATTTACGTTTACAAGTACATCGTAGTTACCTAAAGTTTCTGTTGCAACTAGAGGTTGTTTCACTACTTCACGTAATGCAGCAAATGGGATATAGTTTTCAAAATCACGACCGTTAATGATAACGCGTCCTTCGCCTGGAACTAGGCGTACGCGCGCTACTGAACTCTTACGACGTCCAGTGCCATAGTATTGAACCTGTGCCAAAGTAAGCCCTCCTTTAATTAATTATCCGCGAAGTTCGTAAACTTCTGGTTTTTGTGCTTGGTGTGGATGCTCTGCTCCAGCATACACGTTAAGTTTCTTAGAAACTTGACGGCCTAAGCGTCCTTTTGGAAGCATGCCTTTAATTGCAAGCTCTAACATTTGTACAGGGTAGTTTGTACGCATTTCAAGAGCTGTTCTTTGCTTAAGTCCACCTGGGTGGTTAGTGTGACGGTAGTAAATTTTATCGTTTAATTTATTACCTGTTAAATGAATTTTCTCAGCGTTAATAATAATTACATGATCACCCGTGTCAACGTGTGGTGTAAATGTAGGTTTGTTTTTACCACGTAAAATGGATGCTACTTCACTAGCAAGGCGACCTAAAGTTTGACCTTCAGCATCAACCACATACCATTTACGCTCAACTTCGTTAGCTTTTGCCATAAAAGTCGTACGCATGTGTTTCCCTCCTCGTTATCTTTTCCATAGAAAAAATCTATTGTTTATCTTAAACACGATTTCCTTCCGGGGCTAATCGTGGTTTTAGAAACAATACCATATGTTATGATATACTTTTGAGTTTCTAATGTCAAGCAAATGTTACACCAGGATTAGTTGTTATAGTTTACCTCCCACAAGTAAAGCCCATGACCTGGAGCCATCTTTCCAGCAAACTGACGATTTTGTTTCGCTAAAATCTCTGGAATGCTATCAGGATCAAGCTTTCCTTGCCCTACGCTAAGTAACGTACCAACAATAATTCTGACCATATTATATAAAAATCCATTACCTACAAAACGAAAAATTATTTCATCATCTTGTTCAATTAACTCGATTTCATAAATTGTTCGCACTTTATCTTTTTTGTCAGTTTTTGCCGAACAAAAAGAAGTAAAATCATGCGTTCCAATAAAATAAGGAATTGCTTTTCTTATAGAGTTGATTTCGAGCGGGTATGGATATTGATATACGTAATTTCTACGGAATACATCCGCAGTCTTTGATAATAATACACGATAACGATATTCTTTTTTCTCAACACCGTAACGTGCATGAAATTCTTCTGTTTTTTTCTCTACTTGCCTAATAACAATATCATCTGGCAACATTGTGTTTAAAGCATTACTCCATTGCCACTCTTCAAGAGACAAAGGAGTATCAAAGTGTATTACTTGTCCTTTTGCATGAACTGTAGAATCTGTTCTACCAGATGCCTGAACACGAACAAGTTCTCCCTTATGCAATTTCTGCAATGCTTTTTCTATCTCCTGTTGAACAGTACGATGGTTCGGCTGAATTTGATAACCACAAAAATGCATGCCATCATATGCAACCGTACATTTTATTCTATCCATTTCTCTATTCTCCATTACGATCGCACCCATGCCAAAATACAAGCTAAACAAAATAAGCTGACAATCGTTACTGTATCGCTTGTTTTCCAGCGTAGTTGCCTAAATTTAGTACGTCCTTCACCACTTTGATATCCACGAGCTTCCATCGCAATGGCTAAGTCCTCTGCACGCTTAAAAGCACTGATAAACAGAGGAACGAGCAGTGAAATAATAGCTTTCATTCTATCTTTTATCGGTCCCCCGGCAAAATCAATACCACGTGACGCTTGTGCTTTCATTATTTTACTCGTTTCATCCATTAATGTCGGGATAAAACGAAGAGAAATTGACATCATTAATGCGATTTCATGAACAGGAACCTTTATACGCTTCAACGGCTTTAATAACGTCTCCAAACCATCTGTAATTTCAATAGGTGTCGTCGTTAACGTTAATAATGTCGTCATTAAAATAATAACGAAGAATCGTACAGAAATGTATATCCCTTGCTCTAATCCTTTTTCATATATCGAAAACCAACCAAGCTGGAATAGTACATCCCCCTCTTTATTTGTAAAAATATGCAGGAAAAATGTAAAAAGAAAAATCCATAAAATTGGTTTTAAGCCCGAAAGTACATAACGAATCGGCACTTTTGCAAAAAATAAAGCAATGAGTGCATATAAAAATAAAAATCCATATGAAATCGCATTATTTGCTAAGAAAACAACAAATACATATAAAAAGACAATCAGCAGCTTCGTACGTGGATCAAGTTGATGAATAAGTGAATTCCCCGGGATATATCTCCCAATAATCAACTGCTGCATGATTCATGACCACCTTTTCGTAACACCTGCACAACTTCATGAGTAAGATCCTCTAAAGATAAGGTAGCCTTTGGAATTGAAATACCAAACTTCTCTTCAATTGCACGTTTATACTTTAATGACATAGGAAGATCCACACCAATTTTCTCTAGTTCATCAGCATGTGAAAATACTTCCTCTGCACTTCCTTGCAAAAAGACCGTTCCTTTATGCATAACTACAATCTGCTCCGCATACTGAGCAGCATCCTCCATATTATGCGTTACAAGGATGACTGTAAGACCCTTCTCCTTGTGCAGCTTATAAAACATCTCCATAAGTTCGTTCTGCCCTTTTGGATCTAGTCCTGCTGTAGGTTCATCTAATACAAGCACTTCAGGTTCCATTGCCAGTACACCCGCTATAGCAACACGTCTCATTTGTCCACCACTTAATTCGAACGGAGAACGTGTTAACAGTTCTGGTTCTAGCCCTACAAGTTCAATTGCCTTTCTAGCCTTTTGCCTTGCTTCGTCTACAGATACTCCAAAATTAGTAGGGCCGAAACAAATATCTTTCTCCACAGTCTCTTCAAACAACTGATGTTCTGGAAATTGAAAGACAACCCCTACTTTTTTACGTAGTGGCTTTAGCTTTTTTTCTTTCTTTCCTGCCGAAATCAAATGTTCACCAATTTGAACTGTACCATTTGTCGGCTGCAATAAACCATTTAAATGTTGAATCATCGTCGACTTTCCTGAACCAGTATGACCGATAATGGCATAATAGCCCCCACTTGGAAACGACACGTCTACATCATAAAGTGCGCGTCTTTCAAATGGAGTTTTATATTGATAACGATGTTCTACTTTTTGGAATGTAATCTCCAAAGTTCGTTCACCAAGCTTTCCATTGTAAGATGCGTATTTTGCAAGAGAATTTCATTTCTTTTTAATAATTCTGCTATTTTCACCGAAAACGGTACATCTAAGCCAATTTCTTGGAGCATATGAGAGGATTTGAAAATTTTTTCTGGAGTCCCTTCCTCTAATATTTCTCCCTTATTTAAAATAATGACACGATCTGACTGTGCCGCTTCTTCTAAATCGTGCGTAATTGATAACACGGTAATACCTTTTTGAGTAACAAGTTGTCTAACCGTTTCTACTACTTCACGTCTCCCTTGAGGGTCTAACATTGACGTTGCTTCATCTAATATTAAAATAGATGGTTGAAGTGCTAAAACGCCTGCTATTGCCACTCGCTGCTTTTGCCCACCAGATAAGGAATGAGGCTCATCATTAAGAAAATCTTCCATACGGACAAGTTGCAAGGCCTGTTCTAATCTTTCAATCATTTGTTCTCTTGGCATTCCGATATTCTCCAAGCCAAATACAACATCATCTTGCACTGTCGTTCCAACAAATTGATTATCTGGATTTTGAAATACCATTCCAATTTGTTTTCGAACATCCCATACCGTTTCCTCTGATAAAACCATTGTATCATTTACTGTAATAATCCCTGCTTCTGGCAAAAACAAACCATTCAATAATTTTGCAAGTGTAGACTTTCCTGAACCGTTTTGTCCAATAATAGATACCCATTCTCCCTCATATAAGGAAAATGAAACATCTTTTAATGCATAAGTGGCTGCCCCAGGATATTGAAATGATATATTTTCTATCCGAAGTTTCTCTTTTTTCAATAGAAGGCACCCTTTCCTTCGCCAAGTTAGCCTATTTTTATATTTAAAAAAAAGGGCCATGACCAGTTTCTTGAAAAGAACTGTCCTGCCCTTTTAATTATCATTATACTAACTCGATAATTACCATTGGTGCTGCGTCTCCGCGACGTGGACCAATTTTTGCAATACGAGTGTATCCGCCTTGGCGCTCAGCATAGCGTGGAGCTACATCAGCGAATAGTTTTTGAAGTGCATCTTGACCAGTCTCAGCGTTAGCTACTTCATTGCGAATGAAAGCTGCTGCTTGACGACGAGCATGAAGATCTCCGCGTTTACCTAAAGTGATCATTTTTTCCACTACAGAACGAAGTTCTTTTGCACGAGTTTCTGTCGTTTGGATGCGCTCGTTGATAATTAAATCAGTAGCTAAATCACGTAACATAGCTTTACGTTGCGCACTTGTACGGCCTAATTTTCTGTATGCCATTCGTAGTTCCCTCCTTTGTTGATGGGTTTAAATCCTCAGTCGTCTTTACGTAAACCTAAACCTAATTCCTCAAGTTTATGTTTAACTTCTTCTAAGGATTTACGTCCTAAGTTACGAACTTTCATCA
>NZ_FNDM01000035.1:0-9061 GCF_900100505.1 Bacillus sp. cl96
AATAGTTTGGGAGAACAAGAGGTAAAAGGTCAATCTTTTGAAGGGAGCCAAGTCTTGCAAAGACAAGGGTCTTCGCAAGAGATTGGGGGAGCAATGGAAGCGAAGCCGTCAGAACATGTAGAGTCTTCGCAAGCCGATAAAATAAATAGAACAAGTGAAACAACACATATAGAATCCGCACAAGCAGAAGTAGCAGCATCGCAAGAAATTATGATAGATGCGACACAACAAAAGGTAGAGTTAGAAACCTTAGCTGAAGAAAATGAAATAAAAATAGAAACAGAAACAATATAAAAATATGTATTTAGTTACAATGCCTCGCTAGTTTATAGCGGGGCATTTTTTTGTAAGGGAGGTACATGAAGCGTGGATTTAGAGCACGAGGATATAGAGGAAAAAGAAGCCAAAAAGAAAGCGAAAATAAGTAAAGTTCGTAAACTATGGATGGTTAGTGGTTGTTTGTTTAGTAGTGTTTCTCTAATTGTAATTTTCTTTGTTTTAATAGGAATCGTCTTATTTATGCTTTTAGGTGATGAAAAAAAAGAACCAGTAAGTGGTGGGGGCGGGTTAATAGGTAATACAATTTGCCGTCCAGGGGATAAACAATTGACCGCAGCGGATTTAGACCCACACTTGAAGGGTGTGTTTACATCTAAGGGCCAAGCCTTTATTGATGCAGGTACACAAAATAATATTGATCCAGTCTTATTAACCGCTATAGCGATGCTAGAAACAGGTAACGGTACAAGTAATGCTGTGAAAAAATATAACAATCCAGGTGGATTAATGAACCCCGCAAGTACTAACATGACAGGCTTTATTCAGTTTGCGACATTAGAAGAAGGTATAAACGGCATGGCTCGTAACTTATACAAAAATTATATCGGAATGGGAATTACAACAATTGAAGCAATTGGTGCTAAGTATGCACCGCCGGGCGCGGCAAATGATCCGCACGGTACAAATGGTTTATGGCCAGCTTTAGTTACAAAGTTTGCTCAGCAGTTAGGTGGGCTTACATTTAACTGTACGCCAGCAGATAGCGGAGGTGTTGGGAATGTGGGTGATCCTAGCTCGTATGGATTTGTTTTACCGATTCCAGGAAGTCCACTTGTTACCAGCCCATATGGTCCACGTTGGGGAACCATTCATAAGGGGACTGATTATGCATGTACGCGAGGACAGACAGCAATTGGCGCGGCAAAAGCTGGTCGAGTTGGTTTTGCGCAGTTTGGAGCCAGTGGTAGTGGTTTTGGTGGATACGGAAATGCGGTAGTCTTAGAGCATGAAGGTGGTTTGTGGACGTTGTATGGCCATATGGACGCACTTTCGGTGCAACAAGGACAAATGGTTCAAGCAGGTCAACAACTGGGTATTTGCGGGGCTACAGGGCAAGTGACAGGACCTCATTTACACTTTGAAATCAAAACATCATTTAAATACGGACAGCTTGATCCAGCACCGTATATGCCGAAATAAGGAGGAAATCAAATGAAACAAATATTACAAATTGGCGCAATTATCGCGTTGAGTATTACAAGTTTGACGCTATGGAGTAGTAATTCTGATCTAAAGGGTGAGGCTAAACAACAGAAGACAAAACTTACAGCTAAAATAAATGAATTGAAGAATGAAAATAGAGAATTAGAAGAGCGTTTGCAAGTTTTAAAAGAAAATACGCAAGAAAAAGGTCAGGTAGTGGCCAAAAATTTTGTAGAAACTTTAATGACTTATGACAGTAATGATAAGGAGAAAAAAGGGCTTGAAGCGTTACGGAAATTAGTTAAGGGAGAAGCGGAAAATAAATTGTTTAATGCTGGTGAGGATTCACATAAGCAAATTGATGATGCAGCCATTCATTACATGACAAAAGCGAATGTAAAAGATATGTACTATACACGTTCAGCTGAAGACAAAGCAGATGTTACTGTCAATTATGAATACGTAATTTCAATTGAGGGAGAGAAGAAAAAAGAGAATCACAGCATGAAATTAAGCTTGGTACTAGAAAATGAAAATTGGTTTGTAGAAAATTATGATTTCAAAATAGAGAATGGAACAGAAGGGCCGTAAAAGTACGGAATTAGGAAAGGGTTTTAAAATGAAAAAATTTAATTTGGCATATAAAGAGGTTCGAGTATTTGAAGTGACTGTTGAAGCGGGAACGGTTGAAGAGGCAATAAAAAAGTTTAATAGAATGTCCCATCAAGATAGGGAAAGAGTGAATCGAAACATTACAGTTCAGGAAAGAGAGCAGGAAAATGCAAGCTTTAAATAATAATTATAAAGTTTTGCTTTGTATCATAATAGGTATTGCTTTTAATGTATGGGCTTATGAAAGACCTTTAATTGAAGCGATATTCGCTCTAGCATACTTAATGCTTTTTCTATTTATATTATTTGCAACATGCTATTTCATGTTGTGGAGTAAGGTTAGGAAAATGAAATCAGAGCATTGAATAATTGAGTGGATTTTATATAAGGGCTTTAAGAGAATATATCCAAAATATGAAGGAGGAAGAGGAAATGAATGAAAATATGACAAGTAACTTTTTAGAGGTTGAGGAAAAATTAATGAGTCAAAGTAGGAAATGGGGCATGGATACGGAATTAATACGGAAACAAGCAATTGAGGCGAACAATGAAATAATTAAAGAACTAGAAGAATATGAGACTTCAAATAAACAAGTTGCTTTAGAACTGACAGTACGAATTATTGATTTAAAGCAACAAAATGAAATGCTTAAAGAGCCAATGGAGCCAGTTGATCACGAAGTACAAGAGTGTTGGAAAAGTTTCTGGAGGAAAATCCTTGTAAAAAATGGCCAGTTAGATATTGGCCAAGTAAAAAAAGAATTGTTTGATTATAAATATGTAAGGGACCAAGCTAGTTTGGTATATTCAGAGCTATCCGGATTAAGCAAGGTGTTTTATCCAGCGCAGAGCGTGATTAACAGAGCGAGAGAACAGCAGAAAGAGTTAGAAGTAGAAATGTATCTAGATGATATAAGGGCAATGGCTGATAAATCAGGGAAGGTCAATTTAAGTGATCTAGAACAATATTTTAATAAGTAAATTGAATAAAGGATGGAATAAGTATGCCAATGAGAATATTTAACGTGAAAAATGGATCGCATACGGAAAAGAAGATTAAGAAATTAATCGACGAGGGAATTGTAAGGTTGCCTATGTTTGAAAAAGAAATGGCTATTATAGACTTCTGTTTGGACCTGGAGATTGTCGAAAATCCAAAAGGTGAAAATTATGTTCTAATAATCTCGGGTTATTTGGATCGTTTAAAAGAATATATAAATGATGATCTGAATGAAATTACAAAACAAGAATTAAATTTAATTCTACCTAAAGGGAAAGTTATTGATTTTGCAGGAACACATGAACTAATAGAAGATGCTGGGTACCAATTAACGTTAACAGATGGGAGTTATCGTGAGGTTGTACTTGTATAATGATAAAGCGCCTCTTACACGTATGTAAGAGGCGCTTTATATTTTTTAAAAATCGTCGTCATCTTCTAATGGTTCTGTAAAATCTTCTAAGTAGTAATCATCCTCATTTAAATTAAAGCGAGGTTCTTCACCTTGTTTACGTATTAGTCCATCAAATTCTTCTCTTATTTTTATTCGGGAATTACGATCTCGTTTTCCAACATAAAATAAATGCGGGTTTAACATGAAACCATTCTCAGCTTTAACTATAAGTTGTTTTTTGCGTAGCTTCGTTATGCTTCTAGAAATATTGCCTTTGTCCATATTCATATCAGCGGCAATTTTCGTTTGTCTCATATATGTATGATTATTTTCTTTATTCATATGTTCGCAAAGGAAAAATAGCACCTTATAATCCGATCCGGTAAATTCATTGTCTTGTAAATGTTTAAAGGAATCTAAAATAATTGCTCCCCAGTATACAGGTATACTCACTCTTCTTCTTGGCATAATTTTCCTCCATTTGTTGTCATATTTACAATTTTTTCGAAATTTGTTGAGTAATACACAACTTTCAGTTGTATTATTAACAACTTTTAGGTTGTTTGATTTATGTACAAACCCCAGTAATGACAAGGATTTGTGTGTATTTTTCGCGTTATTCTATCCGTCCCCTTATATATTATATTGGTGTAGACTACTTGTAAACACAAAAGAAAATTGCGTATGCAAGTATAGATAGAAGGAAGGCGAATAAAAATGTCACAGTGGATTAAAGAAAAAGCATGGTGGATTGGTTTAGTAGTAACAGTTTTGATTGGATTATTTCCAGGTTGGTTTGCCAAGATTGGTGAGGGGATTAAAAATGCTATAGTTGAATATTGGTTGCAACTTTCGATAGCGGTTATTATTGTGTTGCTTGTGGCCATTTATTTACGTGTAGTTCATCGTGAATGATGAACACATTGGATCAGAAGATTTTTAGGGGCTTAAACTGACATATAACCCCGTTTTTGCTATGATTTTAGTATATATAAATAGCAGAATGGAGGCGTCAGGATGGGGAGAAGTAAGTCGATGAGAGATGCATATTATAGAAGTTATGCATCTCCAAGCGTTAGAACAGAAGTAAATTGTCATGATGTTACAAAGGATATGAAAAATAATGGTGCTTTTTACTGTATGGAGTGTGAGACACAAGTGGTTCATGCAGGGGGAGAAAGCCCTTATTATAGATTACCTTCAAAAGATGCGGAGCATGATATCGACTGTGATAATTATCTTCCGGTTGATGATACGTCAGAGCGAATTAGAAAGTTAGGGAAAAAACTAAAAGTTCAATTGAAAGCACCTTCTTTTCACGATCAAGAAAAAAGAAGTAATGATAAAGCTGGTCTAAAAGATAAGAAAGCATCATCTAAAATTGTAAACCCTGTTAAATCAGGTCCGGTAAAAACGATAGAAGATGCCAACAAAACAAAAACAGTTACTCTGAATAGTGCAGCGGATTTGCTTTATCATACTTCTTTTGATCGTCCTGAAGAGCATCGAAAAAATGTAATAAGAGAGTTACTTCAAAATAAACAATTTTATTATCGCGGTACATATGATGCACTACAGAAAGATTTTGAAGAGAAAATAGTAAGTCCCATAGTTTTCATTAAAGGGCGTTTACACAAAAATCAATTTTTCACATTTGATAAATACGGGTACTTTGACATACAAGATCATTACAAGGATTATGGATCAATAGAGTTAAGAGTAGATTTAAACGGTGTTCCAGAACTGGAAAAACGTTTTAAAAAATTGACTTGGTTTATTAGAAGTGGAAAACAGTCTACAGAAGTAGTTGGGGTAATGGGGAAAGTTATTGGAGTTGAAGAGAAGGAGGATAAAACTTTTATACATATTAGGTGTTATGACATTGATGTAGAGCCTAAAGATTAAGAATTACGTTTTCTATTTTTATATTTAGAACTATGGTAAAATAAAATACAACTGAATAACGTGGGCGGGAGGTTGCCAATCCTTTTTCTCTAATCTTAGAGAGAAAGGAGGTGACCGAATGGATTCTTTACTTACCTTATTACATGATGCTGTAAAAGTATTTCTTACAGTCTTTGCAACAGCTTGTGCAAATGAGTTAGCTAAGAAATTAAGTAATAAAAAAAATAAAAGAACCGCCCCAGCCGGCAAGCGAAAGGGCAGTTCTAAACGAAAATAAACGTTAGCAACCGTTCCGCCTTGCGGTAATCAGTTACTAGAAGAGATGTTGACAGCATCTCTTCTTTTAATATACGCAAAAAATAATAGTATAACTCTTTTAGTTACTAAAATTATAACAAATGTTTTTCTAAATGCAAAGTATGAGAAGGATTGGTGTTTTCCAATTGTAACAATCGGAAATGATTTGTTATATTTTGTAATCCGGTTGTTTTTATTTTGTTATGGGATTGTCATTTATATATAGTATAAATTTAGTTAGTAAGATAACTGTATATAAAGGTAGGTGAATGAAATGCGAAGCGTGGATTTTAAAGGTTTTAGTCAGTATCATCAGCGCGATCTTTTTGAAGTGAGCTTTGATACTTTACGTGAAGCGGCGACATTTGAGGGTACCTTCAATCTTAACCGTGGTAGTCATATGTTCTCTGTAGTAGCAAATCGGGATAAGTATAATGAATGTCTTGTTGAAGTGGTCTTCTCGTCTGATATGAGTAAAGAGCAAGTTGGAATAGGAATCAGAAATGCCCTTTCCATGATGTAAAGGGTTTTCTCCTGCTGCTGCTTCAAATAAGAGAAGTCGGTTTATAGGAGGCATCGAGCCACCTATAAACCGATTGTTTCTATGCTACGCATAAAAACAATAAGAGCTTGTACACATATCATTTCTCTAACGAAATGATATATGTTACAAGCTCTTTTCCTTATTTAGAAAAGGCTTGCGCACTTTTCTAAATAGCTTACCTAATTCCGTTGGAATTTTTGAACGGTAAGCATTAAGGGATAGTGGAATCCGTCCTTCCTTTGTTCTTCTAATTATAATTTTTGTTCATAAGAGGTGGTAAATGGTCTGCAAAAAGAAAAGGTAATCTAATAAAGCTAAGTAGGTTAAGGTGTTGTAAGCTCGTAAAGTACACTCGCAACAACACCTAAATCATTGAGCTTTATAAGATTCCCTAATCTTTTTTTGATACGTTGTACGCTTCACTTTGTTCGCGCCTTGACCACTCTTTTCACAAAAATTGCTTCCATTCCGAACAATGAAAGGAGCTGTTAAAGCTATGGAAACTACATATGAAATCGTAAGAATTAAACAAGAAATCAGAGAGGTTGAGACACCTCACATCCGTATCACAGGTTCGGATATAGCCGCTGAAGTAGCTACAAAATTTATTGGGGATGAAGACCGTGAAGTGTTCTTCGTGATGTGTCTGAACACGAAAAATGAAGTGGTTGCGGTACATCGTTGTCACGTTGGTCATCTAAATTCTAGTTTGGTGCATCCGCGTGAAGTGTTCAAGAGTGCAATTTTAAATAATAGCGCGTCAATCATTGTAGCGCATCAGCATCCAAGTGGAGATGTTTCACCATCAGAAGCAGACAAACAAGTGTCTCGTCGCTTGAAAGATGCAGGAGAGATTCTAGGGATTGAGTTGCTAGACAGCCTAATCGTGAATCATA
The DNA here is from genome assembly GCF_900100505.1 of Bacillus sp. cl96. NCBI lineage: Bacteria > Bacillati > Bacillota > Bacilli > Caryophanales > Bacillaceae > Bacillus > Bacillus sp. cl96. The sequence continues at coordinate 7,131 of NZ_FNDM01000035.1, forward strand.
GAGGGCGCTACTACTCCTTGAGAGAGAAGGGTTACTTACGATAAAAAAGAGAAAGAGAAGTTAATCTTCTCTTTCTCTTTTTTTCTTCAAAGGTGCTCATTTTAACAGGCATCGAGCCTGTAAAATGAGTCCATTCATTGCAAGCAATGAATGGGAATCACAAAGCTTTTAAAGGCATTTCGCTTTGTGATTTTTTAAAGAATGCAAATTACAAAGGGCATCGAGCCCTTTGTAATTTGAGTGTCCCTATACTTCGTATAGAAACACTACGCCTGTAGCGTCATTCCATTTCTCTTACGAAATGGAATATACTCACAGGCTTTTTACTGTTCTTTTTAAAGGGCTTGCGCACCTTTAAAAAGAAGTGTCAACGGAATCCCTCACGGGATTCTTTACGTTGCCACGGTTGGGAAAACAATAATTGTTGTATATTATAACAATTATTGTTGTAAGTTATAACAATGTATGTTATCTTTGTTATAACTTACAACATAGGAGGTTTTTTTATGACTAAAACAGTAGGGTTACTTCTTAATTCTTATCCTTATTTAGAAGAGAAATTAAATGCTTATGAAAATGTATTTACACATGATGAAGCGCTTCGCGCTTTAGAAACAGAAGAAGAGCGCACTTTCTTAAAATTACTTTGGTTTTTTAAAAACCCAAAGGAAAATAGTTTTGATATTAACTTGTTATATCAGCATTTGATAGGAGAAAAATTAGCTTTTGCATTAGATTTGATAGCTCATTATTTTAGAAATGACACGTATTTGCTTCAAGGTTCAAGTCATAATTTAATTTTGTCTAGCACTGAATATTATAGTCAAAGCGAATTCGCAAGAGAGTTGATAAATGCGGGTTTAGATTATACACAATCTAAAGTAGCGACATATAGAAAAAGAGGCAAATTTGTAGAAGAAGATGCGGTTATATCGGGTGTTCCATATTGGTCTGAAAGTACAGTTAGAAATTACATTGAGTATTTAAAGTTATATAGAGATAAAGATTATCAAGCATATGCTGATTATACGGTTGATACATCGCCAGAATACAAAACGGTAAGTGATAAGGGTGGACATAAACTTAAACCTAATGGCAGTCTTACAGTTGATACACCTATAGAATATAAAGTGAAAGATGATGTTGAAGATTAAAAGTTGAAATTTTAAAGGGAAATGAATGGAGTGAAAATATGAAGTTTGTTGAACGTCCTTTTTACAATATTAAGGGATTTGATTTTGGTGCTGTAGCTTGGGTTATTATGTTTTTTGTAGCACCAATGGTATTTTGGGTAATTCCAGCACAAGCAAAAATGGGATTAACAGAATCTATAGCATATTTATTTTCACTGGATTTTTATACTGGAACTAATGTTTCAACAAATGCACTTGGTCAAATACAAAATAAAACATTTCTTATGCTGAATATTGGTAAAATAACTGTTTGGACTTGGAGCGTTAGTACTTTACTAATATTCTTGTTCAAGGAACCTAAAGATTAAATAAATAAGGGATAAAAAGGGGGAATACAATGAAACTCAAAGGAGTTATAAGCAGTTTTCTAACGATGGGATTGTTATTTTCGGGATGTTCAGCAATTCAAAGTTCAAATCATGTAAAACAAACAAGTGAATCACAAGATATTGCACAAGTTATAGAGTTTCCATCAAACAAGTATCCAGAAACCGCAGCGCATATTAAAGATGCGATTGCAAGTGGCAAGACAGATATTTGTACGATTGATCGGAATGGAGCCGCTGAAAGGAGAAAACAGTCTTTAGCAAATGTTCCAACGAAAAAAGGATATGATCGGGATGAATACCCTATGGCGATGTGTTCCGAGGGTGGAGCTGGCGCAGATATTCGATACATAAAACCAGCTGACAATCGTGGTGCAGGTTCTTATGTAGGAAGTAAAGTTGGGAAATTACC
>NZ_FNDM01000041.1:0-6104 GCF_900100505.1 Bacillus sp. cl96
ATGAGATTTCCCATAGCGTAAGCTAGTAAGATCCCTGAAAGATGATCAGGTTGATAGGTTCGAGGTGGAAGCATGGTGACATGTGGAGCTGACGAATACTAATAGATCGAGGACTTAACCATATAATATGTAGCAATGTTATCTAGTTTTGAAGGAATATGCCTTCATAGTTTGGTGATGATGGCAGAGAGGTCACACCCGTTCCCATACCGAACACGGAAGTTAAGCTCTCTAGCGCCGATGGTAGTTGGGACCTTGTCCCTGTGAGAGTAGGACGTCGCCAAGCAACTTTAAGACGAGTCAGAATGACTCGTCTTTTTTGTGTTTATAAAAATAAGAATGGCTGGTAAATCTCAGTTTATTAAAATTTCACTTTATTGTTCACATCAACAAGTTCAAAACGCTCACAGACGAGTAACATATCTTCAGAGAAATTAAGACCAATCTCATTTAGTTCCTTTGTAAAAAAACGAACATGGGTGTCTCTCCAGTAATTATAAGTACGATCTCCTTCGCCTTCAGCGATAGCGAATTCTTCGCTTACTTCATTCATTGGTGTTACAGTTACTTCTATTGTCTTAATAATAGCTACAGGTTCATCATTACTATTGAGTATAATACTATAATCATTAGTAGTCGGTAGCGATTCATTTTCTAATTCATAAAAAATGTGACCGGAGCATGTAGCTGTTTTAATACCGTCAATTACTAGTTGTGCAAGATAATTAGGGGCATCCCCAAATTGCCAAGCTGTAACAGATTCTGGTTTTTTGTTGTTTCCCCAATAAGTATCCCAATATGTCTGTGCTAATTGATTCATTTTTATCGTCACCTCACTCTAATTAATATTTAATCTCTTTATAATTCCTAGGAAATTTATTTATTTGTTATGCCTTTGTACTTATTTTTAATTTGTATCAGTGTTTTGCAAATTAAAAAGATACTATGTGGAGTGAATATAGTTTGTAAATATGTTCTGTACATATATGGGATCTTTAATTTTCCAATTGCATTTTATGATAAAGGACATAGTTACTTAAAGAACGTTCAGATTATGAATGGTAGTTTATTATCACTATGCCATATTGAAGTGAGTAATACTAGAGTTGAAATAGATAAAAAAACCGATATTCTAAATTGAATATCAGTTTAATAATATGTGACTTATATGAATCTATAGCAATACGAAAAGCGTAAATAAGATAGCCAACAAAATACGGTAGTATGCAAAAGGTTTTAAACCTATCTTCTCTAAAAGCTTTAGAAAAGTTACTACTGCTAGCATCGCTACTATAAAAGAGGTAATGAATCCTACCGCGAACATAGGGATGTCATCGACACTTAAATACTTCCAACTTTTTAGTAAGTCTAAGCCTGTTGCCCCAATCATTACAGGAAGAGCTATTAGAAAAGAGAATTCAGATGCAGTCTTATAATTTACTTTTGCTAATAGACCTCCAGAGATAGTAGAGCCAGCTCTAGAGAAGCCAGGGTATACCGCTAAGCACTGAAATAATCCGATTGTTAAAGCTTGGCGGTATGTTAAATCGTCCAGTGAATAGGCTGCTGCCCCTTTCTTTTTTACTTCTGCAAAGATCATAAGAATTGCCCCTGCTACAAGTCCAATCACAACAGTGTATGGCTGGAATAAGTATGTTTTAATAATATCATGTAGTAGCAAGCCAGCAACCACTGCCGGAAATACGCCAAGAAATACATGGAACGCGTTGAATTTTTTTTCTTTCTGTATAAGAGGTTTAATATTACATAAAGAAACGAGACGTTTATGATATAAAATTGCAATAGCTAAAATTGCGCCTAGCTGAATAACAATTTCAAACGTTTTTGCTCTTTCTCCCTCAAAGCCTAATAAATGCCCGACTAATATAAGGTGGCCAGTAGAAGATATAGGTAAAAATTCAGCTAATCCTTCTACAATACCGAGTATGAAGGCAATAATGATATCGCTCATAGTTTCACTCCTATACATTAATGAATGTCTACTTTTTTAAAATAGAATAGTGTTGCAATAAATCCGGAAATTGTCGTTACTGCAATGATGATATAAGAATACTCTGGTGGATATGTCGGTTGTAATTCGTTATTTGCGATATCTAGAGTAGCGGTCCACGGAAATAAATCTTTATGCTTGGAGTTTACGAGCATAAGATTAGTCATTGTAATAATGACTGTTAATATAATGGGTGGTACATAGCTCTTCATTACAAGAGTTAGTAGCACAATAGGTGAAGACAATAGAAAGAGAAGTCCACCACATATTAAAAATTCTAGGAAAGAACCTAAAAGTAAAGAAATGTTAAAACCAGGGAAGTTCCCCAATAGCCCTAATATTAAAGTAAGTGCCCAAGCGACTAAAGTTAGCATCATAATCCAAAGAAAGAGAATGATGAATTTACTTATAATAAAGCTAATGCGCGACACGGGGATAGTTAGTAAATTTTTCAGTGTATCTTCTGTATATTCGCGGGTAAGCAAATAAGCAACCACTACTCCATATAAGGGGAATCCTATAACTAAAGTAGTATATAAGTTAACGTCAGTGAATAATTGATGGAACCAAATAGTTGGAGTTGGCTGTTTTGTTTTTATATGTATATAAGAGGCTACTACAACTAAGAAAGGTGCGACACCAGCACCAATAATGCTAATTAAAAACATATTAGAGCGTTTTAGCTTTAAGAGTTCTGTATAGAGTAGATTAACCAATTGTTCCACCTCCAACTAGTTTGGTGAAATAATCTTCTAGTCTATCTTCGCTTATCATCATTTTTAATACTTCAATATCATTAAGAACAAACGTTCTGTTTATGTATCCTTGTTGTCCAAAATGAGAGTAAATACGAATATTTCCTTCATCATGTACTTCATAATCAAAAATTTGAAGATGATTTTCTAATAACATCACAGCTTTATCGTCATTATTCACTTGAAACTCTATGTACTTACGGTTTGCTTTGCGCAGCGTATCAAGAGAAACTTCTTCTAGTAACTTTCCTTCATGAATAATTCCGATACGATCGACTAACTGTTCTACCTCGGCTAATATGTGACTAGAAATGAGTATTGTTATATTTCTTTCTTGAGCTAAAGAATGAATAAGTTTTCGCATTTCTTTAATACCAATAGGGTCTAGTCCGTTAGTTGGTTCATCTAATATGAGTAGCTCAGGATAATGGAGAAGAGCACGTGCAATTCCTAAGCGTTGCTTCATTCCTAAAGAATACTTTCCTACTAACTTTTTTGTCTCATGCTGCAAGCCTACTATTTCTAATGCTTCTTCGATAGCATTCTTTTTGTGAACCCCAATTATTTTTGCATTAATTAATAGGTTTTCTTTTGCAGTTAAGTTTTCATAAAATCCTGGAACTTCAACTATAGAACCAATTCTGCTTAAAATATCTTTTTGATTTTGGAATAAGTTCTCTCCGAATATTTCAATCGTTCCACTTGTAGGCTTTATAAGACTAAGCAGCATGCGAATGGTTGTTGTTTTACCAGCACCGTTGCGGCCTATGAAGCCATAAATCTCCCCTTGTTGAACATTAATATTTAAATTATCTACTGACTTTTGATTGCCATATACTTTAGTAAGGTTAGTCGTTTTTATAATTGTATTTATAGGAGACACCTGCTTTCTATAAGTTCTTACTTACATCATAAAAAGGAAGGCTTAACTGCATATTAATCATTTCTTAACTATTTCTTAAAAGTATTGTGTTTTGGAATAGAAAAGCCAAAAGTAGTTCGTTTCCATGGAGTACTTTCAACCCATATATGTCCACCGTTTTTCTCAACGAGCGCTTTGGAAATAGAAAGCCCGAGACCGCTACCACCAAATGAAGAGTTTCTTGATTGTTCGCTTCGGTACATTCGCTCAAATACGTTTTGTAAATCATGTTTTGGAATACCAGGGCCTTGATCCCAAATATGAAGTTCGTATTCTGCATCAGCTTCTAGCAATTCGACTCCTATTGTTTTCCCATCCTTTCCGTAATAAATTGCATTTTTCATTAAATTACCGATAATCCGCATAATGCTTAGATGATCTGCGATGATAGGACAAGTAGACTCTGGTATGCGAATTTGCAGTTCAATGTTATGTTTTGAGAGCTCAGGTAAAAATTCAATCAAAACTTCTCTAGTAACTTCAGAAAAGTCGAGTTCTTCTTCTTTTAGTGGAAATTCATTAGCGTCTAGCTTCGCCATATTGAATATTTCATCAACTAGGTGCTTTAAGTTATTTGATTTCATATAGAGTATTTTAAGATATTCTTGTTTTTCTATTTCAGAAGCAGCAACTCCGTCTTTCAAAGCATCTATATATCCGATAATGGAGGTGAGTGGTGTTCGTATATCGTGGGAGATACTAGACAAAAGTTGTTTTCTGGATTCCTCGGATCTTTTGGCTTCAATTTGAACCTGCTCTAATTTACCTATTAGCTCGTTTATTGAAAAAACGATATTATGTAATGAGTGGTCATTGCTTGTGAATAATCTCGTTTGTAAGTTTCCTTTTAGTACACGACTTAATTTAGTATCCATTGCTTTGCGATGTTGAATGAATTGTATTCTTGAAAAGAAGAGATAAATTGTAATTAAGATAAGGATAATAAATAAAGACATTTTTATTCTTGGATCCATTTGTATGTTTAAAATCCCGCAAATGATAAGTTGTAATGAAATCAGGAAGAGGGTTTTATCAGTCTTCAAGCTTTTCACCTACAAACTTATAACCAATTCCCCATATAGTCTGAATGAATTTTGGATTGGAAGGGTCAATTTCTATTTTCTTTCTAAGTTTTCGAATATGTACCATAACGGTATTGTCATCTTCTATATAATTATCGTCCCATACATTTCGGAAGAGCTGTGTTTTTGTAAATACTTGCCCTGGGTTTGAAGTAAAGAATTTTAACAGTTCCAGTTCTTTTCCGGTTAAGCTAATTTCTTCTTTGTTTGTATGAACTGTGTATGTATTTAAATTGATAGTTAGTCCTTTAAAAGATAAAGTTGTTTTTTCTTGAGCAGTATTGTTACTTCCGAGAACTAAAAAACGCCGCATAAGAGCTTTTACTCGTGCAATTACTTCGTGAATGCTGAAAGGTTTCGTAATATAATCATCAGCACCAATGCTTAAACCTAAAATTTTATCAACTTCGTGATCTTTAGCGGTGAGCATTAATATAGGTACGTTAGTTTTATCTCTAAGTTTTTTACATACCTCGATTCCATCTATTTTGGGCATCATAAGATCTAGTATAACGAGGTTATAGTTATTTTGATTAAATAAATGTAAAGCTTCTTCGCCGTTGATTGCAGTGTCTACCATGTATAATTCTCGTTCTAAATATATTTTTAATAAATTTCGGATTTCTTTATCGTCGTCTGCTATAAGGATACGTATATCTTTCATATCTTCACCTGCTTCTAATAGAGTTTTATTGATAGTACAACAACTCTCTAATTATATACTAGTATTTGTTAAAATAAGGTTGCTAGTTTTGTTGGAGGAAAACGTCCACACAAGTTAAGTCTAGAGTTCAAATTAACTCGAATATATTTGGAAAAACAAATTAAAGAGAAGCAGAAGGTGTGCTCCGATAATGAAATCCTATAGAGACGTATTTAGTTAAAAGAGCATAAAAATATTAAATTGAAGTTCTTTATAAAAAGGTGTTGACGATTATGCTTTAGAGGTGTAATATAGAACAAGTCGCCGATGACAATAACGTCGCAAGCGACAAACGAAATAAAAAACTTAGTTGACATTGAAAGATGAAAATGTTAACATAAGGAAGTCGCGAATGAGCGGCCAAGTAGTTCTTTGAAAACTGAACGAAACAAACAACGTGAAACGTCAATTTTTATTTTAGATGCTAGACAAACTAACTTTATTGGAGAGTTTGATCCTGGCTCAGGATGAACGCTGGCGGCGTGCCTAATACATGCAAGTCGAGCGAATGGATTAAGAGCTTGCTCTTATGAAGTTAGCGGCGGACGGGTGAGTAACACGTGGGTAACCTGCCCATAAGACTGGGATAACTCCGGGAAACCGGGGCTAATACCGGATAACATTTTGAACC
>NZ_FNDM01000001.1:0-156491 GCF_900100505.1 Bacillus sp. cl96
CAAAGCAATGCATTCGAACATAACTGGTGATTATAATTTGGCAAAAGAACATTATGAAAAAGCCGAAATTAAATTAAAACAAATCCCAGATCAACTTGAACAAGCAGAATTTTATTTTAAACTTTCTACCTTCAGTTGCCATAACCAACAATATGTTTTAGCACTTAAACAGGTTTCTAAGGCAAAAGAAATTTTTTCTAAATACAATGGTTATGAATTAAACATTGGTTACTGTAATAATCTTTATGGATTAGCATGTATACATTTGAAAGAATATGAATTAGCAGAAGAATGTCTTATCTCTGCATTGGATATATTCCAAAAACAAAACGAAGAACAAGCAACCTTATACGTTCGACATAACTTAGGTTTTATGTATGCAAATCAAAACCTTTCAGAATTAGCAATTCGCTATTTATCCGAAGTAACTGAAAAAATGCCAGCAAACTATAGAGCGATTTTAATTGAAGCATGCGAACATGCAAAAATTAATAATAAAGAAAAAGCATTAGAACTTTTAAAAACAGGTTTAGAAATCAGTTTAAAATTAAAAAATGAGGAATACCAACATCGCTTTAATATCTTACTAACGATAAACAATGAGGTTTCTGGAGAACAATTAGAATCAATAATACTAGCAGGAATGCTCTATTTTGAAAAAGAAAACCTATACGAGTACATTAATGAATATAATGAAAAATTAGCAGTGAAATTTTATCATGAAGGCAATCATTTAAAGGCAAGTAAATACTTCTATCTAAGTTCAAATGCAAGAGAAAAAATTCATGATAAGGGGGCGTTAAAATGAAAAAAGTAATAATTAGTTTAACGGGAATTATGACTGCACTAACATTAACATTTGGTGTACTGGATTCTAAAGATACACATGAAACAATTTATACTGTAAAACAAATGTCGGATGGTCATACTGGTGGTTAATAGGTTGAATTAAAAGGGTGGTTGTAAAATAGATAACCACCCTTTTTTATTTTCATACTTCTTTAAAATCTTTAATTAAATAATTTATTTCGCTTAAAATATCTTTTAAAGTTCATTTAAAACATTTTTATTATGTAAAAGAAGGGCAAAGCCCCACCGAACGAAGTGAGGTAATGAGCCGAAGGCGAATCAAAGAGCGTTAGTGAGGTAATGAGCCGAAGGCGAATCAAAGAGCGTTAGTGACCTTCCTTTTATACTATCTATTCTTTTTACTATCTATTTTCTATACCTATCACTTTTTGTCCATTTTTGAGACACTTTTTGTCCGAAAATGTCACCTTATTTCTCATTTTCGGACAAAAAGTGATATCCCATCGCATTTTAAACAAGTAATTTAATATTCCAAAATGTCCAAGAGGGTATCCTTAATTGCAATTTGGTACTTTTGAGACATGATAAATCTCATTGTTATCAAGGGGTTTGAGGATTCTCTAATTTGCCAACTTTATATATATTAAAACGAATTACGAAAACGAAAATCAAAAAGATTCACGACTCAAAAAAACGCCCTCCTAAATTTTGAAGTGAACCCGAATAGTGGTACATGAAAAAGGATGGATATTCCAATCGGACCATTATGGAGCAGTTTGGAATTAAAAATGTTTCCCAAATTAAGACGTGGATGAAGTGGTATCGTACCGGTCAAACGTACCGTTTTCAACAACCTGTAGGAAAACAATATTCTTATGGAAAAGGGCCAAAAGAGTTAAATGAATTGGAACAGCTACGGTTAGAAAATAAACAGTTAAAAACAAAATTACTGATATGGGGAAAGTATCTGGAAATCGAAAGGAATTAAACCCGGAAACTGTAGTTACTTTATGGACCGATTTCAAAACAAAACTAACGGTAAAAGAATTATGTAATGTATTAGAATTACCCTGGTCTACATTTTATCGTTGGTTACAACGAACAGTGGACCTAAGAGATGAGATAGAAGAGAAAATAAAGGATGTTTGTCTTCGGCATAAATTACGATATGGGTACCGAAGAGTGACCGCAACTCTTCGGAAAATGGGGCTGTGTGTATGGAATAGTAGCAACGGTTCTTTTCTTCCCATAAGTCATAATTGTCCTATTTCTCATGTCAATATCAGGCCACTTTAAATTAACTAATTCTTCTCTCCTAAGCCCTGTAGAAATCAATAGGACTATTACCATTTGATGTCTCATTAAAACATAATTTGTCCCTTTATAATGCCCTCTATCAAAGTGTTCAAGAACACTCTTTACTTACTCATCTGTTAAAACATCTGTTATGGTATCTTCTTTACTAAATTTTATTTTTTTGAATGGGTTTTCTTCGACTATCCCTTCTTCTAGGTACTTAAAATACACCTTTAATGTTCGATTCTTTTCATTTATTGTAGATATACTATTTTTCAACTCATGCTTACAATAAATGAAAAACTCTTTTGCAACTTTTGACGTAACTTTATCAGTGTCAAATATCCCTTTATTTACACAAAAGGACTCAAATCTTTTCAAAATTTCTTTATAAGATTTCAAAGTATGTTTACTTAAATTACGTAATTCCCTATCATCTAAAAATTCTTGCATTACAATTTTATACAACAAAAAACCTCACCCTTTCTTCCTTTTGGAAAAAAGAATGAGGTTTATTTATTGGGCTAATATTTAATAACTTGTTCTAAGCGAACCAATTATGTTTTAGCCCTTCAAATGCCTTTATACTATGAATTACGCGGTGGACGTTTTCCGAAGTATTGGTAGTAATCTGTACGGATAAATCCGTTAAACAGTTTACGCTTCTTCGACGCATCTTTTCCATAACACTTCTCAAATGCTTCGTAGCTTGTTAATACATACGCTGACCATGTATCTAACGGGCGGAATACTTGTCCCATTTCTTTATACAGTTGTTCAACGAGTGCTTTTTCACTTAAACGTTCTCCGTATGGAGGATTCGTTACAACGTAGCCATAATCCTCTTTTGTTGTGAAATCTTTTACTTGCATTTGTTTAAATGTAATTAAATCGCCTAAGCCCACTTCTTCTGCGTTATCTTGAGCAACTCGAATCATACGATGATCAATATCTGATCCAATGATTTGTAATCGTTGATCATAATTCGCTAAATCTTCAGCTTCTTGACGAGCTTCACGCCAGTTTTGTTTACCTACCCAGCCCCACTCGTCAGATGCGAAACCACGGTTAAATCCTGGTGCAATGTTTTGTCCAATTAATGCTGCTTCAATCGGAATTGTACCTGATCCACAGAATGGATCAACAAATGGACGATCTGGCTTCCAGTTTGTTAATTTAATTAAAGACGCAGCTAATGTTTCTTTTAACGGAGCTTCCCCTTGATCCATACGGTATCCACGTTTATGAAGCCCAACACCGCTCGCATCAATTGTTAATGTTGCAATATCCTTGAGCATTGCAATCTCGATACGGAATAACGGACCATCTTCTTCAAACCAAGTTGTACGTTTATATGTTGTTTTTAATTTTTCAACGACAGCTTTTTTAACGATACGTTGGCAATCCGAAACACTGAATAATTCAGATTTTAAAGATTTACCGATAACAGGGAATTCACCATTCTCTGGAATATAATCTCCCCAGTTTAATGCTTTTGTTTTTTCAAATAGCTCATCAAATGTCGTTGCTTTAAATTCGCCAACTTTAATTTTTACACGGTCCGCAGTACGTAACCATAAGTTCGTACGACAAATCGCCTTTTCATCTGCTTCAAATGTTACTTTGCTGTTTTCTACTTGACATTCATAACCAAGATCGCGAACTTCTCGGGCAACTAACGCTTCAATACCCATTGCCGCTGTTGCAATTAAAGTAACTTTTCCCATTTGCATTCACCTCTTATGTATATTCAAACAATAATTAATAGCAATTGGTCCTATTAATTATTACATTTTACGAAAAATTTTCTCATTAACCATTTTAACTCATACTTTATAACTTCATACAAATAAAAAGCCCTCCTCTAACAAAGGAGAGCTGAGTTATTTCATAGTTGGTTCATAACGTTCTGTAAGCCATGTTCTGTTCCTTTGTACTACAAACGGCCCACGCCTCGTACTCCGGTGGCAATCATCTATCTACAGGTTATAAAACCTGTCCTTTCCCGTCGTTCATTTCCTTGGAAAAGATTCCCCTACCATTATTTGGGTTTCTCGCTCGTGGGGTTTACCTCGTTCCACTCCTATCATTTCTTCAAGGACTTCGTCACTGTGGCACTTTAAAGGTAGTCAAACCATATCCGAAAGGACTTAGGTTTTTTCCCTGCCGTTAAACCAGCCTTACAGCCAGAATACCCTAGCTTATGAATTGGCTAGGCACGAACACTACAGCCATCTCAGGCCGTGCGAGCATGGACTTTCCTCTACAACGTTGGCGTTGCAGCGATTACCCAAACGTTATGACATCCATTAGTATAGTGGAAACAAAAAGATTTTGCAACGTTTTTTTCTATGTAAAATGCTTAAACCTTTTCCCACCTTACATCATTCGTATAACTTACTTCCAAATACAGCTTTTTCTAAGTTAGATAAGCGTTTTAAAATATCCGTATTCGTGTTGTTATAAACCGGTTGTGCAACTGGTGTTTGTACAGGTTGTTGTGGAACTTGCGTTACTGCTAGTTTTTGTTCCTCTAATTCACGCTTTAAACGAGCATTTTGTTGCTTTAATTGCTCAAACTCTTTGTGGAAAGCTTCATAGTCTTTAATGATCATATCAAGAAACTTGTCTACTTCTTCTTGCTGATAACCTCTCATACCTGTTTTAAATTCTTTTTCTAAAATATCTTTCGCTGTTAATTTAATTTTATCCGAAATCATTTTCTTCACCTCAAATTTTTACCAAAACTTTCATTAACTAAATTTTTTCAGAAACAATGCTTTTTGTCAATCATATATACGAGTACTATATTACATATTACTCTGCATTATTCCACTGTTCCTCTTCTATTATATCTTGTAAATCAGAAAAAAGAATGAAATAACTGTGATAATTTTCTATTTCTCCTTTTTTCTTTGCTGATTCTACAATATATTTGGGACTTCCTGGTTTTTCTTCATCGTATACCGCTAAAAGCGCATCACTTTTTTCAATAAAAAATTGATTTTTTAATTTAAATTGCTCTGGGCTTTCATACTTCCGTTTCGTGATACTATCAACATGGTCTGCTTGAGAAAGAATAAATTCGTAATATTCACGATTATCTTCTTTCCAATTTTCTTCTTGTTCTAAAAACGGAGTGAATACCGCTAATTTTAAATCAGGATATTCTACTTGCATTTCAAAAACAACTTCAGCAGCCCATAATTCTACACCTAATTGGCCGCTTATTATAACCCATTCTAAACCATCTTCTACAAAAGTGATTAATTTACGGTGTAATGCTTTCTTTATACACTCCACTCCTGGATGATCATTTTTAAATATTCCAAGTTCAAATGGCTTATATCCTGTTACTGCAATAACTTTCATATCAACACTCCAATTACAAAAAAAGAACTAGCATTCCGCTAGTTCTAACATATCATTTACTTTTTAAATATTCCACCAACGTTTGGTCCGATATTTGGACCTACTGGTGATACATTGTTTGGTAAAAACGGTGATACATTTGGTCCTGGTCCAAACGGTGATACATTCGGTCCTGGCCCAAATGGAGATATTTGATGACCGTGGTGATGATGATGATGATGATGACCATGGCCACACGGTCCACATCCGCCACCGAATCCTGGGTCGATTGGGTCCACAACATTTACATTTGAATTTGTTTGCGGGAAGAAGTTTTGGTTTTTAATTTGTTGATGATGTACATGTGTTGTATGTGTTGGGAAAATGTGTGGCACCACCGTTGTTGAAAAAGAGTGTGTTACGCATTGTTTCGTCGGATGAATGACAGGAGCAGTCGTACAAATAGGTCCTGTAGGCTTATGCCCTCCAAAGCAAGGATGACAATGATGCATAGTTTTTTCTCTCCTCTCTCGTTAAAAAAATCTGATTACACTTTACAGTATGAGAAAAGAGAGAAAGCCGTTTGTTATATATACCCATTTATTACAAGGAAATTTGTCTAGTCCTTTATTTCATTTACATTGTTTTTATAGACAATCCTTCAACATCACTTACCAAAAAAGCCTCCAACTTGCTTTACAATACCTGTCACTTGATTCATCGCATTCATCATTTGTCCAGCTGTATTCATCATTTTATTTACATCATAGTTACCATCTGATGTTTTAAATTGAGAAACAAAACTAGAAAACTGACTTGGCTGTTGTTGCTTTTGCTTACCCTGCGTCGGGTACGGTTGTTTTGGTGGATAAAACATCGCTTGTTGATTAGCATACGGAGATGGTGGTGGCATATAATATTGCGAATTCATATAAGGCTGCTGCTGTGGTTGATTCATGTATGGTTGCTGAGCTTGTGATTGTTGAGCTTGATTCACATAAGGTTGCTGCTGTTGTGGTTGTTGAGCTTGATTCACATAAGGTTGCTGCTGCTGTTGTGGTTGTTGAGCTTGATTCACATAAGGTTGCTGCTGCTGTTGTGGTTGTTGAGCTTGATTCATAAAGGACACTTCAAACGGTTGATAATAATTTTGATTTCCATAATAAGGCTCGAAAGGATACATATTATACCGTAAATATGTATCCGTATTATATTGGTACATATTTTGCTGTGCATATGGATTCGTTTGCTGATATAAGTTAGGTTGTTGAAACATGCATTCTCTCCTCCTTCACATAAGTTTCTACATATATAATATGTACCTATAAAATAATATGTGTGATGGAGTATCTGTCTATTTTTGTCGGAAGTTTAAATTTTTAAAAAATTAAAAAAGAAAACCCTTCCATGCTATGATAATGAAGAAGAAGATTCTCATGGGGGAGGAATCAACATGGTATTAGGGGATTTAAAACAAGCGTTTTCTCAAAAAAAGGGGTATTGCACAGAGAATGCAAATGAATTATTAGACTTTGCGAGACATTGGTATCTCGAAGGAAAAATATGCATATCAGATTATCGAACATTAATAAAAGAATTAGAAATAAACGGCGCAACAAAACCTACAACAATGACAGAAGCATAAAAATAACAAGAGGGCTCTCCCTCTTGTTATTTACATTGCTCAACTATATTTTGCAAAGTATACGAAATGGCTTGGTGTGTTTCAAAGAATCGTTTACCTTTACCTTTATTTACAAAGCATTGCAACACATTCGTTTGTAAATTATCATATACTTGATCAATTTGCTGTACATGTATATATTTTGGCTTTTCTTCTTTAATCCACTTATAAGCTAATTCTTTCCACTTCTTTAATTCCTCATCTACCATATCTACAAACGGTTTCATATCCTTATAAAAGTCGTATTCGGTTAGTTCTCTCTTTTTTACATTCGCTTCATTATTATACTGCATGAGTTTTTCTGAAGACTGTATTAATGCTTCATTCTTCATTTCTTTCCCACCTTATTATGCACTCACTACGACGTTTTGAAATGTCTTTACCCAATTCCCTTTCTCTTCGTGATGCACTAATTTATTTTCCATATGTTCAATATGCATTTCTGTTATTTCTATCTTATTGCATATTTTTTCACTCGCATCCTTTAATGCATGATTCATTCTAATCCCTATATTCATTTCCAGCAAATCGAGAGAACTTAACATTTGATCCATTTTTTTCATTACATCTTCCTTCTGAACCATCGCCATATACAAAACGCCTCCTTCTTTGCTTTTCCTTTGTCATGTAATTTCGCCGAATGATTCACCACTCCTGCCCACATGACAAAACTAGTTGTTATTCGTCAAAGAAATCATTTCGTATGTCATTTATAGAAATGGTAACAATACAAAAAGGAGGTGTATTACAATGGCAAAGAACAAAAATGAAAAAAAGAAAAACCAAAACAAACAACAAAATAAACCCGAGACTGGCAATCCAAAGCTAGATGGTCCAAACTTCCCTGCTACATAAAGCGAGACTTTATTACGAACAGTTAAATTTCAAGTCACCCTTAATCTCCTACTAGCATTACGTTTTGAGATTAAAGTTGTAGCACACATAGCAGGATTGTTTCAAATTAAGAAGTCCCGTCTTCAAAATGGAAGACGGGACTTCTTTTTTATTATATCATGAACTCATCCATCCTTTTAGCAAAACGATTTGCGATAGATAGCCTATAGATTTGTTCTCTCTTTCTTCTATACCATTCTGTTATATTAACTTCCCCTTTAGGTTCTTCAGGTACAAATAGCACATTCATTTTCATATTTGCACAAAACCAATCTCTCATTTTTATTTCTTCATGTAAAATAACAGGATAAATTTCTCTAAGTGTTGGCGTATAAGACTTTCGAGTTTCCTTTGCGTAAACTTCATAATCTTCTCTAGACCCAGTATGTGTAGTTTGCAATGCAAACTTATAAAACGAACCATTATAAATTGGATGAAACAATAACCATGCTAATTTTTTTCCTAGTTCTATGCGCTGTTGTAACGTTTCAAATTGATAAACCGAAAATCCATACATTCTCCCTTCAATTGTTGGGAAGATAACTGCACTAATATGAAGTCTTTCTTGTACTTTAAAAAGTGCAGTATGGAATACATGTTTTTTAAAATATGTGTTCTCAATGACTGGTTTTTGAATTTTATTTTGTTCATTTATAATAAGCGCTGTCATAAGCCTATTCATATCTCTTCTTTCCCAGAAAAGTAACCATTCTTTTTCCATAAAAATTGATACGTTGAAATATTGCAACAAATGAAAGAGAGGTGCACGTCTCTTCTTACTTTCCTCATACAATAATAGCTGAGGAAATGCATCTAAAAAAATAATCCAATTAGCCTGTTCGTACAGAATAAATAAATGTTTTTTTACCGTTCTAGGTAAAACAGTAGCATAATATCTCCCTTCTAAATCAGTCATATTCCAGCCCGCATTTCTCGAAACCATACTCGCTAAAAAGGCCCACCTGATTTCACTATTTCTTAAATAATATTCTTGATAAGATTGTGTCCGAGAAATATTGTCCACATTAGCTATTTCTGTTTTCTTTTTAATATTGTGAATGATTGCTTTTTCTTCCTCTGTACAAAAATTTTTTTCTCGATTTTGTTTCATTTTCATATAATCATTCCATGTAAACATAAATAAGTCATCATACCTTTCATCAAAAAGGTCACATCTTTTTTCATTTTTTGATATAATCACCTTTGTAAGTAATTCTTAGCAAGTTGGGGGTGGACACACTATGACCATTCGTTACCCAAATGGAAAAAGGTATAATCAAGCTTCACAACCTCAAAAAACACCTATAAAAACACATACTTATAGTAATAGAGGTATGTCCCTTGAAGAGGAATTGAATGAAACAAATCAATATTACTTAACCCATAATATTGCATGTGTACATAAAAAGCCTACACCTCTTCAAATTGTAAAAGTAGATTACCCCGCTCGAAGTGCTGCAGTGGTAAAAGAAGCGTATTTTAAACAACCTTCTACAACAGATTACAACGGTGTATACAAAGGGAAATACATCGATTTTGAAGCAAAGGAAACAAAAAATAAAACTAGTTTCCCACTTCAAAACTTCCACCTTCATCAAATTGAACATATGAAGCAAGTGGTTGCTCATAATGGAATTGCATTTGTTATTATTAAATTTACACTTTTTGATGAATTTTATTTACTAGATGCAAAACATATTATTGCATTTTGGAATCGTCAAAATACTGGTGGACGCAAGTCGATTACGAAAGAAGAAATAGAAGAGCATGGATCCTTATTATCATGCGGTTATCACCCTCGGATTGACTATATCCGTGTACTAGACATGGTTTATTTTTCGTGATAGAGTCATCACTAAGGCTCTTTTTTCGACTTTTGGGGGAGAGAATGAAAGGTAGGAGAAAGTATAATGTCAGATAATTATCGTTCTCGTACAGAACGAAATCATGTGAAAAATCAAGAGAAAAAAACACATAAAGAAGAAAAACCAAAGAAAAAAGGCTCCTTTTTCAAGAAATTTCTTATAGGTTGTCTACTTCTTGGTATCGTTGGTCTTGTAGCCGGCGTTTCCGCTTTCTTTGTTATGGTAAAGGATGCTCCAAAATTAGACAAAGCCAAACTTGTTAATCCTTTATCAACAAAGTTTCTTGATAAAAACGGGAATTTCTTCTATGAATACGGTGCTGAAAAACGAACACACGTTACTTATGATCAAATTCCAAAAGTAGTTGAAAATGCATTCCTTGCAACTGAGGATTCGCGTTTCTATGATCATAATGGAATTGATTTTAAACGAACTACAAAAGCAGTTATGGAAAATGTCACTGGTGGTTTCGGTTCCCAAGGTGGTAGTACGATTACACAGCAAGTCGTTAAAAACTACTTTCTAACGATGGACAAAACTGCTAAAAGAAAAGTACAAGAATGGTACTTATCTTACAAATTAGAGCAACAATACTCTAAACATGAGATTTTAGAAATGTACTTAAATAAGATTAATTTAGGTAACCGTTCATACGGTATTGCGACAGCAGCGCAAAAATATTATGGTAAAGATTTAAAAGACTTGCAATTACATGAAGCTGCTATGCTCGCTGGTTTACCCCAAGGTCCAAACATTTATGATCCAACAAAAAAGGAAAATGTTGAACGAGCAACAAATCGTCGTAATGTCGTATTATCATTAATGAATCGACATGGTTATATAACAAAAGAAGAAATGAATAACGCCGTTAAGATCCCAGTAACTGAGGGCCTTCAACCGTCTTCAGAAGTAACTGAGATGAAGTATCAAGCATTTTTAGATGCGGTTGTAAAAGAAGTTGAAAAAGAATATCCTGATGTAAATATCGGTTCAGATGGTTTAACGATTCATACAACACTTGATCAAGATGCTCAAGATTACGCTGAAAAAATTATGGATGGTAATCTTATTAAGTATCCAAACGATCAATTCCAAGGATCATTCGTATTTATGGATACACAATCTGGAGAAGTTCGAGCAATTGGTGCTGGACGTAAAGAAAATAAGTCCACTTTCAAAGGTCATAATATGGCAACTGATTTAAAACGCCAAGTTGGTTCAACAATGAAACCAATTTTCGACTACGGTCCAGCGATTGAGAATCTTCAATGGTCTACTTACCATCAATTAAATGACTCTGAATATACTTATTCGGATGGCACAAAGATTAAAAATGCTACAGGGAGTTTTAAAGGTGACGTTTCACTTCGTGAAGCATTGAAGAAGTCATTAAATATCCCGGCTTTAAAGACAGCTCAAACAGTTGGACTTAATAAATCAAAAGAGTTTGCTGAAGGTTTAGGCATGACATTTGAAAATGGAGTACATGAATCTACTGCAATTGGTAGTAACGATAGTTCTCCATTAGCAGTAGCAGGTGCATATGCAACCTTCGGTAATAGTGGTAACTATAATAAACCACACTTCGTAAAAGAAGTAACCTTCCCGGACGGGAAAAAGAAAAGCTTTAAACCGAAAGAACAACGCGCTATGCAAGACTATACAGCTTACATGGTAACTGACGTTCTTCGTGACGTAGTAAAACCTGGTTCTGGTGGTACAGGACCAACAGCATATGTTTCAGGTGTTGACGTAGCGGGTAAAACTGGAACGCAAAACTTTGATGCAAAAGATTTAAAGAAATACGGCATTCCAGCTGATGCAAACAGGGATAGCTGGTTCGCTGGATATACACCACAATATACGATGGCTGTATGGACTGGTTACGTAAAGAATGGTCCAGAAAACTACATTAGTGATCGTTATACTAAAATTGCACAGCAAATGTTCCAAGTAATGATGAGCAAATTCGCTACAGATAAATCACGCTTTGAACGTCCTTCTTCTGTACAAGAAATAAACGGAGAGTTATACGTAAAAGGTGCGAAAAAAGATGCAATTAAACAAATTAAAGTAGATGCCCCTAGTGGTCTGAATGTCACTTTTGATGGCGCTAGCACAGTTACACTAAACTGGTCTGGACCAGCAGAAGTTGATGCATATGCAGCCAGCTATAAAGCAACTGACGGTTCAAGTGGTAGCCTATCAATAAGTGGTACGACAGCTACTCTTGGTGGTATTAAACCAGGTGTTACTTACAGCTTCTCTGTAGTAGCGAAAAAAGGTACTGGCACAAGCCCAACAGTTGGTGCATCCTTCACTGCGCCTGGCGGAACTCCAGATGCAAAAAAAGCTGAAGAAGAGGCTAAGAAAAAGGCCGATGAAGAAGCTAAGAAAAAAGCTGATGAGGAAGCCCAGAAAAAGGCTAATGAAGATAAAGTAAAACAAGACGAAGCTAAGAAAAAGGCTGAAGAAGAGGCTAAGAAACAACAAGAACAACAGCAAGAACAACAACGTAAACAGCAAGAAGAAGCTCAAAAGAAAGCTGATGAGGAAGCTAGAAGGAAAGCTGAAGAAGAAGCTAAGAAAAAAGCTGAAGAAGAAGCTAAGAAGAAAGCTGAAGAAGAGGCCAAGAAAAAAGCTGAAGAAGAGGCTAAGAAACAACAAGAACAGCAACACCAAAATACCGGAGGAGATACACCTCACGCAGACGGTGCTGTTGTTACAACAGAGTCCTAATATACAAAAAAAGAAGTCCGTTTCTCTTAACGAGAAGCGGACTTCTTTTTTGTTATCATTTTCTTTACATACAGCTTTTCTATTTCGATATACAACTGCGCTAATTGAATATAAGAATGATAATTACTCGGTTTCTTTATAATGAATGAATATCTTTCCATAAAATTAACAGGTTGCACTTTTAATTTATTCGTATTTATTTGCATTTCATTCAAACTATGAACAGGTTGTTCATTTAGCCAATAGACAACCGATAACAAGTGAGCTGCAAAAAGAATCATTGGTCCCTCAGCCTCTTGCTTATTTCTATTTCGAAACAGTATAGCAATGTCTTCATGCTTATTTTTCCATACATTCAACATCGCTGGAATGCTGTTTTCAATTTCCTTCCACGGCTCATACTGTCTTTCAATATCAAATATAAAGTAAGTATTTTGTATTATCTCTTCAAAAGAATTGTCTGTATGATACTTAATTAAATTTACACTTTCTTTAAAAAATGGTAAACAGTGAAATTCTTTCGGTATTTCTATAACTCGCTCCATCCTTTATTTCACCTTCATTCGCTTCTTTCCTTCACGACATACTTCTAACAGTCTGCACTCCTCACATTGCGGTCGTTGTGCTTTACAGTGATAACGTCCAAAGAAAATCATACGATGATGTGTAACTCCCCACTCATCCATCGGTACTTTCTTCATTAATGTTTTTTCTACTTCTAACACCGAATCTTTCCATCTACAAATCGCTAACCGTTTACTCACTCTTTCTACATGCGTATCAACAGCAATTGCCGGGATGCCATACGCTACCGAAACAACTACATTTGCTGTTTTTCTCCCTACTCCTGGTAATTTCGTCAACTCGTCACGGTCTTCTGGAACTTTTCCATTGTAATCATCCAGCAACATCTGACACAATTTTTGAATGTTTTTTGCTTTATTTCTATACAACCCAATAGAACGTATATCTTGTTGTAACTCTTCCAAAGATACACTTAAATAATCTTCTGGTGTTTTATATTTTTGAAATAAATTTTTCGTCACTTTATTTACAAGTGCATCTGTACATTGTGCAGATAGTGCCACCGCGATTACTAATTCAAAAGGATTCTCATGAATTAATTCACAATGTGCTTCTGGATACATATCCGCCATTGTGTCTAAACAATAGCGAATTTGCGTTTTATTTAACATATACTTCCTCCTATATTACTGCTCCAACCAATTATAAAAAGGCACTTTTCCAGTAAATTTCGTCTCTTGTTTTGTCATTTGTTGTGCTCTTTGTTGATTCGCTCTAAATTTTTGACCTTGATTTTGAGCCTGATCTACCGTTTTAATTCCATTCTTTTTCCACTCAAATAAAATACGATCAATATATCGGAAATTTAGTTTTCCACTCATTACAGCTTCTCTAAGAGCCGCTTGAATTAAATTTGGATGATGTTGATCTTGGTCCTCCCACATTCCTAACGTTTCACATTCGAACGGCGAAAGTGGTCTTCCAAATTCTTTTTCAAATACTGTATATAAATTTACTTGCAGCTGTTTTTTTTCTTTTTGCTCTTCCTCTATTGATTCATCCATTAAGAAATGTAATATTTTTTCCCATAACGGTTGTAAAGAATAACTTTCGCACATCATCGCTTCTGATCTTTGTCCACCTTCTAGTGATAAAAACCCTTTTTGAATCAACGTCTGAATTACTTCCATACATTTCATTTCCGTTATCGTCATCCGTTCAGAAATCTCTGATGGAGTCGGAAACGAATTACCTGATTCTAAAAATGTGTGTACATGAAGTACGACCATAAATTCCGTCTCATTTAAACCTAATTTTTTATAATGCATCATAAGTAATTTTGGAATTGCAATGCTTCCCTGCTCAAACCACTGTAACATCATTTTCTTTTTCATCACCAAACACCTCGCTCTCTAGTATAACACACCTTTAGCTATTTCTTTTTGCCACAATTCGTCAAAAAAACCTCCCTATTAATGGGGAGGTTTTTTATATTACATGAATGAAATATAAAATTAAGCTTGCACTTTACTTTTCATAAATGTATGGATGCGCTCTAATGCTTTCTCTACTTGTTCAAGAGATGTCGCATATGATAAACGAACATTATTTGGAGCACCAAATCCTGTACCTGGTACAAGAGCCACTTTTTCCTCTTCTAATAGAGCTTTTGCCCAATCATCAACTGTTGCATATCCTGATAAAGCTACAGCTTCTTTTACGTTAGGGAATAAGTAAAATGCCCCTTGCGGTTTAATACAAGTAAAGCCAGGGATTTGAATTAATTTATCATAAATGATGTTTAATCTCTCTTCAAAGGCTTGACGCATTGTTTCCACAGGTTCTTGTGAGCCTGCATATGCCGCAATTGCGCCGTATTGAGCGATTGAAGTAGGGTTTGACGTACTATGACTCGCTAAATTCGTCATTGCTTTAATAAGCTGCTTATTTCCTGCAGCATATCCAATACGCCATCCTGTCATAGAATGAGATTTAGATACACCATTAATAATAAGTGTTTGTTCTTTTAATGCATTAGAAAGCTGGGCAATTGAAGTATATTCTACGCCACCATAAATTAATTTTTCATAAATTTCATCAGAAACAATTAAAATATCATGTTCTAAACATACTTCTCCAAGCTGTTGTAATTCTTCTTTGCTATAAATCATTCCTGTTGGATTGCTCGGTGAATTAATAATAACTGCTTTCGTTTTCTCTGTAATTGCCTCACGCAGCTGCTTTGCTGTAATTTTGTACTCATTGTCTTCTAAACCTTCTACATAAACCGGCTTACCGCCAGCAAGCTTTACTTGCTCTGGATAGCTTACCCAGTAAGGAGTTGGGATGATAACTTCATCTCCCTCATCAAGTAATACTTGGAATAATGTATACAATGCATGCTTTGCACCATTACATACAATAATTTCAGATGGATCATACGCAATACCTTGATCGCGAGTAAATTTCTTCACAATTTCTTGTTTTAACGATTGTAATCCACCTGTTGGTGTATACTTCGTATGCCCTTCTAACATCGCTTTATGTGCAGCATCCATAATATGCTCTGGTGTATTAAAGTCAGGTTCCCCTGCCCCTAATGCAATTACATCATGACCCTCTGCTTTTAATGCTTGTGCCTTTGCTGTAATTTCTAAAGTTGAAGACGGTGTTAAAGCAGCTACTCGCTTTGCTAATTTCATTTGTAGTTCCCCCTACATCTATTTTTCAATGCTATATCGTCTTAAAAATTTTCCATCTTTAAATTCAAGATAGTAATAACTATAACGATTGTCATCATCAATATATGTAACTTCCCATAGTGGTAC
The DNA here is from genome assembly GCF_900100505.1 of Bacillus sp. cl96. Lineage (NCBI taxonomy): Bacteria > Bacillati > Bacillota > Bacilli > Caryophanales > Bacillaceae > Bacillus > Bacillus sp. cl96. The sequence continues at coordinate 15,993 of NZ_FNDM01000001.1, forward strand.
ATCATTTTCAAAGCCTAATTTCACTTTCATAATCTCTTTCGGCTTACTTTTTGATTCCTTACTTTCATTGCCGACTTGCTCTATTGTTCTTTGTATAGCCTCTTTTTCAGAAATACCTTCGCTCTTTTTCCTTACTACAGTATCCCCTTTTTTCTCAGGCACCCAAACGATAAGTTGTTCTCCCTTTTCATCTGTACCTTGCACGACTATATATGCAGATTTTCCGTTGTAATAATCAACAGATTTCACCTTTGTAAGCTTTGCTTTTTCTTTAGCAATTTCTACAAATTTCGACTCTTTTGGAATTTTCTTTCCCATCGCTTTATTATAAACATACGCCCCATATATTCCGCTAGCAACGATAACAATAATGATTGCAAAGATCCACTTTTTCATTGTATCACTACGTTCTGTAAATCGTAAATACAGCTGTTTCTTTATCTTTTTCGTCTAATGCTAGTCCGAACATGAGGTCCTGCTCTTTTAACGTACGATTTAAACTATCAACAATTTTATACAAATCCGACGAATATTTAATACGCGTCGTTGATAGTACTTCGATTTTCTTCTCCATGAAAAAACTCCTCCGTTACACAAAAATTTCTAATTATAGAAGAACGCAATGCGGTTACAATAAGAGTACATTCTTTACAACCCCTGCTTCATCACCCATCTATTATAGCAGGACATGTACAGCAAAAAAAGGTTTCAAGTCGAAAACCAACACATTTTGTATACAAGAAGTAAGAAAAATAAAATTCCTCCTACCCACATTTTTTACGCCTGAAGTTTATAAGTACTTCAGGCGTATTTTTCTTCCATTTTTATTCATTTGGTGGTTCTTCTAATTGTACTAACAATTCTTCTAATGGCCCTTCATAAAGAGGTACGTTAGGAATCGATTGTAGAAATCGTTTTCCATAGGAAGAACTCGTCAAACGACGATCTAACACTACTACCGTTCCTGTATCTGTATTCGTTCGAATTAAGCGGCCGAATCCTTGTTTGAAACGTAATATTGCTTGTGGAAGCGCTAATTTAGCAAATACATCTTCACCTTGATTTTTTAGCCACTCACCTTTCGCTTCCATCATCGGCTGATGAGGAGGTGTAAATGGTAGACGGACTATAACAAGACAACTTAAGGCATCTCCTGGAATATCTATTCCTTCCCAGAAACTGCTCGTCCCTAATAAAATTGATTTGTCGAATTCTTGAAACTTTCGAATTAAGCGGCTTCGACTTCTATTATTCACACTTTGGGTCAGTAATAAATACCCCTCTAATTCATCATTATTTTTTAAATTCGCATACGCTTCTTTTAACATTTCATACGAAGTGAATAAAACGAGCATTCTGCCTTTTGTGGCTTTCGCTATCTTTGCAATATGTTCCGATACAGATTCAATATATCGCTCATTACTTACTTGCTTAATAAAAGGTACATCCGTTGACACCATTAATTTCATCTGTTCATCATAACGAAATGGCGACGGAACCTTTAAAGTATTTGGAGCGAAATCATGTAAACCAAGTTCCTCTTTTATATAATCAAACGTATCGTTAACTGTTAGTGTTGCGGATGTAAAAATAACACTCTTTTTTTCTGTTAAAAATTCATCAGCAAATCTTTCACCAATATGAACAGGCTGTGCATATAGAACTGTTGAATGAATCGTCCCTTTCGTTTCAGTCTCCATCCAAGTTACATACGAATTCTTTTCTAATACGAGTAACTGTAATGATTCTGCCATCTTTCTCAGCAACTCAATTAAATGCATAAATTCACCTGTTACAACATGCATCTCCCATTCTAACTTACTTTGCAATATATCCACTTGCTTCTCAAGAGCAGTTACTACCCTTCTTAATTCATATATAAAACGATTTGTTAATTCGACGATACTATCCCACAACTTACCTTTTTCTAGTTCTGCGTTATACCTATAGATGAGCGGCATATTATTCGTTCCTTGCTCTTGCTTTGTTTGTTTAAATATAAAAGTACGTAACATTTGGAAGAGTTCATCCGCATCAAACTTAAGTTCCTTCAAACTATAACTTATCATACGGAAAGTTGAACGAGATGCTTGCTCTGATTTTTTCATCATTTTATATACTTTGGAGAGTACATCTTCTGTTTCTAGTGTCCCAAGACGAGATATAACCAATTGAAAATACATACAAGAGAACTGTTCACCCAATGTTCTACTCGCGGCTTCTTCAATATGGTGAGCTTCATCAAAAATAATATGTTCGCATGAAGCAAACAACGGTTCTTCACTTGAAAAATCTTGAAATAATAACGCATGATTTGTAATAACGATATCTGCAAATAAAGCTTTATTCTTCGCTCGCTGGTAAAAACAACGACTAAACCAATTACTTTGCATACCGCCTGGACTATACGCATCGCTACAAATACGATTCCAAAGTAACTTTCCGCCCTCAGGAATATTTAATTCGTCTCGATCACCTGTTTCAGTTTGCAATAGCCAAACTAAAATCTTCGCCTTTGTAAGTGCCATATCATAATTTTTTTCTTCCTCTTGCAAAGCATACTCAAATTTATGTAAGCATAAATAATGCTTTCTTCCTTTTAGAAGAGCTGCCTCAAATGAAAATGGCATTATTTTTTGTAATAACGGAATTTCTTTTTCTAATATTTGTTGTTGGAGTTGTACCGTTTGTGTACTTATAATGACAGGTTCTTCTTTTCTCTTTGCAAAATAAAGACTAGGAAGCAAATAAGCGAGAGTCTTTCCTGTTCCTGTACCGGCTTCAATTAGTGAAAAACGAGAATCTCTTAACGCCGTATATATCTCTTTCATCATCAGTTGTTGACTTTCTCTTCTTTCAAACTTTGGCATATGTGATTCCAATTTATCCATCGTTTTATTCAAGAAAGCATCAAACTTTGATGAACACGTTTCTCCAAGGTTTAAGGAATAGTTCCGCTTTTTCAGCGCAATATTTCGATGTATTTCATACTCCGCTATATCTTCTTTACCGTGCATTACTTTCTTTAAAATATTTTCAGAAAGCACATCAGCTATATCGCTTTGGAACACATCACTTAATTCATAAAGCGATTGCAACGTGACAAGTGGTAACTTTTCAATTTCATTTAAAAATTGTAAAAATAATTCCGCTGTTGCAAGAGCATCACTATCCGCACGATGTGGTTGATCGTGCTCTAGTTCATGCTTTTTAGCTAAATCACGTAATTTATAACTATCGGCTGTCGGCAAAAGAATTTGAGCCAATTCAACCGTGTCGATTTTCGGACAATGTATTTCTGTATATCCAGCTTGCCTTAATTCTTCATTTAAAAAATTCCAATCAAAGTGAACATTATGCGCAACGAAAGCCGCACCTTGTAATAGCTCAACAATCATCGGGGCTACATCTTGAAATAACGGGGCTTGTTTTACAAGACTTTCATCAATCCCTGTTAATTCTGTAATAAATGGTGGGATCTCTCTCTTTGGATTAACAAAAGACGAAAAAATCTCCAATATCTCTCCATCTTCTACTACAACAGCTGCAATTTGGGTAATTTTATCCTTCCCATCTTTCCAGGAGTTCCCTGTCGTCTCTAAATCAACAACGACATAACGCTTACTCATATATGTAACACCTCAATTTCTTACCTTTCAAACAACAATAATTTATATAATGTTACTATACCACGTTTTATCTCATCTTAATGAAAAGATGCACAAAAAAGCTATCTCCGCAATGGAGATAGCCTTTCTACTTATAATATCGTACCCGCTTTTTCAGCACCTAACATTTCAATAATTTGATTATTATCGTCTAGTACTGCAATTTTTGGTTCTTGTGTATGAATCTCTTCTTCCGTAACTAGCCCATAACAAATAATAATTACTTTGTCCCCTGGTTGTACAAGTCTTGCCGCCGCACCGTTTAAACAAACAACACCACTACCGCGTTCCCCTTTAATAACGTATGTCTCTAAGCGAGCACCATTATTATTATTTACAATTTGGACTTTTTCGTTTTCTACAATATTTACTGCATCCATTAAGTCTTCATCAATTGTAATACTACCTACATAATTTAAATTTGCCTCCGTTACAGTTGCACGATGTAACTTTGCTCTCATCATTGTGCGAAACATAGATGCTCCCCCTTATTTAACCGTTAATGTTATATTGTCAATTAATCTTACATTTTCAAACTTAACTGCAATAGCTAAAATGATTCTTCCTTCGACTTTCTCTACCATTGTTAATGACGGATATGCATATAAATCCGCATAATCTACAGTGCCTTTCGTATGCGTCTCAATATAATCTTTCACAAGATTTGTAATGATTTCCGGATTACGTTCACCTGCCTCAATTCTTTCTTTCGCTATACATAGGCTGCGGTATAAATGAAGAGCTTCTTCACGTTCATCTTGTGATAGGTACACGTTACGAGAACTTTTCGCTAAACCATCTTCTTCCCTTACAATATCAACTGGTACGATTGTAACTGGAATATTGAAATCAGTTACAAATCCTTCAATTACTGCAACTTGTTGAGCATCTTTCATACCGAAATAAGCACGCGTTGGCACCGTAATATTAAATAGTTTCATCAGTACAGTTGCAACACCAGCGAAATGACCAGGTCTTTGTTGACCGCATAATACGTCCGTGCGCTTCACAACTTCTACTGTTGTTGTTTGTTCTGCTGGATACATTTCTTCTACACTCGGATAAAATAAATAATCTACACCGTTTTCTTTTGCTACATTTTCATCTCTATCAATATCACGAGGATATCGATCTAAATCTTCATTTGGGCCGAATTGTAGCGGGTTTACAAATACACTTAAAACTACAATTTCATTTTCTTCTCTTGCCTTACGTAATAAAGTAGCATGGCCTTCATGTAAATAACCCATTGTTGGAACAAAACCAATACTCTTTCCACTTGCACGAAGTTCGCTTGTAATTTGCTGCATCTCTTGCACTGTAGTTACGATTTTCATTATTGTTTTCCTCCGTATAACGCTAAGCATTCTTCCTCTTTCATTGTGAACGAATGTTTTTCTTCAGGAAATTGCCTTGTCTTTACTTCAGTAACATATTGTGAAATCCCACGCACAATCTCCTCTTGAACAGACGTATATTGCTTCACAAATTTCGGAACACGATTTACGCCGTATGAGATAAGATCATGATAAACAAGCACTTGCCCATCTACTTTTTGTCCTGCACCAATCCCAATTGTTGGTATTGTTAGTTGCTCTGAAATAAGTTCTGCTAACTGCATTGGTACACATTCTAACACAAGCGCTATTGCACCAGCTTCTTCACATTTCTTTGCATCTTCTATTAATTTTTTTGCACTCTCCGCATCTTTTCCTTGCACTTTATATCCACCCAACACTCCTACCGATTGAGGGGTTAAACCTAAATGCGCTACAACAGGAATTCCTGCGTTCGTCAAATATTGAATCGTCGATATAACTTCTCCAGCACCTTCTACCTTCAGTGCGTGTGCCCCGCTCTCTTGAACGATGCGACGTGCATTCACCATCGTTTCTTGTAATGATACGTGATACGACATAAATGGCATATCAGTTACAATAAACGTCTCTTTCGCTCCACGGCGTACAGCTTTCGTATGATGAATCATATCCTCTACTGTTACAGGTACTGTTGAATCGTATCCGAGTACAACCATTCCAAGAGAATCTCCAACTAGAATCATATCAACTTCAGCTTCTTCTGCTAATTTAGCAGATGGATAATCATACGCCGTTAGCATTGTAATCGGCTCACCTTGCTCTTTCATCTTCAAAAAATCTGTTTTTGTTTTCAAAAACTACTCCTCCTTTATGCAGGAGAGAGGAGATGGCCGAAATCATATAAAAAACCCCTCTGACCATAAAAGGGCAGAAGGGTTGTGTGTTAGTCGGCATTATTCATCCCTCTGTCCCAGTCCGTTATTGGATCAAGGCAGAATCCAAGTTATTATTTTTCGTATGACTTCGAATCATGGTGCAGTTCGCTCTGATACTGCCCACATTCGAACTAATTATAGCAAACTACAAAAAGGAATTACTACATTTTTTTGAAAAAATAATTTTTTATTCTTATTACGGTATATGAAATTTAACACGAGAGTATATATGCTATACAGTTTTTATGGAGAATTCTATCCTGAAAAGATACATGTTTTTTCAACGCATGCTAAAAAAGTCCAAGTTAATTTTTTCTGTAATCCATTTAACTGTATAGTATAACTCTTAAACTAATGATGCAGGTTAATTGAGGAAAGTACTTAACAAAGGAGAATTGCAGATGTCTATGAACAGGTGGTTATTTCGATTCAGCAGTTTGCTTGTAATGATTGTATGGTGGATGTCTTTAGGATCCTCCCATGTATTTGCCTCAGTTACTGTCGTAACACCCCCCACCGATTTAACGAAAGTGATTGAGGTTGAACTAAATGATGATTACTTTAATCCAAATGTTATCACGATTCCGCTTGCAGGATCAACAACATTACTATTGAAAAATAAAGGTAAAAACGAGCACACCTTTACAGTGAAAAAACTCGGCATTGACGTCGTAATCGAGTCAGGAAAAGAAAAGAATATTACCGTGAAACCTAAAAATACTGGTACATATGAATTAATATGTCGATACCATCTTCTTAAAGGAATGGCAGGCAAAGTAATCGTCAAATAACATGCCCTGCCAATTAGGCGGAAGATATTTTGAAATGAACTTTAAATATGAAAAAAATTTATTATCATGTTACAAATTCAACTCAAAACTATTGAAATAAAAAGAAGTTCCAAAAGAGGAACTTCTTTTACTTAATTTCAATATCTGCAGAATGAATATGATGTACTTTCCCCTCATGATCCTCCAGAAGTAATACACCATCCTCTGTGATTCCTTTTGCTAACCCCGTAATTGTCTCTCTCATCGTTCGAGCGGTAATTTCTTTCCCGATGCTCACAGCGTAACTTTCCCAAAGAATTTTAATGACAGAGAAACCATTTTGTAAATACTCTTCATATAATTTTTCTAGTTGTAAATAGATTTGTTGCATAAGTTCTGCACGAACAATCGGCTTACCTGATTCAATCGCTAATGAAGTAGCAATGTGCTGAATTTCTTCATCAAAATGTTCTTGCTTTTGATTCGCATTAATACCGATGCCCATAATGACAGCATTAATTTTATCAGGATCCGCTTGCATTTCTGTTAATATACCTACAGCCTTTTTACCTTGAATTAAAATATCATTTGGCCATTTTATTCCTACGTTTACACCCGTGCATTTTTCAATTGCCTGTGCAACACTAACGGCCGCTAACAAAGTAAGTTGCGGTGCATGATGAACTGGGATTGATGGGCGTAAAATAATACTCATCCAAATCCCTGTTCCTTTTGGTGAATGCCATTTTCTGCTTAAACGACCTCTTCCCGCTGTTTGTTCTTCTGCTACAACGACTGTTCCTTCTTCTGCACCTTCATAAGCAAGTTTTGCTGCAATGTGCTGCGTTGATTCAACAGTTTCTTCAAAATACACTGTTCTACCAATCCGCTTCGTTTGTAGCCCTAACTGAATTTCATTAGCGGTCACTTTGTCTGGCTTACTTGCAATTCGGTAACCTAATCGACGCACAGCTTCAAGTTCATATCCCTCACTCCGCAGATCCTCCATATGTTTCCACACAGCAGTTCTTGAACAACCAAGTTTATCACTAATTGTTTGGCCGGATACAAACTCGCCATCCGCTTCAGAAAAAACTTGCAATAACTGCTTTCTTATAGTAGATTGCATCCTTGTAGCCACTCCCTTATACGCTCTTTCTCATTAACTACGTTTCCTTGTACGATTGCTTCTTCGATTTTCTGAAGCATCTCAGCAACCCACGGACCAGGCTTTTTGTTTGCCCAGTTTAATAAATCATTACCAGTCACATTCATTTCTTGACGCTCCTGGATTGGCAATGCATGAAACATTGATTGTACTCGTTCAACAGATGTAGGGTCATAGCGTTCAATCATCGCTTCATATACTCTCTCTGCCATTTCAGCGATATGAATTCCCGTTTTATAAAGAAGGACTGTATCCCAATCCTTCTCCTTTCTAGTACGGATTGTCAATAAAACTGCAACAATATCTTTTATTTTTTTATTCGAAAACTTCCATTGACGTAAAAAGACAGATGGATGTTCTTCTCCGATACAATATAAGAAAAATACCCACGCCTCAATATCCGTTTCGAAAGAATCCCATTTATACTGCGTAGCTTTTAACAGTCTCTCTTCTGACATTTGTAAATATGGCAAATGAGAAAATAGCTTCGTCTCTACTAATTCTTTGAGACCTTTCACACAATATGTACCAGTTAACAGTTTCTCAAACTCTACTGTAATACGCTCAATTGCTATATGTTCTAGCAAATGCCCATACGTTTCAATCGCTTGCTTCGTTTTCATTTCTAATGAAAAACCTAACGTGCTTACAAACCGAATACCACGCATCATTCGCAGGGCATCTTCTTGAAAACGATCCGCAGCATTTCCAACTGTCACAATTTCTCTCTGTTGAATGGCTTCCTGTCCAGCAAATAAATCGACCATTTTGCCTTCTTCTGTCATAGCAATTGCATTCATCGTGAAATCACGACGTTTTAAATCCTCTTCTAATGAACGAACAAATTGAACACTACTAGGTCTTCGAAAATCTTCATATTCGCTTTCTGTTCGAAAAGTAGTTACCTCATAGGGCTCACCATTTTCTACAACAATTACAGTTCCATGCTCAAGACCAACAGGAACATTTCTTGGGAATATAGCCATCACTTCTTCTGGTAGAGCAGATGTCGCAATATCAATATCTCCAATCGGCCTATCGATAATAAGATCTCGTACGCTCCCACCAACAAAGTAAGCCTCATGTCCTTGTTGCTTTAATGTCTCAATAATAGAACTAGCTTTTTTAAATCTTTCCATTTTTGTCATCCCTTAGTACGTCATAGTAAATCGTTTCATATTGTGAAACAATTTTTTCTGAGCGAAATTGCTCATAAACACTTTCTCTTGCTCGTTCTCCCATATTACGGTGAAGTTCCTCGTCCTTTAATAGCTGAATAGCTTGATTTGCCACTCCTGTTGTATCGCCAACTTCACATAAATATCCTGTTTCCCCGTGTTGAATAACCTCTGGAATACCTCCAACCCGTGTTCCGATACAAGGTACACCACACGCCATTGCTTCTAATAAAACAAGACCAAAACTTTCCTTCTCTGATAGAAGCAACATTAAATCACTCATCGCAAGTAGTTCTGCAACATTATCTTGCTTCCCTAGGAATAAAACGCGATCTTCAATATGTAAATTCTTCACTATCTGTAAAATCGTACAGAATTCTGGTCCGTCTCCAACAAGAAGCAACTTCGCATCTACTTCTTTAACAATTTTAGCAAATGCCTGAACAACATCCTGCACACGTTTCACTTTACGGAAATTCGAAATATGAATAAGTACTTTTTCACTCTCACTTATACCATATTCTTTCTTTAATTGAGACATATTACGCTTGAAATATACACGTTCGTCTATAAAGTTATATACCGTTTGAATTTCTTTACTTGGTTTTACAAGCTCATGTGTTTCGTTAATTAATGAATGCGAGACAGCAGTAACAACATCCGATTGCTCAATACCAAAACGAATTAAATTATTTAACGAAGGGTCGGAACCTAACACAGTAATATCTGTTCCATGTAAGGTTGTAACAATTTTAATACGCTCTCCGATCATTTGTTTTGCTAAATATGCACAAATTGCATGTGGTATTGCGTAATGCACATGTAAAATGTCTAAGTTTTCTCTTTGTGCAACCTCGGCCATTTTACTTGCTAACGCTAAATCGTATGGTGGATATTGAAATACAGAGTATTGATTTACCGTCACTTCATGAAAATAAATGTTTGGATATACTTTATTTAACCGGAATGGTAAACCCGATGTAATAAAGTGAATTTCATGCCCACGTTCCGCCAATTGCTTTCCTAATTCTGTTCCAACAACTCCAGAACCACCTACAGAAGGATAACATGTAATACCTATTTTTAATTTCATTTACATCCCCCTAATAAATCAGCATGTAATAAAACCGGTTTCTTACTCATAAATCCCTCGGCATACAAGACTCCAACTTCTTTTCCAAACATCTTCTCACGAGCAATCACAGTTTCAACGTAACCTTCTGTTAACGGTGTCTTAACACCATCACTCCCTGTTGAAAACTGACTTTCATACGCTTCTAATGCTTCCACCTTTATAGAGAGGTACTCACTTATATCTATACAAAAATTCGGTTTATGAAAACCATTAATCATATAATTATAAAAAGACTCCACACGATGTGGTGAAAGTTCCGGCATATATTTACGGATTCCTGCTGAAAAAATAGCCTCTTCCACAAGCTTTGCACAATTTGCATGATCTGGATGGCGATCTTCATAGTACGGCGCAAAAACTAGTTTTGGTTTATATGTACGGATCACCTTGACAATTTCACGTATATACTCTTCTTTCATATACAAACCACGGTCTGGCATCGCTAAATTCAGCCTCGTTTTTACTCCCATTATACGAGCTGCGACCTTCGCTTCTTCTTTTCTCAACTCTATCGTTCCATTTGAAGAAAGATCAGCTTCTGTTAAATCACAAATACCTACTTCATACCCTTGCTTTGTATATTTAGCGATGGTACCAGCCATGCCGATTTCAACATCATCGGCATGAGCACCAAACGCTAATATATGTAATCCACTCATAATTGTTCCCCTCATTTTCTTAACTTACGATAATCTAAATCTCCTCGCTCTAATGCGTGCATTAACATTTCAGCACTTGCCATATTCGTTGCAAGTGGAATCGCATATACATCACATAAACGAAGTAATGCATTCACATCCGGTTCATGCGGCTGTGCTGTTAATGGATCGCGGAAGAAAATCACCATATCTAAATCGTTCTTTGCAATCATTGCACCAATTTCTTGATCTCCACCAAGAGGGCCAGATTGATATCTTGTTACAACTAATCCAGTCGCTTCCATAATGCGAAGCCCTGTCGTTCCTGTTGCAAATAATTCATGTTGTTCAAAAATTGGTTTATATGCGTATGCAAACGAAACCATATCATTTTTCTTTTTGTCATGTGCGATTAAGGCAATTTTCATCCGTTGTCTCCCCTTTAGTCGATAATATTTTCTAAACCGTACACAAGATGATCAAGGTTCATTACTGTCTCAATTGATAGTTTTACACCTGACATAAATGATGCACGATTGAATGAATCATGACGAACTGTTAACATTTGTCCATCTCCACCAAACATTACTTCTTGGTGTGCAATAAGCCCTGGCAAACGTACACTATGAATGTGAATACCGTCTACATTTGCACCTCGTGCACCTGCTAGTTGCTCTACTTCATTTGGATGACCTTGCTGCTTTGATTCACGATTTTGGCGAATTAACTCTACCGTTTTTACAGCTGTACCAGATGGTGCGTCTAATTTTTGATCATGATGTAATTCAATTACCTCAACATCTTGGAAATATTTCGCTGCCATTTGTGAGAATTTCATCATAAGAACTGCACCAATTGCAAAGTTTGGAGCAATAATTGTTCCTACTGCTTTTTCTTTTGCATTCTCTGTTAAACGTGTCAATTCTTCTTCTGTAAATCCAGTTGTACCAATAACCGAACGAAGTCCACGCTCAACTGCAAGTGTAACGTGTTGTTTCCCCACTTCTGGTGTTGTTAAATCTAACAACACATCTGCTTCTACTTCATCTAAACAAGTATGTAAATCAGCGTAAATCGGCGCATGTAATGCTGGCATGCCAGGTAAATCAGAAATCTTCTCACCACCATGCTTATAATCCACTGCTGCTACTAAATTAAAATGTTCCGTTCTTTCCATAAGAAGGACTGCTTCATGTCCCATACGTCCTCTTGGTCCGGCGATAATTACTTTAATTTCTTTCATTATTCTTTCTCTCCCTCATCAATACGTGTCCAGCGATCTTTATCACGTGTATTAAATTTATTCATTACAATGTTATGTGCTGTCTCTAAATCAATATTTAAACTATTTGCCATACAAATCATAACAAATAATACATCTCCAAGCTCTTCTTCAATACTTCTTTCTTTTTCAGTTGTTTTCTTCGGTTTCTCACCATAATAATGATTTACCTCTCTTGCAAGCTCTCCCATTTCTTCCGTTAAACGAGCCATCATTGCAAGCGGACTGAAATAACCTTCTTTAAACTGACCAATATATGCATCTACTTCTTTCTGCATATCTTTCATCGTTTTTGCTTCCATACTATTCACCTCTAATCCTTCCTCTTTCATGTTAGCCAATTCATCGCGATTTGACAAATATTATTCCCCGCCAAACACCTATTTGCGACCCATTTTTGGATAGACTATAATAAAGTGAAACTTCTTTTGTGATTTTTTTGCAAAAGATTAGTTGAACTAATCGGGTTCCTACGGCTGGTTTGCCTTTCTTCAGAGGTTTATCTCCTACCAGCCGTTGGTACGGGGTAAAGTGAAACTTCTTTTGCGATTTTTGCAAAAGATCAGCCCACACCAATCGGGTTCCTACGGCTGGTTTGCCCCTCTTCTTTGCTTCATCTCCTATCAGCCTTTAGAGCGGGATAAAGTGAAACTTTCTTTTGCACTTTTCACAAAAAATCAGCCCACATCAATCAGGTTCTTACTATTTTCACTAGCAACTAGAAATTACTTATTATTATGTTTTACCGTTTCAGCGGAGCAATGCAATCATTACATAATTAGGGGGATTTCTATATGACATCAAAATTGAAGATGCGAAATATTATTTTTATTTTAATTGGTTCCGCTATATTTTCTTTCGGTATTGTCAATATCAATATTGAAAACCACCTTGCAGAGGGTGGGTTTACTGGTATTACACTATTATTGTATTTTTTATTTAAGTTTGATCCTTCCTACTCAAACTTAATTTTAAATATCCCTATATTTTTTATTGGCTGGAGGTTACTTGGCAGAACGACATTTTTATATACATTAATTGGAACCTTTAGCGTATCTTTATTTCTATGGATTTTCCAGCGTTACGAAGTACTCAACTTACATTTAAACTTGCAAAATGATATGACACTCGCAGCTTTATTCGCCGGGGCATTTATCGGTATCGGCCTTGGAATAATATTTAAATATGGCGGGACTACTGGCGGTGTAGATATTATCGCACGACTAGCGCACAAATATGTTGGCTGGAGTATGGGGAAAACAATGTTTATGTTTGATGCTGTCGTTATCGTCGTCTCTATTCTTACCTATTTATCATACCGTGAGGGCATGTATACGCTAGTTGCTGTTTTTATCGGTGCTAAAGTCATTGATTTTATGCAAGAAGGAGCTTATGCTGCCAAAGGAGCGACTATTATCTCAGAGAAAAACGATGAAATTGCTGCCAAAATTTTATCTGAAATGGAGCGCGGAGCAACCTTTTTAAAAGCTGTTGGATCGTATACAAAAGTGGAACGTAATGTATTGTATTGCGTTGTTGCTAAAAATGAAATCGTGAAATTAAAGAATATCATTACTTCTGTAGATCCTCATGCTTTTGTCGCTGTAAGTGATGTACATGATGTAGTTGGTGAAGGGTTTACGTTAGATGAAAATAAAAACCCTTTACATAATTAAATATAACTAGAAAAGCGCCTTAGCTTTTCTAGTTTTTTATTACAAGTCTTTTAAGCTTCTCAAAATCCTCATGAATAAGCTCCAATAAACTCCGATTATAAAAAATGGAAGCTGGATGAAAAGTCGGAAAAACATGATATTCTTTCTCTGACCATGTAAACTCTGCACTTTGCATATCCTTTAATTTTTGAATGGGCTGTTTTAATAATTGCCCGTGTACATCTGTGATTTTTTTATTTTTTCCTGTTAAACGTTGAAGACCGATATTTCCAAGCGTGACGATAAGCTTCGGATGTATTTTCTCTAATTCATAATCTAACAAAGGCGCATGGGCAACTATTTCTCCCTGATTTGGCGTTCTATTATACTTTTTTTGTATGATTTCACCATTTCGTTCTTTTTTCTCTCGCCATTTATAAGGTCTACTCCGAACAGCGCTCGTAATATATACTTCTTCCCTTGTAACGTGGATACGCTCTAAAAAAACCATTAATTGTTTTCCCGCCCTCCCGCTAAACGGAATCCCATTATGAATTTCTGTTTCACCAGGTGCTTCTCCTAACAACATAAATTTGGGATTTTCAGGACCTTGTCCACTTAAAAAACCTTCTAGTTGATAAGGAGCACTACGCTCTTGTACTTGTTTTACTAAATGGTCTGGATATTTCATTTCCCCCACCACCTTTCCGCATTACTTCTATTATTTCTATTTGCAATACATTATATAATTCAATCCACACAACAAAAAAAGACTATCAAAATTGATAGTCTTTAGTCGTCGCTACGCTGCATACCAGTATACATTAATACGAGACGTAATAATTCAAATACCGCTACAGCTGCAGCTGCTACATATGTTAATGCTGCCGCATTTAATACTTTACGAGCTTGCCCATATTCATCTGTTGATACAATACCTAACGCTTCAATTTGTTGCATTGCGCGCTTTGACGCATCAAACTCAACTGGCAATGTAACGAGCTGGAACACAACACCTGCTGCCATTAAAATGATACCTAATAACAATAGTTTTGACATTGTCGCAAATATACCAATCATAATAAATACCCATGATATATTCGATCCAAAATTAGCCACAGGAACTAACGAATGACGAATACGCATAAAGTTATAATCTTGTGCATCTTGAATTGCGTGTCCTACTTCGTGTGCTGCAACTGCTGTACCAGCAACTGAATGTCCATAATAGTTATCTGTTGATAATCGAACCGTCTTAGCGGTTGGATCATAATGGTCTGATAAATGACCTGGTGTTTCTTCTACAGCTACGTTGTATAATCCATTTTCATCTAAAATTTTTCGAGCCACTTCCGCTCCTGTCATACCTGATGTTGAATAAACTTGTGAATACTTGCTATAGGCACTACGTACTCTTGACTGTGCATACAACGGTATGATCATTATGATCGCGAAGTAAATTAAATAAAACATCATGAACCTCCATTGAAGTTTTAATTATAGTACTTCTCATTCTATTTTCTTCTGCCACTATTGTCAATGAATAAACCTTACAATCCATATCTTTATTTATTGCATTATCTATTTTTAGAATGTACATTACTTTTTCTTTTTTCTCTCTCTCCTTTATACTTTCTCCATCCAACATAAGTTAATGTGAATAAAATAAGTCCCCCAGTAATTGTCATAAACCAAATGAGAGAGGGTGCAATTTCATCTTTTTTTACTGTGTGAAATATCTTTTGCAAATCCCCTTTAATAATCCCTAATTGCATTTGGCCGCCTTTCGTTTTTAACATAACGTTACGAAATTCATCTAAATAAGATAAATGAACATTTACACGCTGGACCTCGTTTTCTGGCAAAGCAATCATTAAGCTTGGATAAATAATATTGAATTCATTTAAAAACGTATTTAACGTTTGTTGAAACTGCCCAGCATCTTCTTTTTCCATCGCTTTTTCCATTTGAGAAAAGGCATCCATTACTTTCCTTTCTCTTTCCATCCAAAGTGGTTGATATTTCGATACTTGTGCATCAACAGCAAGTTGTAATGCCAGCACATTATCAATTTTAGCTTGCTTACCTAAACCTTCTTCAGAGAGCGATTGTTGCGCCTTATCGTAAGCTAAAGAAATAACTCTAACTTGATCTGGTGTTACTTCCTGCTTCTTTTCATTCCCCTTTATTAAAAACTGCTCCGAGAAATGTTGTAATACTTGTACCGCTTTTTCATCTTCATTACGCTTCACTAACTGTAACGAGTCGTCTAACAACCCTGTTAGCTCATTCCACTCTTCAGCATATATACGTAACGGAAACATTATAATTAGAAATGCTATCAATCCAATTAATGTTCTCTTCATCCCGGTCCCCCCTTAACTACTAGTACAAAATATGTTAATTTGGACAAGAATAGAACAGAACTAGACCGAAAAATATATTATCGTTTTACAAAGAAAAAAATTCTCTTTAAGCAGAGAATTTTTTCTGTGACATCCTTTTCTTTTTTACGAGATATCTATATAAGCTGTAACAAAGTATACTCCCACCTAAAATGAATAATAAAATAGCACACGCAGCATGCATAAAGAACTCTTCTGGTAACATTAATATAATTGGATCCTTTTCAGGATCAAAAACCCAATAATCATTACTAAATAAAAGTTTATGGAATAATACAAAACTCTTTTCAAAATTAATAGCAATTGGTAACATAAGCGCTATCGGAAAAATGATTGTTAAAATCGATCCGTGCAGTAAAAACTTTTCATTTTTCTTTTTTAATAAATAAATTCCGCCTATCACTGCAATCATAATTGTCGCATACATCACATATTGAATCTTTACTAAAATATTTTTAACATCTACAAAATGAATACGGCCATTTGTGGACATATCTAATGTGGGCAAATGTAATGCTCCGTCATAAAACGGGGATAAATATGTAATAAGCACATCGTAATTTCTTTTAATTTCATCCTTCGTCATATCCGCTAAATCAGGAATATTTAAAAAATCAATTTCAAAATAATACAACCATTTTCCATATACAACTGCCGTTGTTGCGAGTGCAAAAATAGAAAATGCTATGCTATATGAAACAACTAAAGTAATCAATCGATCCAATATTTTTGTACCACTCTTATTTTTCTCCATGTTCTCCCCCTAAATGTTCTAACCATCATAAAGAAAATTGTTTTCTTTGCTCACGTAAGCAACAATAATATGTAATACATAGTACAGCAATACTTAACCAAAACGTAAAATAACCAATTTCCTCTACAAACAAATGCATAATTCCATATCGCGGCATTTGCCAAAATAAATAATCAATTGCATCGTTATGCAACGTCCACACAGCTGCTACTATAAAATGCCATTTTTTTATACGATAGAATGGAGCATATAAAAATCCTTGTATTGCCATCGCGAAGTGCGAAAGCATTAACATGTAGCCCATAAGGCCTATAGGCCCTTTTACGTAAATCATAATCGCGTTTACAACAACAGCCCAAATACCATATTTTATTAAAGTTACAATCGCTAACGCTTCTATTAATCCCCAGTTTCTCTTTGCCAAAAAAGCAATTAAAACAAAGACAAAAAAGAGAGTCGCCATAGGACTATCTGGTACAAACGGCCAAAATATAGGTGACGTTTCTTTCAATTGATTTCCGTACCATATAAATCCATAAATTGTACCTAATAAGTTAACAATTAATAAAAATAATAATACCGAGCGTTGTCTTAACATTGCATACAAGTACACCAATCCGTATGTCCAACACCTTTCAAGCAAAGTAATTCATTCACTAAATCCTACTCTATTATAACAAACTTCATCCAACTAAATAAAAAAGCTGACTACAAATTTTGTAGTCAGCTTTTTTATTATTTTTTATTATACTTTGCAACGAATTCCGAAAGCTTCTTCAGTTCCTCATCCGTACCTTTAAATACACCTTTAGGCATTGAACCTTTTCCCTCTTTCGCAATTTTAGCAATTTCTTCTGGCTTTAAAGTTAAGTTTTGCAGTGCCGGTGCTGCTGCCCCGCCTTGTAAATTGTCACCATGACATGTTAAACAAGTATTTTTTTGCATTAATTTATAGCCATCATCATTTTTATCAACTGGCGCTGTTTTTACAATTGCTCCTTGTTTTTTTGCAGCTTCCCAGTCGTGGTGTGCTACAGATTCCCAAGTTAAAAAGATAATCGATGCAATTGCTAAAAGCATAAATCCAGTTGCCACAGGACGCTTCAATGGACGTCTTTCTGGACCTCGATCAAGAAATGGAGCTAACAGTAATGCTCCAAACGCAATCCCTGGCATAATAAATGCTCCAATTACAGTAAATGAACCGGAAGCATACGAATACTTTAATAACTGATACAAGAATAAGAAATACCAATCTGGAAGTGGTATATATCCAGCATCTGTTGGGTCCGCCATTCTCTCAAGCGGCGACGGATGCGCCACTGTTAAACATAAATAACCGATTAAAAAAACTGCACCAACCATCCATTCTTTTAACAAGAAGTTCGGCCAAAATGCTTCTGTTTTCCCTGGGTATTCAGAATAGTCTTTTGGAATATTTGGTTTCCGAGCTACTGGTACCCGAGAATCTCCTACAAACTTCATCCCTTTGCCGCGATGCATAATCTCCCTCCTTTAGTTCTTTCCCCTTTAATTTAGCAATCTCTTATAGTGGACCGGAAATACCTTGTTTGCGAATCATGATGAAGTGGAAGGCCATTAAACCTAGAAGTGCTGCTGGTAAGAAGAAGACGTGAATAGCAAAGAAGCGAGTTAATGTTTGAGCGCCAACAATTTCGGAATGACCAGCGAGTAATGTTTTAATATAAGGACCAATGAGCGGTGTTTGCTCTGCAATTTGAATCCCTACTTTTGTAGCAAATAAAGCTTTCATATCCCACGGTAATAAATATCCGGTAAAACCAAGACCTAACATAACAAAGAAAATAAGAACACCAACAATCCAGTTTAACTCACGGGGCTTTTTATACGCACCTTGGAAGAAAACTCTGAGTGTATGTAAAAACATCATTACAATTACGAGACTAGCACCCCAGTGGTGCATACCACGAACAATTTGCCCATAAGCAACTTCATTTTGTAAATAGTAAACTGATTCCCAAGCATTTTTAATATCAGGCACATAATACATCGTCAAAAACATTCCAGATAAAATTTGAATTACAGTAACGAAAAAGGTAAGTCCTCCAAAGCAATAGACGAATGCAGAAAAGTGATGTGCCGGGTTTACATGTTCAGGTACTTCATGATCAGCGATATCACGCCATATTGGTGTAATATCTAATCTTTCATCCACCCAATCATAAATTTTATTTAACATCTACTTTGCACCCCCTCTTGGCTTCGCTTTTCCTAGATACAGCGTTCCATCTTTCACTTTAGACTCGTACACATCAAGCGGAGCAAGGGGTGGCGTACCTTTAATGTTAATCCCATCTTTTGTATAACGACCCCCGTGACATGGGCAAAAGAATTGATTCGGATGTGCTTTGTCCGAATTCCAGTTAACTGTACATCCTAAATGTTTACATACTGGAGAGAACGCAACAATGTCTCCGCTTTCATCTTTATGAACCCAAGCTGATTTTGGTTCTTCAGACTTGTACCAACCATCAACCTGCTTCACTTTAAAATCGAAACGCTTCGGCTCTGTTGTAATATCCTTTACTTGCGCAACAGCAACCATATCCGTTCCCGCTTCTTTTCTTAACACCGGATCAAGCGCAAATCGCGTCATCGGCATTAAAATACCGGCAGCCATAAAGCCTCCTACCCCTGTGAGTGTGTAATTTAAAAATTGTCTTCTTGACACGCGATGTTCTTTCTCGCTCACGAAAATTTCCCCCCTCTATCAGAAATTGTCCCCTCGTGATAAATTATATAAAAAATAAAAACTAGGACACTATCATGATATAATACGCTCATGCACAGGTCAATATCATACTACTCATAATAATAAGAACTTTCTGTTTATTATGAGTTTCCCCATTTCTCTTCCAACATCACCATTATATTTTTTATATGTGCATGAATAACTTCTCTTTTTGCTTGATCACTAAATTGTTCTAATGCTAATGAAGGAAACCAAAACAAATCTCCCTGTAACTCTTGCATATCCTCTTTCCATGAAAAATCACTTGTAACATAAGCAATATGCTTAAAACCTTCACTTCGTAAATGATTTGTCCATTCTTGCAAACGACCTTTTTCATTCTTTTGACTTTCTACCAAATACGTAAACGCAGGCAGTAAAAGCACTCTTCCCTTATACTCTCTTTCCAATTCCGTGCTCAACAATTCGATAAATTCACCTTGTTCTACAACCATTTTCATTTCTTTTGCTGCCGAAATTGATAACAGCGGTATTACTCCTGTATCAACATACTCTCTTGCTTGCTCAAACTGTTCCACATCTTTTACAATCCACTTCAAATTTCTTCCCTCCTTCACTTACAAATGACAGAACTTTCACTTTATATATATTAAACCATACTAAAAGAGGTAAAAAAAGAAAAACTACCCAATATAGGTAGTTTTTCTTGATGAAAGTCTGAAATTTGTAAAAATTTATTAATCCAAATAAATTCTATAAAGTTTTTAACTCTGCCGTTAATCTATGAAACGCTTCCTTATCTTGCTTATCTAACGCTTCATCAATTTGTTTCAAAAGGCGTTCTCTCCTAAACGAAAATACACTTTCTTCCAAAAACCTTTCTGCAAGTAAACGATCTTTTTCATTTACTTCAATATGCTTTGGTAGATATGGGTTTTCTTCTAATACAGCTACATAATTCGCATTTTGAAACGATGATTTAAAGTTGAGTTGAATATAAATATCCTCATCTCGATTTAAACGAATATCATGAAACGATTTTTCAGCATCTGTTGTCATAACATTTTGTTTAAAAAAGTGAAACGGTGTGTCTTTCACACAATTCGCTGACATCACTAAGCCACGCGGACAATATTTTGCATGCTCTACGAAGTGAACTTTATGCATCAATTGGTCGTGACTCATTAAATAATTCAGAATCCATACACATTCACGCTGTTTCAGTTGGTAATTATTCAAAAACCATTTTACAAAATCCTTCTTCTCGTTTACAGAAACAGGGGTATTCATAGCAATTAAGTCCCTCCTCTGTCTTTCTCTTTTCTTTTTAGATTCAAGAAGCGGCATTCAGTTTCCTTCCAACTTATGAAAAATCCTCTAAATTATATAACAACTCTTCAATATGAATTTGTGTCGGGTCTAGTTGTAATAACTGGGTAAATACTTCTTTCGCCTCTTTTCGTTTTCCTTCTTCCAATAAGAAATAACCGTACTCTTCTAAGAAGTCTGGATGATTCTTAAAAGAAGTATATGCACTTTCATAGTGTTTTAATGCATCCGAATACATTTCTAATTGTTTTTTTGCATACGCAAGATCCCAAAGTAGTTGTGTATCTGGTTCTCCACTATCAATAGCACGCTCTACAATTGCAATTAACTCTTCGTACTTTTCTTGTTCTTTTAAGATATATGCATATTTTAATGTTGCACCTAAATGCCCTGGATCTAACTCAAGCGCTTTTTGAAGAACTTCCTCTGCTTCTACTATTTTTCCTAATTTCGCCGCAATGTTCGCTAACTCTACATAAAATGGAACTGAAAGCTCATCTACTTTAATTCCTTCATGAAGCGTTTCATAGCTTTCTTGAAGCATTCCTTCTTTTTCATAGCTTTTCGCTAAATACATGTACAGTGATGCGTACTCAGGGTCTAATTCTTTTAATTCTTGCCAAGCACCAATTGCTCTCTGATATTCTTCACCTTGGTATAATGTGAAGGCATATCCAAATAATGAGTGAATATCTTTTTGTTCCTCTAGGCCTGCTTCATAATAAGAAATCGCTTCTTCCCAGTTTCCGATCGCACTTAACGTTTCTGCGAGGCGAAGTGCGATCACAACACCACCCATTACTTTATGTTCCGCTAATAGCGATTCATAATAAGTAATTGCCTTTTGTTCTTCACCTTTACTACTATATAATTCTGCTAACCCAAACGTAATAACAGGTTCATCAGGCATCATTTCTTTCGCCTTTAATAGTTTTTGCTCTGCTACATCATCAAAACCTTGCATTTGGAATAAATCTGCAACAAGTAATAACGATTGAACATATAAATCGTCATTTTCTGGAATATCATGAAGCACTTCAATCGCTTCATCTTCTTTATCTAGATCAATATATAATTCTGCTAAAAATACAGTGAATTCACTTTCTTCTGGATACAGTAAACGTAAGTCTTCAGTAATTGCTAATGCCTCATCTGTAAATCCAAGTGTATGATAGTAACGAGCGATATCATACTTCTCTTCATCATTCGCAATTTTTAATTGTTCTTTTAATAATTGTAATCCTTTTTCTGCTTCACCATTTTCAATATATGAAACAGCTTGTTCAAACTTTTGCATAAACGTCTCCTTTAATTCTAAAAAATATTCTCTTCTGTTCATTTATCATAAGCAACTCACTGTTAGAACGCAACCTTTAGAATGAGCATGCTTCTTCTTATACTTCTTCCTACAGAGTAGTTAATTGTTCAAAAGGTTCGGATATGACACCGATACCTTATCATCATCTTCTATTGTACCGCTTTCTTTTATGACCGTGCAAATAACTTCTCTCACTAATTATCAAGCCATACAAACCGTGGTTTACAGAATAACTTAATTAGCAGTCTTCAACCTTTATTTTGAATGCGATAAAAAAGGCTCCTATAATAGGAGCCTTCACAATCTCTTAAGAATATGTTTCTTCTTTCTGTACTTGCTCATTTACAAGCTCTTTCAGTAACTCTATAATTTCATCATTTTCTTCCTTCAAACCGACAGTAATACGAATACCATCATCGATACCAAATGCAGCACCAGAACGAACGATATATCCTTTTTTCATTAATCGTTCGAAAGCTTCATTACCTGGTATACCGAGTTTTAAGAAAATGAAATTTGTTTGAGATGGATAATAGAATACGTTATATTCTTTACAAAATGCATAATACTGATTTAAACCTTCAGCATTCTTTTGCACACAATCTTGTAAAAAAGCTTGATCTTCTAATGCAGCGAGTGCTACAGATTGGGCTACAGTTGATGTATTGAATGGTAACCTAGCTACTTCTAGCTGTCCAATTAACTTCGCATCCCCAATCGCATATCCGATACGAAAAGCAGCTAAACCATATGCTTTTGAAAACGTGCGTAAAACCATAAGATTTTCATACTTTTCAAGAAGTGGTAATGTTTGCGGATAGTCTTCTGCTTCCGCGTATTCATAATATGCTTCGTCCATAATAACGAGAGCCGACTTAGGAACTGATTCTAAAAATGAAAGTAATTTTTGTTTCTCAACATATGTACCTGTTGGATTATTCGGATTACAAATCCATACAATTTTCGTTTTCTCATCTACTTGCTCTAGCATTGCATCTAAATCGTGAATACCATCTTTAAGTGATACTTCACGAACTTCTGCTCCTTCAATAACAGCATGGTGATGATATTGTGAAAACGTAGGATTCGCCATTACAACGTTTGTTCCTTCATGTAGTAACGCTCGGCTAATCATTTGAATGACTTCATCTAATCCACTACCAAATAGTAGTTGTTCTGCTTTTACACCTAAATGTTCCGCTATTTTTGTCCGAAGTTCAAAGGCATATCCATCTGGATAAAGGGCATATTGGCTCGCTAAAGAAGTTAATGCTTCTGTCACACGTGCTGAGCAACCGAATGGATTTTCGTTGGATGCTAATTTAACAATTTTTGATAAACCATATTCTCGTTTTACTTCTTCAATGTTTTTCCCAGGCACATACGCTCTCAAAGTTAACAATTGCTCTTTCACTCTCATTTTTCTTCCCCCAGTCATTTCATTCAATTTGATTACAATACGGTTATAGCCCCTTACTGTAATCTTTTGTCATAACCGTCACTATTACGAGAATACCTCTAAATGAGCACTTCACAGCACTTCGCTATCATTTTAAACCATATCTTTTTGAAATGCCTCTAACGCAATATGAACAGTCTCATCTGAAATAGATACGACATTCACTACCCCATATTCCTGCATAAGCACCATATGAATTGCTCCTGCATTTGCTTTCTTATCTTGTTTCATCAATTGAACGAGGCGCTCTACATTCAAATCTCCTGGCATTTTTGGATAGCCGTATTTCAAGAACCACTGCTTCATATCTTCATAAGCAAGATCAACCTTGTACACTTGCTCACTTAAAAATATGGCGAATAACATTCCAACCGCTACACCGTCACCGTGAGTAATATTTCCATACCCTAGCTCTTTTTCAAGAGCATGTCCTAACGTATGTCCAAAATTCAAATGAGCACGTACACCCTTCTCTGTTTCATCTTGTGACACAACATTTGCCTTTACAGGAATCGCCTTCGTTAATATATGGATTAACTTCTCATCATGAAGATCCGCTAATGTTTGCACTTCTTCTTTTAACCAATGGTATAGCTCCACATCACCGATAAGAGCATGCTTTATCACCTCTGCATAACCTGAACGCCACTCTTTTTCAGGAAGAGACTGTAAAAACGGTGTATGATATACAACTGCTTCTGGCTGATGGAATGCACCAATCATATTTTTACCTAACGGATGGTTAATCGCTACTTTCCCACCCACTGCGCTATCGTGCGCTAATAAAGTTGTCGGAACCTGCACAAAGCGAATACCACGCATAAACGATGCAGCAACAAAACCAGCTAAATCTCCAATCATTCCGCCTCCAAGTGCAAGAATTAAAGAATTTCTATCTAATTTATTTTCAAGAGCTGACGTATGAGCCGCATAGAAATTTTCGAAAGACTTCTCTTTTTCGCCACTTGGTACAACAAACGAAAACACGTGCTGCTCTACTTGTAATGCATCGATAACTGTCTGTAAATGTAGTGATGCAACAGCTTCATCTGAAATAATCATTACGTTAGATACCGCTGGCTGCATATTCTGAACGATCGTTGTTAAGTTTGACAACACTTCTTTACCAACATGTACATCATATTCTTTTGATTTCGTTTGAATATGTATGTTTCCCATTAAAATCCCCTCGCATATTCATTATATTTCTCAATATTTTCACGAATTAGTTCCATACGATCTAATCCGAATTGTTCTATTAAAGCTGTCGCTAATTCCCAAGCCACAACCGCTTCTGCAACGACACTAGCTGCTGGCACTGCACAACTATCTGAACGTTCAATGCTCGCTGTAAAAGGCTCTTTCGTATCAATATCTACACTTTGAAGAGGTTTATAAAGTGTAGGTATCGGTTTCATCACACCGCGCACAACAATTGGCATTCCAGTCGTCATACCGCCTTCTAATCCACCTGCATTATTTGTTCTTCGTGTATATCCATGCTCCTCATTCCACAGAATTTCATCATGAACTTCACTTCCTGGTCTATGCGCTGCTTCAAAACCAATTCCAATCTCGACACCTTTAAAAGCATTAATACTCATAATTGCAGCTGCTAATTTCGCATCCAGTTTTCGATCATAATGCACGTAGCTACCTACTCCAATTGGCATCCCTTCCACAATTACTTCAACGATTCCACCAATTGAATCACCATTTGCTTTCGCATCATCAATCGCTTTCATCATTTGGTTACCAGCTTCGTCATCTAAGCAACGTACAGGAGATGCTTCGGTAATACTCTTTAATTCTTCAATTGAACTATACGTAATCTCCTTAGCTTGTACACCGCCAATTTCAATTACATGGCCCGCTACTTTAATACCAAGTTCTGCTAACACCTTTTTAGCAACCGCACCAGCAGCAACACGCACCGTCGTTTCGCGCGCTGACGAACGTTCCAGTACATTCCTCATATCTCTATGACCATATTTAATCGCACCATTTAAATCAGCATGCCCAGGCCTTGGTTTTGTCACTTTCCTTTTCATCTCTTTTTCTTCTTGCTCAGTTAAAGGCTCCGCCCCCATAATTTTTGTCCAGTGTGCAAAATCACGATTTTCAACAACAAGTGCAATAGGGGAACCTAATGTTTCTCCATGTCTAACACCACTTAAAATTTGCACTTGATCCGTTTCAATTTGCATGCGTCTACCGCGCCCATATCCCTTTTGCCTTCTAGCTAACTCTTCGTTTATATCATCTGCTACTAAAGACAATCCTGCCGGAACACCTTCTATAATCGTTGTAAGTTGTGGACCATGAGATTCACCAGCTGTAATATATCGCATACGTTATTCCTCTTTTCGTATATGTATTTATCTCACTATATTAACTTTTATCATTCTAAAAATATTAAAGAAATTATATCATAAATCGACCATTTTCTTATTCTATATTTCCGATAGTCCTAATTTAAATATCAACATATCATAACAGTTCAAACTTCGTAACTAACTGAAAATAAAAAAAGTGCAAGAAGAATACCCCTATTCTCCTTGCACTTTTTACTATTATCACAGTGATTAAAGCGTTTACAAATTATTTCAAAATAATTAGTAAATCCATTCATTCATTAATTTTGAGTAGTCAACTAATTCTTCTTCTTTAAAGAAAATAGCAATCTCGCGCTCTGCGCTTTCTAAAGAATCAGAACCATGGATAATGTTTTTCGCAACAGTTACACCGAAATCTCCACGAATTGTTCCAGGAGCTGCTTCATGTGGTCTTGTTTTCCCCATCATGTTACGAGCTGTATCTACTACACCTTCACCTTGCCATACCATTGCGAATACAGGTCCAGATGTAATAAAGTCTACTAACTCACCAAAGAAAGGTTTTTCCTTATGCTCAGCGTAGTGTTGTCCAGCAATTTCTGGAGTGACTTGCATTAATTTTGCACCAACTAATTGAAAGCCTTTTTTCTCAAAACGAGCTACAATTTCCCCAATGAAGGCACGTTGTACACCGTCTGGTTTTACCATTAGAAATGTTTTTTCCATAAAAAATCTCTCCACTTCTGAATTATGTATGTAATTGTATATCCCCACACACATATTATCACCCTTATCACAATTGTGCAATAGTTTTGAAATAGAGAGATTATTTTATTTTTTAGAATAAACCTTAAAATTTTCGTTTTCCAATATACTTTGCAACATTTTGTAATGCGTACTTTGCTTTTCCACGTGGGAGTGGTTTTATTATTTCTAAAGCTTTATGTAAATAACGTTCACTAAACGCAAATGCTTGATCAATTGCTGTACTATTTTTTACAGCATCAATAATTTCTTGCATTTCACTTGCTGTTGAATTTTCATGTACAGATGTGATTTTCTGACGAAGTACGGGATCTTCCATCGCATATAAAGCAGGAAGTGTAATATTCCCTTGTAGTAAATCCCCACCAGCAGGTTTTCCAAGTTTCTCTTCTGTAGAAACGAAGTCTAAAATGTCATCAATAATTTGATAAGACATTCCTACAAAATACCCATACCAAAATAGACGATTTACCGTATCACGATTAGCACCAGCAGCAATCGCTCCCAATTGACAACTCGCGGCAATTAATAATGCTGTTTTTCGCTTTATTCTTCTTAAATACGTTCTTAAATTTTGGTCATAATTGTATTTATCTTTAATTTGTTCAATTTCACCTTTACAGACTTCTAAAATAGTATGTGATAACGCTTGATGTGCCTCTGGAATTTCGATATTGGTTATACATTCAAGAGACTTAGCGAACAGATAGTCCCCTGTATACATCGCAATACGATCTCCCCATTTCGCATTCACAGTCGCACTGCCGCGTCGTAAAAATGCAGCATCAATAACATCATCGTGAACAAGAGAAGCCATATGAATAAGTTCTAACGCAACAGCAACATGCTTAATCGCATCTAACTTATAATCTCCAAATTTCCCTGCAAGCAACACAAATACAGGACGAATTCGTTTCCCACCAGCTTCAATAAGCTGTAATGCTGCCTCTTCTACTAATGGCTGTTCAGAAGCGACTGTCTTTTTTAATTCTTTTTCTATCACATTAATATCCGATCGTAAAAAAGAGTACATAAGTTGTAACTTCATATTGTTCACCTTAACCTAAAACTTCTTTTTTCTATTTTGATTCTGGTTTAATTCCTAAATGCATTGCTGCTACCCCAAAAGTAAATGGTTTCACTTGCACACGTTCAAGTCCAGCTTGCTCAAACATTTGAGCCAATTCTTTCATCCCTGGGAACGTACTAGCAGATTCTTGAAGCCATGAATATTCTTTATAACTTTTCGCAAACATCTTTCCAAATAACGGCATGATATATTTAAAGTATAAAATATACCCTTGTCGAAAACCAATCATTGTTGGTTGAGATGTTTCTAAACAGATTACTTTTCCACCTGGTTTTACTACACGCGTCATTTCTTTTAATACGTGCATATAATCCGGTACGTTACGTAAACCAAACCCAATCGTCACATAATCAAACGTATTATCTTCAAACGGAAGTTCCATTGCATTCCCATGTAGAAGTTCTACTTGTTTTAATTGTAACGCCTCTACCTTTTGCTTACCAACAGATAACATATTTTCACTGAAGTCTAAGCCAACAACCTTTCCTTGCTCACCTACGGCTCCAGCTAGCGCAATTGTCCAATCTGCGGTTCCACAGCATACATCAAGCGCTTGACTGCCTGGTTGTACATCCATAATTCGCATCGTTTCTTTCCGCCACGCTTTATGTCTTTGAAAACTAATTACAGAATTCATCACATCGTATTTATCAGAAATCTTTTCAAATACGTCATGTACTCTTTCTTCTTTTGATTGTTGCATGCTCGTACCTTCTTCCAATGTAAAATTGCTTATGTCTTCTATTTATTCCTTAACACAGAATTTATTTCATTTATGTCTGTGTGATTTTCTAAAAATTGTTTTTCTTTCTTTCTCAATTCCTTCATCCAACCATTAATCACTACTTCTGCTTTATCCCCTAAAGCATCTTGCATAGCTTGAAAAACAGGTGAATGTTGCTTATCAGCATACAATTGAATTTCTTTTTGAAGGCGATTTCCACCTAATACGTATGTGATAAATGGCTTCCAATGTGATAACTGAAAATGATCACATGTTTTTTGAAGGAGCGCAGACTCAATCGTTGCTATGCTTTTCATTATGTCATCCGTCGTTTCATGCGCTTTTTGGTATAACATAATTTTGTGTTCATTTATCTCTTTAATTCCTTCAGCAAGTGCACGAATTAAAACAATATCACGATTCATAGACAATAAATAATAATATAGTCCACTATAGTAATCGCCTGCAAGTACTGTTAATTGACGACATTTATGGAATTCAATCTCTTCCTCGCCTGCTTTATTTGATACCCTTTCATGCGTATCAAGCGCAATTTGTACAAGCATAATTGTTACTACGTAATGCTCAATTTGTTCTATATGTAAGTTTGCACTCTTTAAAGCACCATATAACAATGCTATCTTTTCTTCATCAATAAATGGTTCTTCAATATAGTTTATAAAATAAGGATGGCGTAATTTCTCCATCAATTTTTCTTTTATACCCGCATACCCTCCGTAGATGTCACACACAAAAAATCACCCTTGTTTTCTAATTCATAAAACTTATTATAACACATACACTCTATTTTCTATAACCAAAACTTGGCTACACCTACCATTCATGTAAGCAATCTTTCTAATCTCACTCTGTCTAGTTAAAACTATATCATTTATTTACTAAAAAAAAAAAGAAAAGCAGTTTCCCGCTTTTCTTTACTTCGTTTTAATAAACGATAAAATTTCACTGCGCGCTGCAGCATCATTTTCAAGCACACCACGCACTGCTGTCGTTACTGTTTTCGCACCTGGTTTTTTCACACCACGCATCGTCATACACATATGTTCTGCTTCTACTACTACCATTACACCATGAGGCTCTAGTACTTCCATAATAGAGTTCGCTACTGTTGATGTAATACGTTCTTGCAGTTGTGGGCGACGTGCAATTGTATCTACGGTACGAGCTAATTTACTTAACCCTGTTACCTTTCCACCTTGCGGAATATATGCAACGTGAGCAACTCCATAGAATGGTACTAAATGATGCTCACACATCGAATAAAATGGTATATCTTTTACTAGTACAAGCTCTTCGTGATCTTCTCCGAATACTTTATGCAAATGCTCTTTCGGATCTTCATGCATACCTGAGAACACTTCTGCGTACATTTTTGCAACACGCTTTGGTGTATCAAGTACTCCCTCACGATTTGGGTCATCCCCAATCGCCTCTAAAATAAGGCGTACTGCATGTTCAATTTGTTCTAAATTAACTTTTGCCATCCGCTAGCCCTCCCGAAAACCTAAAAGTGATACGAACACATTCTAGCATATTTATGTTTTTAAAAGCAAAAAGAAGAGTTCCCAAAAAGGAAACTCTTCTTCCCTGTTAATATGTAAGGATTATTTAACCGCATCTTTTAACGCTTTACCAGGTTTGAATGCAGGTACTTTACTTGCAGCGATTTCAATCTCCTCACCTGTTTGTGGGTTACGACCTTTACGAGCCGCACGCTCACGAACTTCGAAGTTACCGAATCCGATCAGTTGTACTTTATCACCTTGTTTTAAAGCTTCTAAGATAGAATCAAAAACAGCGTCTACTGCTTTTGTTGCGTCCTTTTTAGAAAGGGAACTTGCTTCTGCAACAGCATTGATTAAATCTGTCTTGTTCATGCCATTCACCTCCTCCCAAAGATAAGACTGTATAATGATCATAAAATGAGTCTTACTTTCATTTGTAGGCAATTTTTGCAAATTCTATACTACAAAGATGTAGATAAATCATTATCAACGCCTATATTATACGATTCTCCTTTATAATTCAATATTTTTAAGGAAATTGTTACTCTTAAAATGTGAAAATCTGATGAAACTTGACAATTTACAACAATGTATTAGATAATGACTGTTTATTTTTCTATTTTATAATCAAAAAAAACAAAAAATCCCTCTACAATGAGAGGGATTTTTTCTTATAGTATAATCGCAATTAATCCGCCAGATCCTTCATTAATAATTCTTTCTAGCGTTTCTTTTAATTTATATCTAGCATTTTCTGGCATTAAAGATAATTTCGCCTGAATTCCTTCTCGAACAATCGAGCTAAGTGAACGTCCAAATATATCAGAATTCCAAATTGATAACGGGTCATCTTCAAAATCTTGCATTAAATAACGAACTAATTCTTCACTTTGCTTTTCAGTACCAATAATCGGCTCAAACGTTGACTCTACATCTACTTTAATCATATGAATAGATGGCGCTACCGCTTTTAACTTCACACCAAACCTTGAACCGTGACGAATAATTTCTGGCTCATCTAAGCTCATATCCGCTAATGCAGGTGCTGCTACACCATATCCTGTTTGCTTAACCATACGCAGTGCATCCGCCACTTGATCGTACTCTATTTTCGCATGAGATAAATCGAGCATAAGCTTTAACAAATGATCTTTCCCTCGAATTTCTACTCCTACTACTTCTTTTAAAATCTGATCATATAATTCATCTGGCGCATATAAATCAATCTCCGCCACACCTTGCCCCATATCAATGCCAGCTAGGCTCGCTCGATCAATAAATTCATATTGACTAAACTGCCAAACAACGCGATCCACATCACGAAGACGTTTTATATCCTTCACAGTTTCTTGAACTGCTTCTTGATAACTTTGACGCAACCAATGCCCTTCATTTAGCACCATTACCCAACTCGGAAGGTTCACATTCACTTCTAATACAGGGAATTCAAATAGCGCTTCACGAAGTACATTATATACATCTGTTTCTCTTAAACTCTCCACACTCATTGCAATAACCGGGATATCATATTCTTCTGATAAACTTTGGCGTAATTGCTCTGTATCTGGATGATACGGCTGTACCGTATTAATTATCATAATGAAAGGTTTTCCTACTTCTTTCAACTCATTTACAACGCGTTCTTCTGCCTCTATATAATCTCTTCTTGGAATTTCACCAATTGTTCCATCTGTTGTAATTACAACACCAATTGTTGAATGTTCTTGAATTACTTTACGCGTGCCGATTTCTGCAGCTTCATGGAATGGAATAGGTTCTTCATACCAAGGGGTATTAATCATACGCGGGCCATTCTCATCTTCATAGCCCTTCGCTCCAGGAACCGTATATCCAACACAATCTACTAATCGAATATTCACTTCAAGTCCTTCATCTACTTCGATAGAAACCGCTTGGTTTGGAACAAACTTCGGTTCCGTCGTCATAATTGTACGACCAGCAGCACTTTGAGGCAATTCATCCTGCGCTCTTTGACGGTCAGACTCATTCTCAATATTTGGAATAACTACAAGTTCCATAAATTTTTTAATGAATGTTGATTTCCCTGTTCGAACAGCTCCTACAACTCCAAAATAAATATCACCGCCTGTTCGTTCTGCAATATCTTTAAAAATATCTACCTTTTCCAAGTGATTCCCTCCCTCAAAATTTTTGGGAATAATTCCGCGTTTATAGTCAACTAATACCTTCTCTAACGTTGCCTATAATATCTGATATAATATAATGGTATTCTAGAAGTTCGGACAATATATCATATAATTTTGTCCAATTTCATATGACTATTAAAAAATATCTTTTGTTTGCATCGTAAGTTGTATAACATAAAAAACCTTTCTTCTAGAACTTATTCACTAAAAGAAAGGTTCATGACTTATCATTTTAAAAAAATTGGTTCTCCGTCCTTTACTGTGTACGGTAAAGAATAAGCTGGTACAAACGGGGAACCTTTCGAAAGTATATTTCGAATATCTTCTCCCTCTGTAAACTGCCCTTCATTTTTTTTCAAAGCGTCATATAGGTCGATTCTATAATCAACAAAAACTTCTCCTTTTTCATTAATTACAAAAGGAAGTCCTTTACCAGAATATGGACTTGTCACTTGTGGCACATCTTTATATCCTAGTTTTTTGAAATCCAATTCATATACACCATCTGAAATTACTTTTTTAAAAGGTGGATATTGATGTTCATCACGATACATCCTAAGCTTTAAAGATAGTTCCTGAATTTGTTCAGCCATCCTAACATCAATTAACTTTACTGTCGGATTTGTTTCAACGTCTATTAATACGTATTGATATACTCCTCCACTTTCATACGCATTCCCTGGCGCTTCTTGTATGTAACGCGGGGCAATCTGTTGAAAATCGATTGGATACTTTTGATAAATAGGTGTACTCATATCCCTCGTCTTAATTGGCAATATCCCATCATTTTGCTCCTTAAATGTCACAACAGCTTTTTGAACAACCTGTAGCTGATCTTCATAAGGAACCGCATTTTGCTTCATATTTTCTTTCGGATACAGACACCCCGTTAAAAGGCTCGTACAACAAAATATTAAAATAATATGGAATTTTTTCACTAGCATCACCTTTTCATACTAATCTAATTTGCTCCGTATGTAGTATTTTCGAGACCATTCCATTTACTGCTGTACAGGTCCACTAAATACAACAAGAAAAATAACAATTCCTGACACAATCATAAGGGTGTACGCTACTAACGCTGTAATCCCTTTCAAAAATTTATTCTTTATTCTATGTCTACTTAATAAAATAAAACTTACTGCAAAAAACATAAATCCAATTGCCCCTAAAGCCAGCCACATTTTCATAAGCCCTTCTGACATATACACACCCCTTTTTATTAATCTATTTTTATACTATTTTAACAAATTAAAATCTTTAAACAAATACAAAAAGAACATTTTACTACAAATCGCGAGTATGTAACTTTAATCAATAGGTTTTCCAGCATTTCTCACCAATCTAGGCAAAAATAAAACCGAAGCGATTGTATCTCTCGCTTCGGTTGACCAAATATGCCCAAAACAGCTCTATTCCCATTCTTTCATGGCTATCATATGCAATCTCCAAACTCTTTGTTTCTCATAATTTATTTTTTAAACATTTTGCTTAACGAACCAAAATCTGTTGGCATATTATTATTAATAATCGCTTTTACAATTTGATCCTCTTGCTCTTTCGGCACTTCACGTCCCGCCATAAGAGCCACTTGATGAATTAATTGACGAAGTACAGTTTCATCACGTAAATTCGCATTTTGCACGGATGATGCTAATTTAAAAATATCCTCTTTATTTACTTTCGCTTCCTTCTCAATATTATTAAAAATATTATTATCCATTCTTTTCACCCTCTCCTCAAGTTACTCTTCATCCTATGCAAAAATGAAAAAATGGTGAAAAGACCCAAAAAATAAAAAAGCGACAGAAATACAAATGTACTTCTGTCGCTTTTCTTTACAGTAAATCAGGTATAGCTTCCACTTCATGTTTTCGAACACGTCCCATCAATGAGCCTACTGCATCTTTTACGTTATTCCCATTGAACAGCACGTCATATAAAGCAGCTGTAATCGGCATTTCAACTTCCATTTTCTCTGCCAATTCATGAGCAGCTTTCGTTGTTCTTACACCTTCCACAACCATACCCATGCTTTCTAACACTTCTTCTAAAGAGTGTCCTTTTCCAAGCATATTTCCAGCGCGCCAATTTCGGCTATGAACACTTGTACAAGTTACAATTAAGTCTCCCATACCAGTTAGACCAGCAAACGTTAACGGATTCCCGCCCATTTTTCTTCCTAAACGAGCAATCTCTGTTAAACCACGTGTCATCAATGCCGCCTTTGCATTATCACCTAATCCAAGACCATCAGTTATACCAGCAGCTAATGCGATAATATTTTTTAACGCACCACCAAGTTCAACTCCAACGATATCTGGATTTGTGTATACACGAAAATAACTATTCATAAATAAATCTTGTACTTCCTCAGCCGCTTCCATACGCTTTGCTGCAGACGTAACTGTTGTCGCTTGTCGTAAACCGACTTCTTCAGCATGACTCGGTCCAGACAGTACAACAACATCTTTAATTAAGTGCTCTGGAATTTCTTCCTCAATCACTTCCGAAATACGTTTTGACGTACCAGGTTCAATTCCTTTGCTCGCATGAATCCAAGTAATTGGTTCAGTAACAATTTCTTTCATCTCTTGTAATACATCTCTGTACGCTTTCGTTGGTACTACTAGCAGTACTGTATTTACATCTACTAATGCTTCTTCTAAAGAAGAGTAGGCTACGATTGTGCTTGGCAATGTAATGCCTGGGAGATATCGACTATTCTCATGTTTCGTATTAATTTCATCCATAAGTTCTGGGCGATTTCCCCAAATACGTACATCATGTCCATTGTCAGCTAATACCATCGCTAACGCTGTTCCCCAGCTACCTGCTCCTACTACTGTGATTTTTGTCATAAAATCACATCCTCTCCATTAGTCTCTTGCTCTAGCGATAATGTGAATCGGCGTTCCTACGAAGCCAAATGATTCACGTAAGCGATTCTTTAAGAAACGCTCATATGAGAAGTGCAATAATTCTGGATCGTTTACAAACACAACAAATGTCGGTGGTTTTACCGCAACTTGTGTTGCATAGAAAATTTTCAGACGGCTACCATTATGAGTTGGCGTCGGATTCATCGCTACCGCATCCATAATTACATCGTTTAATACGTTCGTTTGAATACGGATACTATGACTTTCATTTACCTCATCGATAACCGGTATTAATGTTTGTGTACGTTTTCTCGTTTTTGCAGATAAGAAAACAATTGGTGCGTATTCTAAGAATTGGAAATGAGCACGGATATTTTCTTCAAATGCTTTCATTGTTTTTTCGTCTTTTTTCACTGCATCCCATTTATTTACAACGATAACAACAGCTCGCCCTGAATCATGAGCATATCCAGCGATTTTTTTATCTTGCTCAATAATTCCTTCTTCACCATCTAAAACGACTAAAACAACGTCAGAACGTTCAATCGCTCTTAGCGCACGAAGTACACTATATTTTTCTGTACTTTCATACACTTTTCCTTTTTTACGCATACCAGCTGTATCAATAATTACATAATCTTTTCCATCTTTACTATATGGTGTATCGACAGCATCACGAGTTGTTCCTGCTACATTACTAACAATTACACGCTCTTGACCAAGAAGAGCATTTACAAGTGATGATTTCCCTACGTTTGGACGTCCAATTAAAGAGAAACGAATTGTGTCTTCATCATATCCGTCTTCTTCAATCTTTGGAAAATGTTGTGCAGCTTCGTCTAGTAAGTCACCTAACCCTAATCCGTGTGTACCTGAAATTGGGAATGGTTCGCCAAATCCTAATGCATAAAAGTCATAAATGTCACTGCGCATTTCCGGATTGTCCACTTTATTTACTGCAAGTACAACCGGTTTATTTGAACGATATAAAATTTTTGCAACTTCTTCATCAGCTGCTGTTACACCGTCACGACCGTTTGTCATAAAAATGATAACATCCGCTTCATCAATTGCTACTTCAGCTTGTTGACGAATTTGTGTCAAAAACGGCTCGTCTCCAATATCAATTCCGCCCGTATCAATAATATTAAATTCATGATTTAACCATTCTCCAGCGCTATAAATACGATCGCGCGTTACACCTGGAATATCTTCTACGATTGAAACTCTTTCTCCAACAATTCTATTGAAAATAGTAGATTTCCCTACGTTCGGGCGACCTACTATCGCTATTACTGGTTTCGGCATATACTTTCATCCTTTCAACTTGCTTCTGTTTATTATGTAAAAAACCCTTCTTTGTGCAAGAAGGGATTTGCATTCCAGAATATTTCTCAACGTATCAAAACACCTCACATTATAACACACGTTGCTAATGTTTCACAATAATATATACATTCTCTTGTAAGCGATGTGCAATACCATCTAAAATTGCTTCTAAATTATTTGCAACAAATTCTAGTTCCTCCGTCGATTCGCAAACGAATAAAGGAGCACCACCTGCAAATTTTTCTGGAGTCGTTGTTATAACTGCCAGAATAACACTTTCTAACATCATCTCTTATCTCCCCTTCCTTTTGGGGCTTCCGATGACATATGGACAGCACTTTCTAACGTTGGTACATTTCCTATGACACCTATCGCTTTCTCTGCATCTTGATCTTGCGGCAGGACAAAAATCCCAACCCTGCCATCCTCTAAATCACGCTTTGCTAACGGTACAAGCGCTGGTGTACCAGAATCTCTATAAATCCCTAACGCTACTGAAACATCGTGTAAAATAGCTTGTCGTTGCCCTAAATTTGAGATTGTAACCATCGCATCAATTGATTTCGGCTTTAAAATAAAACCCATACCATATTTCATAATTTCTTCTTGTCTTGCTGGCAATCCAATATTCATAATGTAAATATTGTCAATATAAAGCCCTGCTCCTTCAAAACGAAGCGGAACGTGCTCAATTTCAACAAGATCATGTAGCCTTTTACCAGACATTAATTTTTTCGCGATAAAAAATGCGATTATAGCCATAATTACTCCTGCAATCCATGAACGGAATCCTATATACGCAAACGTCGTTGCAAACGACGTTAACATTGCCAAATAATTGCGACTTTCAAAAACCAATGCAATTCCTTCAATGTATGTATTTCCACGCGGTACGAGCTCATACCCATCTAATTGTTGAAGCGTATTTCTTTCCATATTACGTACATCACGAAATTGTGTCGCTGCTAATGTAAGAAATGTAATGGCAGAAAAATCTTTTTTCAAAATAGACGGGATTGCAATCGCTCCTAAAGCAGCTGCAATTAACCCCATTGCAATATGAATAATTTTCCCATGTAGCCTCGTCGGATATTGCCGCGTATCCGTCCGAAGCATTAGCACCCTTGTAACTGTCCCCGCTATTACGCCGCATAAAATGGCTGGTGTATATTCAGTCATGTATTACCCTCGCCTTTCTTTTACGTGTTTTTCTCTTAAACCGTTCCATGTATACTGATGCTTTTGCAATCCAAAACAATATTGCCATGAATAATGTAGAAATGGCGACGATATCAAAAAATGCTAAACTACCGTAATCATATGGAAAATTCAATTTCCTAAAAATAAATGTCACTAGCAGCTCTCCTTGTAACATCCCTACATATAGAGAACATAATCGTAATATGCGATCCCCATGCAATAACACCGATGCATACACAAGAGCACTACTTAGCAGAAACACTCTATCCACCACAATCCAAATCGGATCATATATTTCTAACAGATGAAAACTTGTATATAACATTGCAATAATAAGTGCCGAAAGTAAGCTATACAATTTTTTCCAGACGGAATATAGCGTGATCCCTATAAAAGAAATAATACAAAGTAAAAGAGCATTTACTGATACCACGAATGAGGCAATCGTTACATGTAACGGAGAGCAAATTATAAAAATCAGTATACAAGCGCCTAACTTCCATCGGATAGGGTCCTTTTTCATAAAAAAGGTTACAATGATCCACCCTATCCAAGCTACAAAATAAAAAGTACTTCCATCCATCAACTTCACCTCCTATGTTTTCCATTATGGGAACTTTTTATGAAAGTTAATCCACTTTATTTACGCATAGTTTTTTCTTATAACAGCAACACTTTTAACAAGGAGGTGTTATTCATTATGGGTAAAGATCGCCAAGAACGAAAACTACGAGAATCACGCCGCGTTGAATCCGATCGTGATCAATCACTACAATATCCAGGTGCAACTGGACTTGATACACCAGAACAGGCTCGAAAACAAAACCAGCACTAATTAATACAAAAAGACGGTTTCTATATTGTACGAAACCGTCTTTTACATAATCAGTTTAATGATTTCTATTTATATCGAAATAATATTTCGCATACTATATCCTCCCATTACTTCTTTTTACCTTCACCTATTCCCATTAAAAATTAAGTTCTCTCCAGTAATTCGACAACACACCATCTACATTTTTCAACCCTTTTTCAATTACAATTTTTACGAAATGATATTTTTATATAATACTAATTCCATTCTCCACTTTATATTACGAAAAAGAATAGAACAAAAAAAAATCAACCGAATGGTTGATTTTTTATCTCCTACTATAATGCGCAGTATCAATACCACGCTGCATTAACCAATGATATGTTTCACCCTTTACAACAAGAGGTACAGATTGCAACTCTTCTATCGTCTTCGCACCAAGAGCTGTCATTATAAATTTCAAATCTGTATGTAGAAGCTCAATTTCATCTACTAACTTCTCGATACCATCTTGCATTAAAATACGTAAAAAATAACCAGCAAACGCAGTTGTATTCGCCCCTAATGCGATTGCTTTCGCTACGTCAAGCGCTGTTTGTATACCCCCAGATGCAATAAAAGAGAGGTTATTATTTGTAGAGGTTGCTTCAATAATCGAGGTTGCTGTTTGTATGCCCCAGTTATTAAAATAAGAAAGCATTCGCTGTCTTCTTTCGTTTTCAACAGCAGCAAAATTCGTACCACCTTGCCCACCAATATCAATTGCTGTTACACCTACGTTCACTAACTGTTGCATTGTTTCCTTACTCATCCCAAATCCAACTTCTTTTACAATGATAGGAACTTTACTATTTAAAACAATTTTCTCAATGCGCTGAAGTACTCCAGTAAAATCACGGTCTCCTTCTGGCATCGTTAACTCTTGTATGACATTTAAATGAATTTGTAATGCATTCGCTTCAATCATATCAACGGCGCGCTCTGCCTGCTCGATAGTTGCCTCACTACCTAAATTAGCAAAGAAAATACCATTTGGGTTTACCTTTCTAATCACCTTATAAGAAGCAGCTTCACTTTCATCTTTTAACGCCGCCATTTGCGAACCTACAGCCATAGCAAGGTTATGATGTTTCGCTACATATGCTAATTGCTCATTAATATGTAACGTTTTCTCTCCTCCACCACCAGTCATCGCATTGATAAAAATCGGCGAACTTAGTGAAAGTTCGCCGATTTTTGTTTCACATGTTATTGTGTCATAATTTGAATTTGGCAAGCTTTGATGCACAAAATCAATATCATGAAAGCCATGCGTACGAGACTGACCAGTAGAAAGAGCGTATTCAATATGATCTAATTTACGTTTTGCCCTTACCACTTGTACCCCTCATTATTTCTTTAATTTTTTCAGTTGTTCACCAATAATATCACTTAATTGGAAAGTAGCAGAATCAGCATTTGGCTCATACTGACTATAATCTTCAGTTACATTATTTTCCTCAAGCGCTTCTTTTATACTTAAAGAAATACGTTTCTCTGCTACGTGAACTTCAAGTACTTTCACTTTTACTTCTTGTCCCATTTCCAATACTTCATTCGGATTTTTCACGTGACGATTTGCAATTTGAGATACGTGTACAAGCCCTTCAACGCCCGGTAAAATCTCAACGAATGCACCAAATGTAACAAGGCGTTTTACTACTCCCTCACGAATATCTCCAGCTTTTATTTCGCCAGCAACGTTTTCCCAAGGTCCTGGTTGAGCTGCTTTAATTGATAAAGAAATACGTTGTGTATCAGCATCAACAGATAACACCTTTACCTTAACCTTTTGACCTTGCTCTAACACTTCAGAAGGTTGCTCTACACGTTCGTGTGAAATTTGTGAAATGTGAACTAAACCGTCCACTCCACCAACGTTAACGAATGCGCCAAAGTCAGTTAATCGTTGTACTGTCCCTTCAACAACGTCCCCTTCTTTTAATGAAGAAATTGCTTCTTTTTTCTTAGAATCTAGTTCTAATTCTACTACCGCTTTATGCGAAAGGATTACACGATTTTTTTCACGGTCTAATTCAACAATTTTCACCGCTAATGTTTTACCTTTATAGTCAGTAAAGTCTTCTACATAATGTACTTCTACAAGTGAAGCTGGAATAAAACCGCGAACACCAAGGTCCACAACTAATCCGCCATTCACAATATCTTTTACAGTAACATCAAATACATGACCAGAAGTAAATTTCTCTTGTAGTTCTACCCATGCTTTTTCTGCATCAACAGCACGTTTAGATAAGACAAGATCATCTTCTTCTAATTTAATAATTTTCAACTCTAGTGTTTGATCTAATTCTACAACATCGCTTGCTTTTTCAATATGAACGTTAGCTAATTCACTAATTGGAATTACGCCATCTGTTTTGTATCCAACATTTACAAGCACTTGTTTCTCTTCAACCTTCGTTACAGAACCTGTAACAACGTCACCAACTTGTAATTCTTTTGAATCCATAACTTCTTCATTCATTTTCTCTACCATGGAAATACCTCCCTACAGAATTGACAAAGCATTTTTTATGTATATACGAAATGAAAACAAAGTTTTCATTTGCATGTTTAAGAATTTCTCATCACATACTCTTTTTCAATAACATTCACAAGAAAATATATTAAACCTATATAAATAGTATACAGCAAAACCAGCTTGAAAAAAGTATGTTTTGAAATATAATAGCGAATATATTCTGACAGTTTTATTCCTCTTTAACTAACTTCTTACAAATCAGCTCATTTGTCAAGGAAAGAGACTCACAATTCACGTATCCTTTACATTTCTATTTAAACAAAAAAAGAAAGAGGACTATCCCCTTTCTTTATTTCGCAAACACTCCAGAAACAATGCTCATAATTTTTTGGACAACTTCTTCAATTGATAAAGAAGTCGTATCTAATTCCAATGCATCATCAGCCTTTTTTAGTGGAGAAACTTCACGTTCTGAATCTAATTTATCACGCTGAGCAATTTCTTCTTTTAGCTGCTCTAAATTAGAATCGAAACCTTTATTTAAATTTTCTAAATGTCTTCTTTCCGCTCTTTCTTCAACAGAAGCAAGCATAAAGATTTTCACTTCAGCATCCGGTAATACATGTGTACCAATATCACGGCCGTCCATTACAACGCCGCCTTTTTTCGCTAACTCTTGCTGACGACGTACCATTTCTTCACGAACAAGGCGATGTTTCGCTACAATAGATACTCGATTCGTCACATCAGGTGTACGAATTACTTCAGAAACATCTTGTCCATTTAAAAATACAAGCTGTGTATTTTCTCCTTGCTGAAACTCAATATTTACATTCTTTACAACTTCCATTAACTGCTCTTCATTTTCAATGTCTACTTTTTGTTCAAGGGCTGCATATGTAAGCGTACGGTACATTGCGCCTGTATCAATATAAACGTAAGAAAGTTCCTTCGCAACAACTTTTGCCACTGTACTTTTCCCAGCAGCTGCTGGACCATCTATAGCAATTGAAATTCGTTTATCCATTGTAACACCTCATTTTTTCACTTATAAAACAAAACGAAAAGCAGGTGTTCACCCTGCTTCTTCTCATTTGCTTCACGTCATTAAATCCTCAATTATTGTAGCATAATCCTTCATAGAAGAAAATGAAAACTACCTATTCACCTGCAAGATTTCCACTTTGTTTTTTACCATGACACCCTCATAATAAACAATTTTAGATAAATATTTCACTGATGACTTATGTATAAATAACAATTGCACAACAGAAAGACAAATGAATTGCATTATTAATATACGAATAAAAATTCTCTCCATCTTTTTCACCGGAATTCTTCCCTCCTATACTATATTTGCACATTTCGTTTCATGATTTTATACATCGTACATATAGCAGTTAATTTTATTGTCATTTTCGAGGCATACTTTTATACATTTCCATTGTCGAATTTACTCAAAACATGTTATGTTCTAAATGTATTTTTTTACTTGAAAGGGGTATAAGCATTGAAAAGAATCCTAGTTTTACACACAGGTGGAACAATTGCAATGGAGGAAGATAAAGAAACTGGGGTCGTACAACCAGGTGAAAAAAATCCTCTTTTAAAATTCATTCCTGATTTAGAAGGCGATGTTGATTTAATCGTTGAAGATGTGTTCCACCTACCATCTCCTCATATGACACCGAGCGAAATGTTACAATTACAAGTCATCATTGATGAAAGAGTAAAACAAGACAACATTCATGGCGTAGTCATTACGCATGGCACGGATACATTAGAAGAAACAGCTTATTTCTTAGATTTAACAGTACAAGCAACTATTCCGATCGTAGTGACAGGTGCAATGCGCTCTAGCAATGAGTTAGGTGCTGATGGTCTATATAACTTCTTATCAGCTGTAAAAGTTGCTAGTTGTGATGAAGCTGCAGAAAAAGGTGTTTTAGTCGTATTAAACGACGAAATTCATTGCGCTACAAATGTAACGAAAACACATACAAGTAATGTTGCAACATTCCAAAGCCCACAATACGGACCAATTGGAATGGTAACAAAACGCGGCGTTGTCTTCCATCACGCTTTAGTACATCACGAAACATATACGATAAACAAAGTGTCTAAAAATGTAGTTGTTCTAAAAGCATATGCTGGCATGGATGATACATTATTAGCAGCAATCGAAAATCTTCCTGTAGACGGCATTGTTATCGAAGCTCTTGGACAAGGTAATCTCCCTCCAAGAACACTACCTAGTCTAGAAAGATTATTAAATAGAGGTATTCCTGTCGTATTAGTTTCTCGCTGTTTCAACGGTATCGTTCAAGACGTATATTCGTATGAAGGTGGCGGTAAACACTTAAAAGATATGGGCATTGTATTCACATACGGCTTAAATGCACAAAAAGCACGCATTAAATTACTTGTTGCATTAGAGAATACAAATTCTCATGAATCCATTCAAAATATGTTTATGCACGAATAAAAAGGAGCTGTCGAGGTTTTCCCGACAGCTCCTTTTTATTTTTCTCTTGATGCAATGGTTTGCGCAATCGCATCTCCATGAAATCTTCCGTTCTCGATAAATATTTCATTTGCATTATTTCCAGCAGCAATGACACCTGCAATGAAAATATTTTCAGCATTCGTTTCCATTCTATCCTCTGTATAAATTGGACGTCCTGTTTCTTCATCAATCTGAACACCCATCTTCGTTAAGAAGCTATGATCAGGATGATAACCAGTCATCGCAAATACAAAATCGTTTTTGATTGTAAGAGCTTCACCATCAACTGTAAACGTTAATGTATGCTCAGTAATTTCTTTCACATGAGCCCCAAAATGCATTTGAATTGTACCATTTCGTACTAACGCCTCAAATTCCGGCAAAATCCAAGGCTTTATGCTTGGTGAATACTCACTTCCACGATACAGTACCGTTACACGTGCACCAGATTTAACAAGTTCTAACGCGGCATCTACACTCGAGTTTTTCCCACCTATAACTACTACATCTCGATCAAAATAAGGATGCCCCTCTTTAAAATAGTGAGCTACTTTCTTCAATTCCTCACCTGGAACATTCATATAATTTGGATTATCATAATATCCAGTTGCTACAACAATATATTTCGCTATATATATTTCCTTACTTCCGTCACGCTTTGTCGTCTCAACCTGAAAAGCTTCTCCATCTTTTTGAACTTTCTCCACTCGCTCAAAAGCATTTACACGTACAGATTTACGTCTTACTACTTCACGATAATACGCAAGCGCTTGATTTCGAACTGGCTTACGATTTTCTGTAATAAAAGCTACATCACCAATTTCTAATTTTTCACTAGAAGAGAAAAATGTTTGATGAGTTGGATAATTATAAATGGCATTTACAATGTTTCCTTTTTCAATTACTAACGGATTTATCCCTACCTTTTGCAACGAAATTGCAGCCGCTAATCCGCACGGACCGCCTCCGATTATAATAACTGTTTCTTTCTGCATACTCGTCCACTCCTAGTCTTCTACCAATACACTATTTATAAAAACAAGAAAAAACCTACTTACAGCAGTAGGCACCTATCTTTATTGTATTCATTTTTCATATATTTGTCATCTAAACGAAACGTACATCCGATAGACATCTGCTAAAAACTGCTGAAATTTAATACCTTGTTTCCCTAATACATTCTCAGGATCAATCTTTCTAGCTGGATCAAGCGTTTTATGTGACACGATATCTTTTTTCGGATTTAAGCCAAAGTTTTGGCATAAATACGCATGATACCATGTAAAACGATTATATGCTTCCCAAAAGTTAACATCACCACCATAACAAAGTTCCACTCCAATGGCCGCCTTATTCGCGTCATAGCCATATAAG
The DNA here is from genome assembly GCF_900100505.1 of Bacillus sp. cl96. NCBI lineage: Bacteria > Bacillati > Bacillota > Bacilli > Caryophanales > Bacillaceae > Bacillus > Bacillus sp. cl96. The sequence continues at coordinate 60,978 of NZ_FNDM01000001.1, forward strand.
TCATTATCCGTCGGCACACCATATCGAACATGATACGCAACTTCATTTATAGGAATAATCTCCAATATTGTTTTATCATCTATAAATGTATGCGCCGAAGCTTTCGGTTGTAATTCATTAAAGTAATCTCGATTCCCTATCGCATTGCTTCCAGGATTCCCCGTATCATGGCTTACAATAAATCTCACTTTAGTCAGAGGAATCCCCGGTCGTGAACTTCCATATCCAATATAGTTGCGCTCTATAGGAAACATCGCCATTGCTACCAACTCCCGCTCTAGAAGATTACCTTACTTCCTTATATATGTATTCGGTAGCAATGTCCTTATCGCATATTTCTTACGCGAAGAGAAAATCGAAAATATTTGAAGTGAACACCATAAACAACAAGATACTTACAGCCACTCCATAAAAACCGTAAAACCAAACACAATCTTCTTTCGTATCTAAACCGAAAAATTTATTTACCGATTGTAATAATGTGCCACGCTTGCTTTGTTTGTTTCGTAATACTTCCACTCGCTCTACAACATCTGCTGGCATCATAAATCTTTGGTCTACTGTCATTTTCATCATTTATCTCTCCTTAAAATCATTTCCGTTTTGTTTATCTAAGGAGAGTATAGCACGTTTGTTCGTATAGAACAAGCGTTCTTTTTATTTTTATTTTATTTTTCAGCAAGCCAAGTAAAAATCGAGATTACAACGGCAATAATCGGCCCTACTACAACCACACCAAATACCAAAAACAGTAACCCTTCCCCGAACATCCGAACGGTACTTATTTTTCGAGCTTTCATCGTTCTTGCAAGTTCTCCCTCTAACCTCTTAACCTTCTCTTCTAATTGTTCTACTCGTTCCAGCATTTCATTCTCCATATACAACACCTCATTTAATACTTCAACAAAAAAACGTGATTCCCTCGAAAGGAAATCACGTTTTCTCAAGATATAATATTTTATACCCAACCTCTGAAGCGGCTTGCTTCAGCCATTTTACGAACACCAACCATGTACGCCGCTAAGCGCATGTTCACTTTACGAACTTGTGCTGTTTCATAAATAGAATCAAATGATCTTACCATTACTTTTTCTAAACGTTGTTCTACTTCTTCTTCAGTCCAGTAGTAACCTTGGTTGTTTTGTACCCACTCAAAGTAAGATACTGTTACACCACCAGCACTTGCTAACACGTCTGGAACAAGCAAAATTCCGCGATCTGTTAAAATTTTAGTCGCTTCTAATGTTGTTGGACCATTTGCAGCTTCAACAACGATTTTCGCTTTAATATCATTAGCATTTTCTTCTGTAATTTGGTTCTCAATTGCAGCTGGTACTAAAATATCGCAATCAAGTTCTAACAATTCTTTGTTTGAAATTGTATTGTTAAATAGCTTTGTTACTGTACCGAAGCTATCACGACGGTCTAATAAATAATCAATATCTAATCCGTTTGGATCATGTAACGCGCCGTAAGCATCTGAGATTGCAATAACTTTCGCACCTGCATCATGCATAAATTTAGCTAAGAAGCTACCAGCATTACCGAATCCTTGAACAACAACGCGTGCACCCTTAATATCAATGCCACGTTTTTTAGCAGCTTCGCGAATACAAATTGTTACACCTTTCGCTGTTGCTGTTTCACGTCCATGTGATCCACCTAATACAAGCGGTTTACCTGTAATAAATCCTGGTGAATTAAATTCATCAATACGGCTATACTCATCCATCATCCACGCCATAATTTGAGAGTTTGTGAATACATCTGGAGCTGGAATATCTTTCGTCGGACCTACGATTTGGCTAATTGCTCGTACATAACCGCGGCTTAATCTTTCTAACTCACGGAATGACATTTCACGTGGATCACAGATAATTCCACCCTTACCTCCACCATATGGTAAATCAACAATACCACATTTTAAACTCATCCAGATTGAAAGTGCTTTCACTTCATTTTCTGTTACATTCGGATGGAAGCGAATTCCACCTTTCGTTGGACCAACAGCATCATTATGTTGCGCACGATATCCTGTAAATATTTTAACAGTCCCGTCATCCATACGAACTGGTATTTTCACTGTCATCATACGAATTGGTTCTTTTAATAATTCATATACTTCGTTTGGATAACCCAATTTTTCTAACGCTTCACTAATAACAATTTGTGTTGAATTCAATAGTTCAAAATGTTGTTCCCTTTGTTGTTGTGTTTTTGTTTGAGTTCCCTTTTCGGCTACCATAGTAAGTAAACCCCCTGTAATTTCACTTGTTTAGTAAACCTTCATTGCCTAGTATACACCCTTAAATTTGGAATGCAATAGAAAACGCTAACAAATATATACAAACTATTTTCTGTTGCAAGCGTTTTCACTATTATTATAGTCCTTTTATTACTTTTAGAAAAGTAAAATACTTAAATATTTAAATATTTTTTATTTTCATCAACCACCCTCCCATAAAACTGCATATTTTATTTTCAAAAAGTATGTTCGAGTATTTACAATCATCCCTTCCCTTCTCCAAATAAAAACAAAACCTCAGCTATGTTGTATTAGCTGAGGTTTTGTTTTTTCACAAAGTAATTGTGTATTTGTTCTATCGCGTTAACATCCATTAATTCTTTACCGTACTCCATGATGCGATAAATGGTTGCTGTAGACGGATTACCGTATTCCGCTAAAATAGCTATAAAATCCGCCTTTAACAATTGAATTTGTTCCTCTTCTTCCACCCAAAGATAGAAGCGCTCATCCCACGTATATAGCTTTCCGCCAGTTACACCAAGGTTATATAAGCGATTCGACAGGTTAATTACGTCATCTAGCGTAGCAAACTCATATAATATATGCTCACTTTCATCTAGAGTCACTTGCATTTCAATAAACTCGTCACGGAACTCATCATCTGTATCCATTTCTTGATTTTCTTTCGTTACAATTACAACCATCCCTTGTGCTTGTAGAGAAAACACTTCAACTGCAATCGGACCATCTGCTTCAAACCCTAATTCCTTATTTGCTTCTTGCATCATATCACGAAATAATTGCTGTACTTTCGGTGCATTTCTCCATAAATCTTCTTTCGTTAATCCTCGTTCAGATAAATCATCAAATGTTAGAAAAATTTTTATCTTATTGTAATTTAATCGTTCCAGCCTCATCTCATACCCTCCCTACGTAACCAATGCATCTAATTTTTATTATATGAAATAGAAAATAGATGGTTCTTTTCGAACAACTATTCCGACATTTTTAACCATCCATCCCATTCTTCTTTCGTATCACCAATTAAGATTGTTTCAATGTCCAACTGGTTTAGAACGCCTAGCTTTCCGATAAATCCAACAGAAAGAGATTCCCTTTTTTCTTGTAATAAATTTATAAAGTTCATCGTCTTTTTCATTTCTTGTTCGTCAGCAAAAGATATAAATACATATTTCGGCTGTATTTCCTCTACCGCTGATAACATACCATCTTCAGCTAAGCTTGTCCTAATATATATCGCCTCATATCCTTTTAAGCGTAAATAAGTTGAAAAAATAAATCCTTTCAATGCATCCTTTTCTAACACAATAACTTTGTGTAAAGAGGAAAACATTGAGGCATTGTGATACACCATCCCTAGACGCGTTTGTAAAAATGATAGTGCATATTGAAATTGCACCATTGAAATCTCATTATTATTTTTTGACGTTAATAATTTGTCTGTCACTCGAAGAACGATACTGGCAACAACCTTTTCTGTTGAATATATACTAAAAGCTTCGTTTAATAATGCAGCAATTGTAATTTCATCAAATTTTAACAAAGCTTGTAGCAAATCGTCCACTAAAACAACTTCTTTATCGAAATGTATCTCTTTTTGAACTGTACTCTGCAAACGATTCTCTTCTAATAACTGAACTGCTTGTCCAATCATCATACCGGAAGAAACTTTTTCCATTAACCATTTTAAAATTTGAATATGCTCTTCTGTATATAAGCGATGCCCAGCTTGATTCCGCTTTGGGGCAATAATTTGATATCGTCTTTCCCATGCACGAAGCGTACTCGGCTGAACTCCAATTATATTCGAAACGGCTTTTATATTATATTTCCCACTAAGAGTTGGCATCATTTCCCTCCGCACAATGTAATGATATGTGTTTGAGCAGGTGCTCGGAAACGAAGTGGTATCAATGTTGTTCCATACCCATTACTAACAAAGAGAATCGTATTCAAATGGTTATATACGCCACCTTTTAAATATTTTTTAGATGGGAATAATCGGATTTGTCCTCCATGCGTATGGCCACTTAACACAAGTGAAATCTGTTCATTTCCAGACATTTTTTTTATTATATCAGGGTTGTGACTAACTAGGATACGAAAACCATCTTCTTTACAATCCGCCAATGCCAAATCTAGACGATCACGGTGCAATCCAACATCATCTATACCGAGCAAACAAATTTTCTCTCCTAATTCAGACTCAAATACCACTCTTGTATTATCTAAAACTTTTACGTTATTTTCTAATAATAACGCATCTAATTCATGATATTCTATCTCATAATCATTGTTTCCCCACACAAAATATACAGGACCTATCTCTCTTAACTTTTGAATATTCGCAGAGATTTTTGATAAAGAGACACCTTTCTCTGCTAAATCTCCTCCGATAATTACGAGATCTACTTTTCCTTTTACTTGTTCAATTAACAAATTCGAAATGACCCTTCTATGAATATCAGAAATAAAAAACACATTTACTTTTTGAAAACTTTTCGGAAATTCTTTAAATACTAAAGTATGTTCCAACACCGTATTACGCATCGCTTCTTTATACATCACAAAAAGTAATAAAATCCCCATGCCTATGAGAGTACTGAATAATATAATCCATATCATATTTTTGACTCCCTCCTCATAAAGATAATCCTAGGCTTTTATAACAAACTGTGCTCGCTTAACTCGCTAGCTTTCTTGCTTTGTGGACTTATCTTTTATCGGAATTTTTAATTCTTGACCTGCACTCACTTCATCTTCCTGCAAGTTATTATACTTTTTAATTACTTCAATTCCATTTCCATCTGAAAAATATTGCTTCGCTATACTTTCTAAAGTTTCTCCCTCTTTCACAGTATGCGTTATTACTTTTTCAGAATGTTTCTGCGACTCAGATTTAGCTGAATCAAAGAAGATTACTTCAAACGCACTTTTTCCAGCATTATTACTATCACCCTTCACCTGAATATATTTATCCGTGTACCACAAAATACTAATCGGCAGAAGAATGAATAGAAATGTTAAAACCCGGACGAAAATGTGATTTATTTTAAACTTTTGTTTTTTCTCTTTATTTCTATGAATTTCACTACGCGGCGGTAAACTTTCTTTTTCTTCCACTCGCTCAACTTCTAATTCCTCTTCAAAATCAGGAATTCGTTTCCTCATGTTGTTCACCACCACCTTCCATTTATTTTCTTAATTGGAGTCCCATTATAAAATCAACAAGAAAGTGTGCAAAGATTGTTATAAACAAATTTCCTGTCCATTCAAATACATAACCAAAGACAAAACTAATAAAACAGACGAAACAAAATAAAAATGGCTTTGTTATATAACGAATATGTAACACTGCAAATACGAAGCTCGCAATTACAATTCCAAAATGAGTCTGTACTACACCTCTAAATAAAAATTCTTCTGCAAAACCAATCAAGAACGTAATAACGAGTAAGTGTAGAACGGACATTCCTCGAAACATCTTATCGTTAATACCACCATCATCAAACCATGACTCCGGAAACACTCGCATTGCAACATAATCTAATAACACAATACCAATCGCTAACAAACCACCTATAATAAGTATAGATACTGGTTCCCATTTCCATAAATTAAAGACTTCTTTTACATCTTGAAATAATATATATGCCAGTAAACAGCCAATACCGATAATAATTAACTGTGTTATATATAGATTCAGCCTTATTTCCTGCGGACTCATATCTTCAACATTATGCCTTTGAATGTTCATCATTCCTCCATCTTTTCTAGGCCGAAAAGCTTTTGTAACTCTGTTTCCCAATTATAGTCGAAATCCGATTGTTGCGCTCGTCTTTTTTTATAATCTTCTTTGGTAATACCGCAATAATCGCAGCAATTAATTAACTCTTGCTCTTTCCTATAACCGAACTGTTGCAGCACATATTCACGTCTACACCCTTTAACTTGTATCCATGACTTCATATTTTCTAGCTCACTATATTTATTACGCAACCTTATTTCTACTTCAGCTATTAATCGGTTCATGATTTCATCTGACAAACCTTCTAATAATAATCTTCGTTGTTGTATAATTCCAACCTGTTCGAGATGATAACGAACGAAACGCCAATATTGCTCATTAAATCTTGCTGCATTATAACAAATTTCTTCTACATCTTCTATTGGTAATTCCTTCGTTTGAAATATTCTTTCTTGTAGTAAAGAAAATAAAAATTTTATTTGTGACTTACTTGGCAATTCATCCTCAATGATTGAAATTGGTAAATCATGATCCAACGGACTACATAATAAAATAGCTATACTCGGTTCGCCATCTCTTCCAGCTCTTCCGATTTCTTGTAAGTAAGAGGCTATATTAGTTGGATAATGAAAATGAATAATATATCGCGTATTCGCCTTATTTACCCCCATACCAAATGCACTTGTGCATATTACAAGTTGCAATTGATCGTTCATAAACTGCTGTTGAATTAACATACGCTCTTCATGTTCCATACCACCATGATAAAAAGCTACACCAGTAACACCTTTCCCTCTCAAGTATTCCGTTAACCTTTCTGTCCACGCTCTACTTGAGCAATATACAATCCCCGGCCCTTGTAAATACATCACCTGCTCTAAAAGCGCCTCTTTCTTTTCTTCTATCGTCTCTACAAATTGCACATCCATTGCAATATTAGGACGATCAATAGAGTATACATGTTCCGCGGCACCCTTTAAATTTAAACTATCTGCGATATCCTGCAGTACCCCTTTTGTCGCTGTGGCTGTCAATGCTAATACTGTAGGAGAACCAATATTTTCAATAACTACATTTAGTTTTTTATAGTCCGGTCTAAAATCATAACCCCATTGAGAAATACAATGAGCCTCATCAACAACAAATAATGAAATATGAATTTTCTTCAATTCCCTAATTAATAACTCCGACTGCAACATCTCTGGTGAAACAAAAATAAATTTATATGAAGATAATTTTTTCATCGCTTCTCTTTTTTCATTTAATGTCCGAAAACTATTAAATGCTATCACTCGGTTTTTCACAACATACTTTAATTGTGTCACTTGATCTTCCATTAAAGATAATAACGGTGATACAACAAGCACTGTTCCTTCTCGCATAAGCCCCGGAAACTGATAGCACATAGATTTCCCTCTTCCAGTCGGAAGCATTGCTATCACATCTTTTCCTTCTAATAAATCTGTAATTACTCCTTTTTGACCTGGACGAAATTCAGAATATCCAAACCACTTATATAAATATTCTTCAAGTTTCATTTACACCCTCCATCCGCGCTAATACAAGACGAACTTCAAAATAAGAGATATCTTCTCCAACCGCTTGTTTCAAAACACGTAACTTCCGCGTTTGCAATGCTTCAATTACTTTTATTACTTTGTCTATCTTTTCTTTTTCCATAAACATTTCAATAGAAAAATCTTTTTCTCGCAAAGCAATTTCAACAAAATGATCTTCTATCGTTGCAACCTTTAAATTCCGAATCGTCGCTATTTCTTCTAAAGAACGTCCTTGTCTCCAAAAATTATATGTTTTTTTCGTGGATAAACTAAATAATTCAGCTCTCTCATTTGGATAAGATATAATTTCAGCTAATAGTGGAAATTCATTTTCTTTATCACGAACTTCTTGTATAAAGAAATGTATTGTACCCCAAAATAAAAAATACACCCTGAATATATCTTGTTTCGTAATTTCTGCTAATTGTTGCAATGTACAACCAATGCGTTCATAACCCGTTAATCGATATGTTACAATCGTCGCTTCTATCGCGTTACTCTTTTCTAAAAGATTATGTACTTCCGTCCATAGTTTTCTCGCCAACTCACTTCTCTTATATGGCCTTCCTGTTAGAAAACGTTTCACCCACATCATTATTTCTGTATCTTGCTGAATTGGAATAAATCTCGTATTATTCTGTTGTAAATTTGATATGGTTTGAATAATTAATGATAATCTTTTCCAAAATGTTTCACCTAATTCACCATAATGTAAACCATGCAAATGCGCCGGAAAAGCATAAACTTCCTCCCATTTATGTAACTGCATTTTACCCGTAGGTGTTAACACATATGTATTTTCATGTATTTCTTGAATAAAATCCGCTTGCAACAACTTTGCAACTTCACCATCATAGTCATTTCTATTTAATGATTTATATATTCCGAACAAAAAAGAAATTCGGAACATATTTCCATCTTGTAAAGTTTGCGAAGAACGTTTGCCCTTTAGTAAATAATAAATAGAAGAAACGGTTCTTTCACCATTCAATTGTTTTAAACAATGCAACAAAGTATATTGTATTTGCATGACCGCTTCCACCTTCCAATCTTAACTTCATTCTTTTCAGTACAATTACACTATCTACTGTCGCTCATTAAACTTATCATATAAGAACTATATACTTGTATATATTCTATTGTATCAAACGAAATCATATTTACGTATTTTGAAAATCTTATGACATAATTCAAAAATAAGTTGACACTCTAATTGATAAGCATTATCATTATAATTTTATGTTGAAAAGTTTTACAAACCGTTTTACAATAAGGTTATAATTTTTATGGCGAGCTTTTCACATACATATTATCAGGAGGGAAAAAAGATGGCAAAATATACAATCGTTGATAAAGATACTTGTATTGCATGTGGTGCTTGTGGCGCTGCTGCACCAGACATTTATGACTATGATGATGAAGGTATTGCATTTGTAACATTAGATGATAACCAAGGTATCGTTGAAATTCCAGATGTATTAATTGAAGATATGATGGATGCATTCGAAGGCTGTCCAACTGACTCAATTAAAGTTGCTGACGAATCATTCGACGGAGACGCTTTAAAATTCGAATAGTCTTTTATTAACTTCAAAAAACGCCCCTCCTATTGATGAGGGGCGTTTTTTGTATCTAAATTTTATTTTCCTTAATAAAAAACCATTAGTAGTTTCACACTACTAATGGTTTTAGTATATATTATGCATTTTTCATTTTTGCAAACACCCATACTTTCAGGCGTGAGAATAATGCTACAAATACAATTGTTACAACAATCCCTTTAATTAAATTAAATGGTAAGATTGCCGTTACAACCGTTGTTTTTATAGCTTCGCTAGACATAGCTGGTGAATTTAAAAACCAAGTGTACGCCGGGAATATGATGATGTAGTTTAATACACTCATAATAAGTGCCATTGTAATTGTCCCTAGCATTAATCCTGTAGTTAAACTCTTCACAGTACGATACTTTCTAAATAAGAAAGCTGCTGGCCCAATAAATAAACATCCTGCAATAAAGTTTGCAATTTCTCCAACTGGTACTCCCGTTAAACTTCCTTGAATCCCGTAATGTAAAATGTTCTTTATCGCCTCTACAATCACTCCTGCTACTGGTCCAAAGATAATTGCCGCAATTAGAGCTGGTACATCACTAAAATCAATTTTCAAAAATGGCGGAAGCCCTGGGAACGGGAAATCCAACATCATTAGTAAATATGCAATACTACTTAGCATCGCTACACTCACCATCTGCACTACACTGTTTTTTTGTTTCATCTTTCTCTCTCCTTTTCCATCGATCATCTCATGGAAAGTGGAAAGGTTCTGCTATGCCTATTTTTTCATAGAACGAAAAAACCCTTTGTGTTTTACACAAAGGGAGAATTTAAGGCACATCAAACAGACGTTCAAATCCATATCTTTTTTGAACGCTTGAACCTCCATCTTCTCCCATCCAGACTATACTGTCGGCTTTGGAATCACACCAAATCCTGCCTTAACGGCTCGCGGGCTTAGAACAAAATCATAAATAGTTCATCACCGCCGGTCGGGATTTTCACCCTGCCCCGAAGATAGACCGATATTCTATTTTCCCCTTCATTATACAACAACCTCATAACATTGTGAACTAAAAAATTGTAACTTATTTAAAATTAGTTATTTATTTTTCGTAACAACAAATAAATTGCGAGATATTTTACAATACAATCCATATTTTTTATTATTCGGCATTTCTCTTTTGAATTACCTAGTCATATATAATTAAAAGTGATAAGATATTGAATTGTTAAGATAAGAACATTTTCTGAGTTATGGAGGAAATGTCATGAAAAAAGACAAGAGACATTCTATTCGAGAAGCAATGAAAAAAAACTTAAGAAAAGAATACTTTTACTTAAAAAAAGAATTACTTTTCTACTGCCCAATTGATTTAGGCACATTCTCAAACGAGACATACTATGCTACTTTCGATGAAGATGGCATCAGTATTTATCAGTATGATAAAAAAACAGAAAGTAAATTAAAATTGTGTGAGCGTCATCCGTGGAAGAGTTGGAATAAAGTGAAGATTGATCACTATTTGACAACTTCTCAATTTATTTTTCAGGGTGAGCGAAATTGGATCTTATCTCTTTTTCAAAAAGGAAAAGAAGCTCAAAAAATTATTGAAGAGCATACATCTTTACAAACAGAAGTTGTTTCCCGCTCTTTCTTAAAAAAACTTCCTGGTTTTCGTTCTAATACACCACTGAATAAATACATTGGTAGTATTTGTTACACTGCACTTATTGCATTTTTATTAAAATGGATGATTCCATTTCAAGCACCACAAATCGCCCTGTATTCTATCTCGATTGGTTGTATGCTTCTTGGCCTACTTTGTTTGACAATCGGTTTAATTGAACCGACTATCGTACTGTTTCGAACAAAAGAGAAAACAAGAACAAAAGTTTTTTACTTATATAGCTATTTAGCTATTTCTGGATTTATATGTGTCTTTATTTTTTGGTAAAAGAAGCCGTCCCAAAATAAATTTTGGGACGGTTTTCTTTTAGATATAGATGCTCTGATTCACTCAATAGTTCTAGCAAAAGCGCCCATATAATTTCATTTACATTGAATCTTATTTAAGAAGAACATAAATTTGTTCAAAGTTTAATTTTTGAAGCGTTTCCTTTACTTAACATATAATTGTTGATTAGGATAAATTAGCTCTTGCTGCAATCCATTTTTTTCTTTAATTTCCTTAAGTGTCATACTAAATTTCCGTGCAATACTAACTAAAGTATCCCCTTTTTGTACGACATATAATGACGAAGAAACAACTTCATTTCTTTGTTCACTTAAAACAAGCAATGGGTTCATCGCATTCTTTTTCGCCATCGTCCATCTTCCTTGATGAAGTTCTAGATGTAAGTGCGCACCTCGCGATTCTCCCGTGTTCCCTACTTCTCCAATTTTTTCTCCTTTGGAAATATAATCTCCTTGATCCACATATCTCTTATTTAAATGTGCATATACAGCCTCATATTCTCCGTGTTTAATAAATACAACATTTCCATAACTACTTGAATAATAAGACCTCGTTACCTTACCATCTTGGATAGCTGCCACAGGCGTTCCAATCGGCGCAGCTACATCAATACCATAGTGTTTTCCATGCCTTGTCCCAAAATAATCACTTATCTGACCTTCAACAGGCCATGTCCATCGATTTTCTTCTGCATAAACATGTAATTGAGATACAAACAGTATACTCAATAACATGACACCGCATTTTAAAACTTTCATATACATCCTCCGTTTTCTAATTACCACCATACCTTCTCTATTTTGGTATATTACAGAAAAAAGTATACAAAAAAAGAAAGTGAATTACTCCACTTCCTTCTCTTTCTTATCACGAAAAACTACTGCACTACGGTTATACTCCACATCTTTCACTTGTAATCGGGCATTTATTACTCGAGCTATCGCAAACAAATAATCAGATAATCTATTTACATACTTTAATACAACTTCATTTATTTTCACTTCTTTTTGCAATGATACTATAGAGCGTTCTGCTCTCCTTACAACAGTACGTGCAATATGAATAGTAGCCGCTGCCTCGCTACCACCTGGCAAAATAAAGCGTTCTAGTGGCGGGGCTTCTTCTATATATAAATCAATCTTTCTTTCTAAACTTTCAACCATCACAATTGTCACTTTATAAGGAATTTTTTGTTCCACTATTGCCAAGTCTCCTCCGCAATCAAATAGTTCATGTTGAATATTTTCGAGCTCATTGTAAATATCTATAAAAGCCCCGCCTTGAAGCTTAGTCATTGCATATCCAATATGAGAATTTGCCTCGTCTATTGTTCCATACGCTTCCACACGGATATCATCTTTATCAACCCTGCCACCTATTACACTTGTCGTTCCTTTATCTCCTGTTTTTGTATATAATTTCATTTCTTCACAGCACCTCTCTTGTTATTCTTTATTCGAGCAACATAGAAAAAAGTTCTACCATTCTTTATTTAATTGAGTTTACAAAAAAATAAAAAACAGCAGAACTTTATTCATTATCAACTTTAAAAACGCATATCTAAATTATACGATTCGGTAAATATACAGAGAATGTAGTTCCTTCTCCAACAACACTTGATACAGAAATTTTACCATCATGGCCTTGAACAATATTTTTCGCAATCGCAAGCCCGAGTCCTGTTCCACCCTTTTTCCCACGTGTTCTTGCTTTATCAGCTTTATAGAAACGATCAAATAAAAATGGAATATCTTCTTCTGGAATGCCTGCACCCGAATCTTGTACTTCAAAAATAAGACCGTTATTTTTCGTATCAATTACAAGCGTTACATGTCCGCCTGCATTCGTATGACGTATTGCGTTATCAATTAAATTCGTCAATACTTGTTCCATACGATCTGCATCAAACGGGTATTGTTCAATTGGACCTTTGAAATCAACCGTTAACGCGACCTCTTTATCCTTTGCAATCCCTTGGAATTTACGACCAATTTTTTCAACAAACGGATGTATATCCACTTCACCAATATGTAACTCTACATGACCGCTTTCCATACGAGCTAAATCTAACAATTCATTTACAAGTTTACCTAAACGAACAGATTCATCATAAATAATTTGAACAAACTCATCTATTTCCTCTTTCGTTTGCACAATATCATCTAAAATCGCTTCACTATACCCTTGCAGCATGACCATTGGTGTACGAAGTTCATGTGATACATTCGCAATAAAATCTTGACGCATCTTTTCAAGACGACGCTCTTCCGTCATATCTCGCAGCACTGCTACAGCTCCACGAATTTTCGTTTGATTGTAAAGCGGCGTCATAAGAACTACATAGTTTCCTTTTTGTAAATTAATTTCAACAACTTGTTGTTGTTCGCTTTCTACAACGAGATGGAATAATTCCACAAGTTCAGAAGGTAGTTTTTTACTGAGCTCTATCTCTTTTTCTTCTTGCCAAACTTGTAAGAAATGTTCGGCCGGCGGATTGATTACAACGACTTCACCTTCTTGATTTAACGTAATAACCCCATCTGCCATACTACTCAAAATACTTGCTAACTGCTCTTTTTCTTGTTGCAAGGCGTTCATATTAAACTTCAACTGTTTTCCCATTTGATTTAAGGCCGTTGCAAGCTCACCAATCTCATCCTGAGATACCATAGGAGCCTTTGCATCAAACTTCCCACGTGACACTTCAAAAGCAACCTCACGCATTTTACGAAGCGGTGCTGTAATCCGAGTAGATAAGAAGAACGCAAAGAAAGTTGTTAATATAATCGCAATTCCAGCCGATAAGAAAATAAAATCAGTTGTTCTTTCCATACCTTGTATCGGTACTTGTAAAGATTCATATACGAACACTGCACTTTGATTTTTTGATTGCACTGGTTTTCCGACGATCATAATATCATTTTCGGTGTTTTTATTCTTCCTACTATTAGACGCTTTTCTAATATTATTCTTAATTTCTTTTTTGTCTGTAAACACAGCCGCTAATTCTTTATCTTCTTTTAAGTCATCCATTGTAAGAGTGACTAACCCTTCTTGTTTCGGTGAAGAAGAGATTTCTTTACCATCTTCTACAATAATAATCCTTGAAAGTGGGTCAGAGAATTTGTAAGCGATATTCTCAATCGTTTTTACATCGGCACCTTCTTCAATTAACTCTGAAACACTTGTTGCAACTTTTTGAAGCCTAGCTTCACTCATATCAACATAATACGTTCTAAAAAACTGTGAAAGTAAAATCGCAACAAATCCAAGAACAAACGAAACGAGAAGTAATATGGTCATCCATAACTTCCCTACTACACTTCTCCAAAGCATCAGTCGTTCACAACCTCAAATTTGTAACCTACACCCCAAACAGTAACGATCATTTTCGCTGCATCTGGTGATTTTTTGCTTAACTTCTCACGTAAACGCTTTACATGTGTATCAACTGTACGTAAATCTCCGAAGAATTCATATTGCCATACTTCTTTTAACAGTTGCTCACGATCGAATACTTTATCAGGAGCTTTCGCTAAAAATAATAGTAACTCATATTCTTTCGGCGTTAAGTTTACTTCATTACCATCTGCAGTAACACGGTGTGCATCGTTATCAATTGTTAAGTGCGGGAATACAGTAACATCTTTTGTCGTTGTATCTTGTGTAAAGAATGTTGTTGGTACAGCACGACGTAATACCGCTTTCACACGTAGTACGACCTCACGTGGACTAAATGGCTTTACAATATAATCATCTGTTCCAACTTCAAATCCTTGTACTCTATTTACTTCTTCACCTTTTGCTGTCAGCATAATAATTGGTGTCGCTTTCTTCTCACGAACCCCTTTACATACTTCAATGCCATCTTTACCAGGCATCATAAGATCTAATAAGATTAAATCGTAATCATTTTGCAACGCCATTTCTAAAGCTGTATCACCATTATCCGCTTCTTCAATCGTATATTGTTCTCTTTCTAAGTACATTTTCAATAAACGACGAATACGATCCTCATCATCTACAATTAAAATTCTTGATTCATTTTCCATCTCTACCCGCTGCGCACTCTCACCTCAGCGGTTCACACCTACCCTTCTTTAACTATTATGTTGCGCTATTCTCGTTTATTTAAGCAATCTTCTAAATGTTTCACTTCCCATATTATGCTTCACAAGAATAATAAATTTTGTTCAATTTTTTTCCAAAACTATGTATTTTTTTTGAACAGCATATAA
The DNA here is from genome assembly GCF_900100505.1 of Bacillus sp. cl96. Taxonomy (NCBI): domain Bacteria; kingdom Bacillati; phylum Bacillota; class Bacilli; order Caryophanales; family Bacillaceae; genus Bacillus; species Bacillus sp. cl96. Next base: position 76,327 of record NZ_FNDM01000001.1, read on the forward strand.
TGTCCTCGACATCATTTTACAAAATCAACCGCTACTTTGTCATGTTTTTCTCAAAAAAGAAGAAAAGTTGACAAAAATAAAATAGGAAAGTGACATGCACTCCCCTATTTTATTTCTCTATGCATATGAATGTAAACCGGCAATAATTAAGTTTACTACAATAAAGTTAAACATAATGATTGCAAAACCAATTACTGCAAGCCAAGCTGACTTCTCTCCATGCCATCCTTTTGATAGGCGTAAATGTAATACTGCCGCATAAAAGAGCCAAGTGATAAGTGCCCAAACCTCTTTTGGATCCCAGCCCCAAAAACGTGTCCACGCTATTTGTGCCCAAATCATCGCAAAAATTAATGCACCTAATGTGAACACTGGGAATCCAATTGCAATAGATCGATATCCGATTTCATCTAGTAAATCACTATTCGTATTCTTTACTAACGGCTGAAGTGCCGCCGATACTCGCTTCCGTAAAACAAGTCTTAATACAATATACAGTAATGTTCCAACTAACACTGACCAAATAACAGTATTTAATTTTTTCGCATTTACAATCGCTGGAACTTCAACTGCCGGTTCTAATTTATTTTCTGTCAGTAACTTCCCTTCGTGCGGTCCAACTAAAGCCGGAAGATTGTATTTCATTTCCACTTGTTGTTCATTTTTATCAATCCATTGAAACTTCGCTTCATATTTCATACTAGAAAATACCGTTGTTACTCCAATAAATCCAACTGTACAAACAAGTGTAAATACTACCGTCTCTAGCCAAAATGTACGTTTACTTCTCGTCGATTGATCTACATTTTTCAATAAATACATAACACCTGTAATAAAACTAATCGCTAAAATGGCTTGTCCTGCTGCTGCCGTCGTCACGTGAATATGTAACCAATTACTTTTTAAAGATGGAATAAGCGGAGATATTTCCCTCGGAAACATACTTGCATAGGCAATTAATAAAAGCGCAACTGGTAATGCAAATAGTCCGATTATGCTTACACGGTACATAAAATACATGACAATAAATGCTCCTACAAGCATCATGCCGAAAAATGTACCAAATTCAAAAAAGTTACTAACTGGCGCATGTCCTGATGCAATCCACCTTGTAACAAAATATACTGTTTGTGCAATAAATCCTAAAATTGTAATCGTTATTCCTACATTTGCCCATTTATGACCCTTTTCTTTAATTGCTCCCCCGAAAAATAGAGTGGCAATTAAATATAAAATAAATGCGGTAAAGAGAAAGTTACTACTTATTTGCACCATATCGTTTCCCCACCTTAACTAATTTTTTTATCAATTACTTTATCATTTGGCTGTGGAATTGCTGTACCTTCTAGTACTCTTTCAATATCTTTCTTTAAACCGAACCAATTTTTATTTGTATGCCCTGCAATCCACCATTCATCATTAACACGTTGTATCCAAATACGGCGATGATTCCAATACATACCTTGAATGACACCAACCATAAATATAAATCCTCCAATGCCGAGAATCCAAAGCGTTAAATCTTTTCTTACAGTAAGTGCTGTGGCATTTTGCATTTCAACACCTGCAAACGACATTTTATATTTGTTGTTTCCATCTGGTTCTATATTTTGCTGAATACCAACAAAACTCACTTCACCATCTGGTGTTTCAGGTGTAAACATTTTAAATACAAATGCAGGATTGTTTGGTAATTTCGTTTTTGTATTTGGTTTTCCATTCTCATCAAAATAAAAATCAGGAAAATAGCTTAATAGTTCTAGAGAATAACCATTTCCTAAATCATATTTTTCCTTAGGATTCGTTAAATCTACTTTAATTGGTCCCCACTTTTGATTATTTTCTTTATTTTGCAAGTTAAAGGACATACTTTTAAATTCACTTTCTTTATAAGAAACTTGATACACTGCAAATTGATCAAATTTCAGTGGTTCATTCACTCGAATTTCCGCTTCTTTTACTTTTTCTAATTTCGGTTTTTGTCCTGCTATATTTTCTCCTACTGCTTTATATAATACGGCATTCGTTTGGAAGTTTTTCGCAATCATTTTATCGCCTACACGATCAATCGCTTCATCAAAAACTTCCTTGTCCTTACTTTTATCATAAACTTCTTTTATAAATTTCTCGTTTTTTAAGTAGTATTGTCCATCCGTCCCTGGTATTTCTTTCGTTTCACCGTCACGTAACCAAAGTGCTTCGTCTACGTACATACTCGGTAAAAAACGAAGCATCGCACCGAATAAAAAGATAATAAGACCGATATGATTTACATATGGACCCCAACGCGAGAAGCGTCCCTTTTCTGCTAAAACGTTTCCGTCTTCCACTTTCACGTTATAGTTTCTTTTCTTTAAATTCTCTTGCACTCTTTCCAGGTCACCTTCTTGCGGTGTACCAGTCCCATATAATCTCTGTCTCTTTAAAAAACTAGGATGTCTTTTTACGCCTTGCTTTTTTAAAGCTTTATAAAGTGGAATAACGCGGTCTAAACTACATATCACAAGTGAAATACCGATAGAAGCAATCAAAATCATATACCACCATGAACCGTATAAATTATTAAACCCTAATTGATAGTATAATTGTCCTAAAAATCCATATTCTTGTTTATAATATTCAGCTGGTGCAATACCTGGAGTTATGTACATTTCTTGCGGAAATATAGTTCCTATCGCTGATGCAGCTAAAGTTATTACGATTAGCCATACACCTACTTTTACAGAAGAGAAAAAGCTCCAAATTTTATCGACTATCGTTTTTGTCTGCGTGAGAGATCTCCGTGCACTCCCCTCATAGCGCATATCCAATAGTTTTGCATTTTCATTGCTTTCAAATGGTTTCCCGCAAGCTTCACAAAAAACGGTTCCTATCGGATTAACATGTCCACATTCACATTTAATTTCTTTCAACACTCTCACCGCCCCTGTATCTATATGTACTATTGTATATTCTAACCTCAAGTTACCGCAATACTCAGAATTTTTAAACCAGAGGCACTATAAACACGCACCCCTTATGTAAAGGCTTTCTTTATTACGGAGTAATTTTCTTTAAATACCCTTCTAACTGTTCTTTCGTTTGTTCCCCTATAATTTGCTCCACTACTTTTCCATCTTTATCAATCAAAAAGCTTGTCGGTAAAGGACCTACTCCATATGTTCCTATAATCTTTTGTCCTTTATCAATGGCAACTGGGAATTTCAAACCATATTGGTTCACAAAGTTCTTTACTGCAATATCCGTTTCATCTGCATCTAACGCTATGATTTCAACGCCTTTTTCTTTATACTTTGGATATAATTCATTCATATAAGGCATTTCTTTTTCACAAGGTTTACACCACGTGCCCCAAAAGTTTAAAAATACACCTTTTCCCTTTAAATCTTTTAGTTCAATTTTCTTTCCTTCTAAATCCGTCACAATAAAGTTAGGTGCTTCTTTTCCGATTTGCATTTTCTCTTTATTAGCAAAGAATCCTTGATAAAGGGTAAATCCTACAGCACCACATAAAATGAGTAGAATAATAACGCGAAATAATAAGCGATTTTTCTTCATATTACCTCTCCTCTCCTCGGTAAATGTTATGTATTATCTTCTGTAAATGTTGTATTGAATAAATCACCAGCAGAGCACTCCACTGGTGAATTTTTAACTCTATAGCTTATCTTGGCTTTGTAGAAGCAAGCGCGCGTAATTGTTTCACCTCATGTGGTGTCAATTCTCTCGCATCACCAGGTCGCAGGCTTCCTACTTCTAAGAAAGCATAACGTTCACGTTTTAATTTCACTACTTTACAGTCTAACGCTTCAAACATACGACGTACTTGACGATTACGTCCTTCATGAATTGTTAATTGTACAATAGCCATCTCTTTACGCTTGTCCCAAGAAATAATTTTCACACGTGCTGGTGCTGTTTTACCGTCTTCTAACGTAACACCGCGTTCTAACATGCGAATTTTCTCACCTGTTAATGGCCCTTTTATTTTTGCAACATATGTTTTTTCAACTTTATATCTAGGATGCATTAATACGTTTGCGAAGTCCCCATCGTTTGTCATTAATAATACGCCAGACGTATCATAATCTAAGCGTCCGATTGGGAATAAACGTTGTGTAATTTCCGGGAAAAAGTCCGTTACAACACTTCTTCCTTTATCGTCTGATACACTTGAAATTACGCCAGTTGGTTTATATAGTAAAAAATAAACAGGTTCTTCTTTTTCAAGAGGGATATTATTTACTTCTACTTTATCTTGAGGAGTTACTTTTGTCCCTAACTCTTTCACTATTTTTCCATTAACTTTCACTTTTCCTTGCTGAATTAATTCCTCAGCCTTTCTTCTCGATGCAATACCTGCTTGCGCAATCACTTTTTGTAATCGTTCCATTTCTTTTTTTCACCTCGAATTTATCTTACCTTACATTAGAAAGACTTGGCAACCGCATACGCTTTACGGCTATTCGCTTCATCTTACTTAAACAACATAGCGATGATAATAAACATATAAAGGTCAAATCATGTTTTTACCCTTTATTATTGTCCATATTTTTCATATTTCTCACAATAAAAGTTCATCATTTTGTCAAAAATACCACATAAAAAAACCACTATTAAGCTACACCTTAATAGTGGTCGTATACGTATTATAAGCGAAATAGCGTAAAAAATGAATAGTATTACTGAAACAATAAAGAAACGAACACAATTGAGCATATAATCCCGATTAAATCTGCAAAAAGTCCTACTTTTAGTGCATCCCCCATTTTTCTAATCCCAACCGCTCCAAAATATACAGTTAAAATATAGAAAGTCGTATCTGTGCTCCCTTGCATCGTAGAAGCCAATCTCCCAATAAACGAATCTGGCCCATATGTTGCAATTAAATCGGTCGTAATACTTAAACCAGCAGAGCCTGAAATAGGGCGTATAAGTGCTAAGGGTACAATTTCTGCTGGAACATGGATCAAATCTAACATTGGCTTCATTACCGATATCATTGCATCTAACGCACCTGAAGACCGGAATATAGAAATAGACACAAGCATTCCAACCATAAACGGTAAGATGGAAATTGCAATTTGAATCCCTTCTTTTCCTCCCTCAACGAACGATTCATACGTCGGCACTTTCTTTATTGTGCCATATAAAAGGATAAAACCAATTACACAAGGGATTACCCATAAGGAAATTGTATTTACAATGCTCATTTTTTCCGCCCCTTTCTACTCCTTCTTCGGTAAAAATAGCGGTCAATCCAAATTGCCCCAATCATAGAAAGTACTTGTGCAATAAATGTTACCCCAACAATTTCAGTAGGATTCGCTGATTCATACGTCATTCGAATGGAAATGACTGTCGTAGGAATTAATGTAATAGCTGATGTATTTAATGCTAGAAACGTCACCATAGAACGGCTCGCCGAATCCTTTCCTCCATTTAACTCTTTCAGTTGTTCCATCGCTTTAATACCAAGAGGGGTCGCTGCATTACCTAGACCAAAAAAGTTTGCCATCATATTTGATAGAATAAATCCCATAGACGGATGATCCTTTGGTATTTCTGGAAACAACCTTTTTACTATCGGCATAAAAAGTGTAACTAATTTTTTTAACAATCCGGCTTCCTCTGCAATTTTCATTAAACCGAGCCAAAATACTAAAACACTAATAAGTCCTATACAAATCGTTACCGCATCTTTTGCTCCGTCAAATACAGCTTTATTCACTTCTTCCATCGTTCCATTTATCATGGCGTATACAATCCCAATGACAGCCATCGCTACCCATACGAGATTAACCATCGTTCCCAACACCTATCATGTAAGAAAAAATTTCTTTCACATTATTCCAGTAAAGTCCCGTTGTAGCTACTAACTTTCGTTTACTATAAAATAAATTCCGTTCTCCAACTTTTTCATTACCAACATAAATGTCTGTCTTTCCAACCTTTACTCCATCCGTAAGTTTTGTACTTTTATCGAGTTCAACTTTTAATACTACGTTCTTTTTTTCTTCTTCAGTTAACGGTACCGAAAAACTATTTTTCGTATAAACATGGTTAGCATACTTCTTTTCATTTATTTCAGCAATTGCTCCTTGTCCTAAAACTTTCGTTTGTTTGAAACGGTCAAAACCTTTATCAAACAAATTCATATGATCATCCCAATCACTAGAGGCACTCAAAGTTACGACAATTAAATCTAGTCCACCTTTTGATGCCGTTGTAACAAGCGTTCGCCCAGCTTTCTTCGTAAAGCCTGTTTTTCCCCCTGTTGCAAATTCATAATAAGACGTTACCAGCTTATGTTTATTTTTCCACGGGTAATCCCAAGAATCTGATTTATATGTTTTGGTTCCAAAGATTTTCTTAAATGTCTCGTTTCCCATTGCATATTTCGTTAATAATGCCATATCGTAAGCCGACGAATAATGTGATCCATCTCCATCTAAGCCATGAGGGTTTGAGAAGTGCGTATCTTTCATTCCAATTTCTTTCGCTTTTTGATTCATTAAATATACGAATCCATCTATACTCCCACCCACACTTTCAGCAATTACTTGCGCTGCGTCATTACCAGATCTAAGCATGAGTCCGTATACTAAATCTTCTAACTTCACTTTTTGTCCAGGCTTTAAATAGATTGCCGATCCTTCCACCCTCACCGCTTCATTACTAACTGATACCATTTCTTTCATCTTCCCTGATTCAGCAGCTAATAAGGCGGTCATAATTTTTGTTATACTAGCAATTTTTTGAGGCTCATGTTCTGCCTTTCCGTATAATACACGACCAGACTGTTGCTCCATTAATACAGCATTTCGAGCACTAACATTGCTGTTTATCTTTGCATATGTAGGAATCGGCATAACGCTTGCATACATCATAAGAAGCGTAATGATTACACAAATTCGTCTCATATTTCCCCCCACGTCCTTTTGGCACTTTTTGTACAAGTGTATGCTTGGCCTTTTAAAATATGAACGAAATCTTCCTTCTACTTCCATTAAAAAAGACGCAGAGAATTTGCGTCTAATATGGTGTCCATTCAATTTGTTTCGCAGTTTCAAACCTTTTTTCTACATCAGGCCAATTTACAACATTCCACCAGTTTTTAATATATTCATCTTTTCGATTTTGGTATTGTAAATAATACGCATGTTCCCAGACATCTAGTACAAGGAGCGGTATCGTATCCCATTGTGTAAATAATTGATGAAGTGTACTTTGCAAAATTTCTAACCTTCCAGACCGGGGTACCCAAACGAGAATTGCCCAGCCTGAACCTTCTACTTTAGAGGCTGCTTCTGTAAAATGTTTTTGGAAACGTAAAAAGCTCCCAAAATCTTGTTCAATTTGTTGTGAAAAAGTTCCTCTTGGACTTCCACCACCGTCTTTTTTCATGTTATTCCAAAATATCGTGTGTAAGTAATGACCTGACCCATGAAAAGCCGCTTCCCTTTCCCAATGCTTAATTAAATCAAATTTATTTGTTTTTCTCGCTTCTTCCATCATCTTCTCTGCTTTATTTAATCCTTCCACGTAACTCCGATGATGTTTATCATGATGTAACATCATAATTTCTTTAGAAATATACGGTTCTAACGCATTATATGGATAAGGTAATGGCGGGAGTGTATGTCCTCCAATTGGGACAGCTCGTTCACTATCCCCTCTTTCATATAATTCATATTCCTCTTCTTCTTGCATAAATACTTCCTGCAAGTGATGCTGAATATGTTCTACATCATCGCTTATTTCATACATAAACTCTGCATCTGTTTCATACTCATGCTCTTTCATACGCTCTAATAACGTCTGAATTTTATAAGCAAGCATATGGACATCATACACTTCCATTGCGCGACTATCTAATACGTGAAGAACACTTTCACACCAATTTTCTACTTCATGAAAGTAATCTGTAAATACACCTTGCTGATTCATGTTGCACCTCCCTAATGCTATCCACTTAACTATATTCAATGAAAATCCCTTATATAACTGTACAAAAGGAAAAGAAGCTAAGTCACCTTAGCTTCTTTTCCTCAATCAATATTTGTGTAACATCTTTGTCTGATAATCCGTCTCATAATATTCTAGTTCTTCACGCATCAATTGAAATTTACCTTCTAAACTCTTCATCACTTGCTCTAAAGATGCAGGTGGTGTTTGTTGAAAAACGATAGAATTTTTCCCTGTATATGCAGACCGACTATTTTCATACCAATGATCACTCTTCGGTGAAAAAAACTCTGCAATTACTTGATGGTAAATCTTATATAAAATTTTTTCAGCTGCTGTTTTTCGAAATGGCTGGCTATTCAACAAAACAAAACATGCATCCTGTCCTTCTTCGCAAAAAACGAGAAGTCGTCTCATTGATGCTAATAACCCTTTATAATATCGCTCATTCCCTGCTGGTGTTTCCTCTAATAAAGAAGGTAACGTATGATAATTTACATAATTGGTTATTAAATTAATAGCATCTTCTAAAAATATAGAAACTTGTTCTGTTTGATTTTCAACCATAAAATTAGACATTTTTTCTCTCTCCTTTGCCATTTCACGCTATTTCTACTCTTTTATTTTTATGTAATTCAGCCAATATTTCTTGTACTTTCGACACCGTTCCCTCATCAAAATATTGTTGAAATTCTTCCATATTATTTAAATACAAACGTTTTTGCGCACGAAGCTCCTTATCTTTCATTAAACAACATATCGCTACAATATCGCGCAAATATATGTTTTGTTCTTCTACTTTATACACTGGATTTCCTTCAAAAGGAGTAATTTCTTGTAAAACTTCTTCAAAATATCGAACGTATAAAACCGAAAAAGTTTTCTCTTTACCATTTAATATATATGTCACTTCAGATCTGTTAAAAAAATCTTCTGATGTATTAGGTTTCTCTTTTTCTAACTCATATCCTACGTAACCTTTTATAATCATATACTCCCCCCTCAACCTTCTTTCACCTTATTCTAACTTAATTTTCTGATAAACAAAATATTCTTTTAAATATACCTATATAAAAAATAGCTCCCCTATACAGGAAATTACCTTTTTATTTTTCTTGAAGTTTGTCATAATAATATTATTGTCTCAGTTTTCTTATACAAGGAGAGTTGTATTTATGTCGTTTTCATGGAAACGTTTCTTACAAATCGGGAAAATTATCTTCCCATTTGTTGTATTAACAATTGTATTCTTTCAAGCAAAAAAAGAATTAGCGGGCATTTCTTTTTTAGAAGCGATTGATACAATTAAAAACATTCCAACTGGAGGAGTCTTTTTAGCAATTACACTTGGTGCATTCGCTGTATCAACAATGTTCTTTTATGACTATGTTATGCTTCGTTACTTAAAAGCTGACATTCCTGTCCAAAAGATTTTCCGTATCTCGTGGATTGCTAATACTTTAAATGGATTTATCGGGTTTGGTGGTCTTGTTGGAGCCGGCGTACGCACAATGCTTTATCGTCCATATATAAAAGAAAATGGAAAACTTATTAAAAGTATCGCTTGGATGACAACTGCCTTTATTAATGGATTAGCCATTCTTTCATTTCTTGGTCTTATCGGAATATTAGACACGAGATTTATTTTGCATGAAAAACCATGGCTATGGCCTGTTCTTATCTTCTTCGCTCTTTTCGTCCCTATATATATCGGATTTTCTAAATTAAAAAATAGAAAAGCGACGCAAACAGAGGAACAAGAAGAAGAGGAGAAAAACCCAACTGTTTTATACTCATTAGTTTCATTAGTCGAATGGGTATCTGCTGGTATTGTTATGTACGTCATATTACTATTATTTGGCATTGAAATCGAATTCCAAAAGTTTTTAGGCGTATATGTTATTGCTGCTTTAGCTGGTGTCGTTAGTCTTGTTCCTGGTGGCCTTGGATCATTTGATCTTGTCTTCTTAACTGGGCTTGGGCAATACGGCATCGATACAGGTGTTTTACTCCCTGCTATGTTATTATATCGTCTCGTCTATTACATCTTGCCCTTCTGCCTTGGTCTCATTTTTGCAGCTTTTGAAATGACAGGAGTAGCCATTAAAAAGTTTGAAGATAAACCTTTTATTGCGCCTGCATTAGAGACAACTGGTGTTATATGGACTTTGCAGCGTGACTTTCTAGGAAAGTTAGGTTCTTGGGCATCTGCTGCTTTAACAGTATTTGCTGGCTTAATGGTTATTTTATCAACCATTCTACCGACAAGTATAAATCGGGCACACGCCTTACATATTCTAGCTCCAAAACATCTTATTCAATTTTCTTTTAGCTTATCGCTAACATTCGGTATTCTCCTCCTCATTCTTTCGCGGGGGATATATTACGGAACAAAACGTTCTTATTATATGACGATTGTATCTTTAATTGGAGCGGCTATTTTTAACACACTAAAAGGAATTGATGTCGAAGAAACTTTTATTTTATTAATCGTACTCGCTGTATTGTATATGCTTCGTAAAAGGTTTGTACGTGAGAAAATGGAAGTCTCACTTTCCGATATCGTAAAAGTTTTTATATTCCTACTTGTAACGTTATATTTATATAAAAACTTAGGTATTTTATTTGCAGGTGCAAAAGAAGCTTTCAAACCTGATTTTGTCGTTCGTAATATTACACAAGTAAAACGAAGTGCATTAGCAGCTGCCTTTTTTGTTCCTACTTTTTTACTAATTGGTTCACTCATTGCAAATCGTTATCGAAATGAATTTCCCGGGCAACCAGCTAATGATAAACGATTACAAAACTTCTTAGATGAACATGGTGGAAATGTACTTAGTCATTTAGGTTTTTTAGGAGATAAACAGTTCTTTTTCAGTAGTGATGGAAAAGCACTCATTCTCTTCTCAATAACTGGAAAACGACTTATTGTACTGGGTGATCCAATTGGGGACCCTTCCTCCTATCGTACTGTATTGCAAGAGTTTTTAGCTGAGGCTGATCGATTTGGATACATTTGTGTATTCTATCAAATTGAAAGTAAATGGATGAGTTTATACCACGATTTTGGTTATAACTTCTTTAAGCTTGGTGAAGAAGCTGTTGTTGATTTAAATACCTTTACAATAACAGGAAAGAAACGCGCTGGCATGCGAGCTACTTTCAACCGTTTTGAAAGAGAAGGCTATACATTCTCTATTCATGAGCCACCTTTCTCCGACGAATTATATGAAGAGTTAAGAAAAGTTTCAGATGCATGGCTTGGTGGAAAAAAAGAGAAAGGTTTTTCACTCGGATACTTCGATCGTGAATATATTAGTCGCGCTCCTATCGCAACATTATCTGATGCGGATGGAAAAATTATTGCATTCACAACATTCATGCCTGTATATCAAAACGGATCATTATCTGTCGATTTAATGCGATATTATCCAGATGCGCCTAGCGGCATTATGGACGCAATTTTCATCCACTTATTCCAGTGGGCAAAAGAAAATGAATACCACTCCTTTAATATCGGTATGGCACCACTTTCAAATGTTGGTTTATCCACACAGTCTTTCTGGTCTGAACGAGTGGCTGCTGCAATCTTTAATAACGTTCGTTATACGTATAGTTTCAGCGGATTACGACATTTTAAAGAAAAATATAAACCAGCATGGAGCGGTAAATATTTAGCATTTAGGAAGAATCATTCTTTACCAATTACAATGCTCTCTGTAACAAAATTAATAGGAAAAAGAAAAAACAGCTAAATTCTTAGCTGTTTTTTCTTTTTTGAACTTGTACAATAAATTCTTTTTCATACTTCTTACCATTTATATAGAAATTCCCCCACATTTTATACGTGCCCTCGGCAGGAAATGTAATTCGGTATTGTAATTGCTCATCCGTATCTACAGGCATAGCGTATAAAAAATTCTCCTTCGTTTCATCCACTATATAGAGTGACTCTACTTCTCCTCTCTCTGAATGCAATTTCAATTTTTCACCCTTTTTCGCTTGAAACTGAAATGTTAACGTAACTGGTTCATTCGGATGTAATGCGCCAAATAAAAGAGAAACTTCATACTCTCCTATTTTTTTTGTAAGTACACTGTCGATTGGAAATTTCACTTTTTTCTTATTGTTCTCCTCTTTCGTTCTACCAAAATTCTTCCTAGCGAATGACTCTACGGACTTATTTTTGTCTTCGTATAAAAATATTGTATATTCTTCGTCTTTTGCTATTTTGGAAGATAACTTATATGACCCGTTCCCTGCAAATGTGGGTTTAATTTGTTGTATGTTTTTTAACTGTCCATCTACAATCACTGCCCGCATTTGATCATTTACACCACGAATTTCATTATTCTTGTTGTTTAACAACTGAAATACAATATCTACTTTCTCATTTCCCTTTCCATTTGAAACATCCCACTTTACTTCCTGAACATCTCCTACAGTCTCTTCGTTTTCTTGATATTTTTTTATGTAAAATCCTCCTGCCACAATAAGTACTAACGCAATAAGCCCAATGACAAGATTTTTCAAAACATCACCTACCATTTTTATTGTCTCTATTCATACAAAACTTCTTAAGATATATATTCTAGATTATGATTTATGAAATCCTCCTATTTTGCACATATTACAAATAATAAAAAGATTTTAATTGAAAGGATTCGTAGTGTATAATGCAAATGATATTGATTTCTATCAATACATTATAAGGAGGACTTTTTTATGAGTGTACATATCGAAGCAAAACAAGGCGAAATCGCTGAATCTATTCTATTACCTGGTGATCCATTACGTGCAAAATATATCGCTGAAACATTTCTAGAGGACGTTACTTGCTATAATAATGTGCGTGGTATGTTAGGTTTCACTGGAACTTATAAAGGAAAACGTGTATCTGTTCAAGGTACAGGTATGGGTGTTCCTTCTATTTCTATTTATGTAAACGAATTAATCCAAAGCTACGGAGTTAAAAATTTAATTCGCGTTGGAACTTGCGGTGCAATTCAAAAAGATGTAAAAGTTCGTGATGTTATTATCGCAATGACGGCTTGTACTGATTCTAATATGAACCGTTTAACATTCCCAGGATTTGATTTTGCACCAGCTGCAAACTTTGACCTTTTAAAGAAAGCTTATGATGCTGGAACTGAAAAAGGATTACACGTTCGTGTCGGTAACGTTTTAACAGCAGATGTGTTTTATCGTGAAAGCATGGACATAGTTAAAAAACTTGGAGATTACGGTGTATTAGCAGTAGAAATGGAAACAACTGCTCTTTACACATTAGCAGCGAAATACGGTGTAAATGCATTATCTGTATTAACAGTTAGCGATCACATCTTCACTGGCGAAGAAACAACATCTGAAGAGCGTCAAACTACATTTAACGAAATGATTGAAATCGCTTTAGATGCAGCAATTCAACAATAATACACTAAAGAACTTGTCATACGTCTGGCGAGTTCTTTTTATGTGACTTTTTATAAATAACTACTTTATAAAGAGACAGATTTCTCCCCTCTACTTTCTTGTAACGTTTGTTATAATGAAGTGAAACTTTAATCAGTGGAGGTTTTTTCCATCCCCCACTGATTATTAGTTGAACCAATCGGATTTAACGGGATAAAGAAATCATTTACAGTATTTCTCATAAGAGGTGACGCAGTGAAAAACAGAAGTATTGTCTTTAAACTATTTTTATTAACATCCACTTTATTTACAATCATATTCCTACTTTTTTTCCTAGGACAATCTCTATTTTTAGAGAAATTTTATATTAATAAGAAAGTAAAAACAGTCCAAACTGCTTTTGAAAAATTCGTAGATAATTATGATAAAAGTGATAAAAGTTATGAGCAGGTTAGAAAACTAAAACAAGAATTTCATGATAAAACAAATGCCGATATGCAGTTTTTGGATTCTAACGGTATTATTAAAAGTGATAACAATTACTATATCGATGTATTTAATCCCAATAATAATAAACAGTATTCCATTCCACTCAACAATCTTTTAACACCAGAAGAATATAATAAATTCGAAAATTTAGGTTTAAAAAAAGATGTAATAATCAATGTTGATGGAGTCGTACAAGAGAATAATATAATCACACCACAAAAATTAGGAACGAATTATAATCAATGGCAGAACGAACATTTCTATTCGGATTTTCAGTCAATTAATGGTAACCCTTCTAAGAACAGACTTGCAAGCCGATACAAATCTACAACTCGAATCGTCTTTACAGGTGTTATAACTAAGTTACAGCTCCCATCCAAAGCGGAGGTTCGTCTTGCAAATGATATTGAAACATTACAAGCCGTTCAATATTTTGCAGATATGATTAGAGAGGGAACTTCTAACTCGAACCAATTAAGTACTTTCATATTAGATGGCGGAGAAAATATAAAAAATAGTATCTTTGTAAAACCGATTATAGAAAATGGAAGGATTACAGAATACGCTTTTGCGATAGCATCTTTGCAGCCTGTTAATGAAGCGATGCTCGTTTTAAAAGATTATTATGTCTATGCCTTAATCATCGTGTTTCTCGTAATTATTTTGTTATCCTTCTACTACTCAAAAATCATTGTTAAGCCATTAATTAAAATAAATCGTGTTACAAAAAAAATGGCTAATTTTGATTTCAGCGAGAAATTACCTGTTACAGCTGACGATGAAATTGGCGGGCTTTCTGGCAGTATCAATACATTATCTGTAAATTTAAAAGATCGAATCGATCGATTAAATGTTGCTAATACAAAGTTACAACAAGATATTGAACGTGAACGTCAATTAGAAAAAACAAGAAAAGAATTCATTTCTGGCGTATCACACGAATTAAAAACACCGCTAAGTGTAATTAGAAGTTTTGCAGAAGGAATTAAAGATGGTGTTAGTAAGGATACTTCGTATTATACTGATGTTATTTTAGAAGAAACAGAAAATATGAACAGGCTGATTGTTGAAATGTTAGAATTAGCAAAGTTGGAATCTGGTACTTACAAACTAGATATGACGACGTTCTCAATCGGTGAATTAACGCAACAAGTCTACACAAAATTATTATTTAGCATGGAAGAAAAACATTTACAAGTGAACATCGATGCAGACCCTTCTATACTTGTTAAAGCAAATCGCAGTCGCATTGAGCAAGTAGTTGTGAACTTACTAAGTAATGCAATCCGTTATACGCCAGAGGGAGAAAAAATACAAGTCTCCATTATAGAAGCAGAAGATACCGTAAAAGTCGAAATCGAGAATACAGGAAACCCTATCCCTGAAGAAAGTCTTGAAAAAATTTGGGATCGCTTCTATCGTCTAGATGCATCACGTAGCCGTCACACTGGAGGTACCGGTCTCGGATTATCTATTGTAAAAAACATTTTAGACCTCCATCATGCCGAATACGGTGTGTATAATACGACTAACAGTGTTGTATTCTATTTCAATTTACAAAAAGTAAAAGAAGTCAAATAATTTGTCTTAATTTCACTAGGAGTTCACATGAAATTCACACTCTCCCTTTATAGTAAGAAACAAGTTAATCCTTTCCTTTACACATATAAAAGAGGAGAGTGCGTGAAATGAAACAAGCAGGACAACCTATTCAAAATGAAAAACAATTAGAAACTATCAAAAATATACTTTTACAATCTTCGAAACGTGATGGCTTATTATTCGTATTAGCTGTAAATTCTGGCTTAAAAGTAAGTGAAATCTTACAATTAAAAGTTAGTGATGTAATCGATGAAAATGAAAATGTTCGCCATTCCATTTTATTTTACAATGAAAAAGTGAAGAAACATAAATGGTTTGCTGTAAATGAAGACTTACAGCACGCAATCGAAGACTACATGAAAGAACGTAAAACTTGGAAACGTAATGAACCATTGTTAAAATCTCAAAAAGGAACAAAATCTATTACGAGACAACATGCATGGTACATTTTAAACAAAGCTGCAAAAGAAGTTGGATTAGAAGGGATTAGCTCACATACACTTCGAAAAACTTGGGGTTATTGTGCATACAAATCAGGTGTTGATATTGCATTTTTACAACACTTCTTTGATCACAGTACTCCATCAAAAACTTTAAAGTATATCGGTATTGCTTAATAACTCTTATACATAAAAAAGGTTACCATTTGAAAATTTGGTAACCTTTTTTATATTTCATATTCTCTTTTCTTGTCTCTCCTATATTGTAGTGGTACTCTAATAATAAGGGGGAGAAATTATGAACACACTTACAATTGAATTACCAAAAGAAACGGCTGAAAAACTTGATTTATTAAAACAAGCTTATGAAAAGAAAACAGGTGCTTCTATCTCTGAGAGCACTCTCGTTCAAACACTTATCTCAAAAGAATTTATCCAGGCGATAACTCCTTTTGATTTACAACAATTCGTCAACGGAAAAGAACAGCATTAATGCTGTTCTTTTTTTATCTCTATTTAAAATATACAAAGTTTTTTATATATTTTTAGAAAAACCATTGACAATGATAATGATAACCATTATCATTTATTATGAAGCCAACAATTGATGAATCAACCAAACGCTCAGTAACATTGTTACCCCTCTTTTTCATATAGAAAGGCACTGTACATTCCCCCTGTTTGTACAGTGCCTTTCTTGTTTATTATCATTCAAAAAAATTTAATTGCTCCGGCTTCGGCTCACCATATGTAATGTTCATCATTTTCATAAGCTGTTTCGCATTATCTGCTGCATCCCCACCTGAATTGTTGTTAAACAGTACGTATATATCCTTTGTTTTCTTTTTTAATTGCTCTAATCGTTCAACCCATTCTTCCAGTTCTTTATTGTTGTAGCGATATAAACAGCGAACTGCTCTCCAGTTTTCCCCTTTATCAAGCCAACCATGAACATTTCGACCGTGAAAACGTATTAATGCCATGTCTGAATTCGTAACCTCTAACACGAGTGGCACAGAACCTATCCCAGCCTGTGGTTCATCACAAATTGTATGAATCCATTTCTCTTGTTCTAGAAACTGTAACGTCCTATCTCTCATTTCTGGATAAAACCATGTTTGATTTCGAAATTCTATTGCACATGGTAAACCTTCCATTTTTTCTTTCGTATATCGAAGAAAATCTACATTTTTCTTTTTACAATCAAACCATGGTGGATATTGAAATAAAATCGTTTTTAATTTACCAGCTTCAATTAAAGGAAGAATAGATTGTTTATATACATCAAACATCTCATCGAACGTAGAAAAAGGAATTTCACCTTTCATATGTCCTGTCATTCCTTGATATGCTTTTACGATAAAAGAAAAATCTTTCGGTGTTTCCATTGCCCATTTTGTATAGTTTCGTGCAGGTTGCATCGCATAAAATGAGCTATCCACTTCTACTATAGGAAAATACTCGCTGTATGTTCGTAATTTATTTCTATTTTCATAGGGATTTATGTATAAAGAATCATGATCTCCCCATCCTGTCACTCCAATAAACAGCACATATACCCCTCCCTTTTTAACTTCATCTTCTATTCACTTTCCAAACACTTTGCATTATGTAGCCTTTTCTTTAAGAGTATCCTTATAAAAATATGATATACTATATGGAAGAATTTTTAAAATGAGGGGTTATTTATTTATGCTTCCAAACGATGCTACTGTATCTCATGAAAAACGAATTGAAGAACTAGAAAATAAAGTACGTTTTTATGAAGAACTTGTGAATCAATTACCACATCATTTCACATACAAAAATCCACATATTGGTTTACGAATAAAGAAAACTAGAACAACCCATTCCATTCAAGAAATACCAAAAGAGAATAAAGAGGCTCATTTTCAACTTACTTGTGATTCATTATTTTTATTTGAACAACTCGAAAAACACTTTGTACATATTTTTGATGCCTTTTCACATCATGTAACCTTTGTCGATAATAAAGGGAATATTACTTTATGTAATCAAGTTGCTGCAGATGATTTCGGTGTAATACGAAATGATATTATCGGAAAACCGATTCAACAATTACTAAACTTGCCGGAAGAAAAAATTAAAGCGATTGAAACATTAAAAACGGGAACAGAAATATATAATGAAGAAGTTTTAGACAAAAACTATGGCATTATAAATAACCGAATTATTCGTGATTATAACGGGGAGATTTTTAGAGTTATTAGTGTCTTTCATTATTTAAATACAGAACGTGATGCAGAGAAGTTTTCGTTAGCAGGCCGAATCGCAGCTGGAATTGCACACGAAGTACGAAATCCTCTTACAACAGTACGAGGATACTTACAATTTTTACAAGAAAGTGTTTCTCCATCTAATAAAGAACTATTTAAAAATTTACTTATTCCTGAATTAGATCGAGCAAATAGTATCATTACAAAATTTTTATCTCTTTCAAAAACACGTGAATTTAAAAGAGAACCCTTTCCCATTAATACATTTTTACGTGAGTATATTCAACAGTTACTAGCTAGCGAAGTCTTTTTACATAACATTTCAATTGATTATAATTTTTCTACCGAATTAGATGATATATTAGTTCATATTGATCGTCATGAACTTGTGCAAGTTTTTTTAAACTTATTCCAGAACGCTGTAGATGCTCAAGGAGAAAAAAAACTTTCTATCCAAATCACTAGTTACCGCCTAGATAATTTTGTTCGTATTACTTTCACTGATAATGGGACTGGTATTCCACCAGCGATTCAAGACTATATCTTTGATCCATTCTTCTCAACAAAAGATTCCGGCACAGGTTTGGGCTTGTCAGTAACGAAAAAAATTATTCAAAATCATAACGGTACATTAAAAATGACTAGTAATGAAGATGGTACTACTTTTACTATTTCAATTCCAATCTTACCTAAAACAGCCCTTGAAAGATTAAATCAATACAAATAAAATCAAATCCACGAACTGCATGTCAATTGTTACATCCTTCCACAATTGACATGCAGTTTTTATGTTGAACTTTTCTTCTTTACATTATATAAAACCTTCTCTATATTTTACTTATTTTTTGCTAGCTGGGCCGATTTCTTATTTTTTTAGAAATGGTAGTTTGTCCATCACGAATTTAGTATAAATTTCATTTTAATATATAGTAATGACTAATGATTCTATGAAAGAAAAGAATGAAAAGATGAACAATAAAAATAAAGGAAAAGTATTTTATGGTAATGATTGTTGCGAAGTAAGAGCATGTAGCCATATTAACATCCCTAAGTCAGAACTCACAGAATTTGTTAGACTTCTTCAAACTCTTGGTCAAGCTATTCTAGTTCAATATGGATCTGGTTGCCTAGGCGGAGGAACTACGGGGACTACTGGTGCTCAAGGGGCTCAACAAGGACCTGCGGGCGATACAACTGCGACACTATCTGTCTTCCGAATTTACTAACCACAATTTCCGAAAATATTTTGGGAGGACTAAGCACATTTATAAGTAATAGATGTGATTTTGATTGACTATTAAATCTCTCTTTTAATAAAAAGGAGCACTTGTTTGGGAGGATAAGTGCTCCTTCTTTACGTTTCTTTACCTCAAATTTACTCTATCTTAATCCTCATTTTGTATGATAAATAATGAAGTCAAAGATATGAAAGAGGGATGAAAAATGAGAGTTATGTCACCGATACGCATTTGGATTGCTCTTATGATATGCATTATTTTATGTGTAGGATTTTTTTTAACTCTAAAATATTCCACTATTTCAAAAGCAGAGAGAAAAACAGTTCCATACACACTTTTGTATACGAAACAAAACAACATCCTTTATTCCAATTCCACAAATAATGAAAAAAAAGTTATAAAAGGAATGCTTATTACGGAAGCTCCTAGTTACGAAACTCTACTTCAAATTGCTGAAACGATTAAAAATCAATATACAAATAAAGGAATTGATGAAATCACGCTGTCTATCCATAATGAAAATAATGGTAGTTATGAAGAAGAATTACCATACGAACCGATTAGTAAAGGAACAATAATCATCACATACGATTCCCAATCCTTTGGCAGTACGAACATTACTCTTAATGAATAGTAGCATTTACCTCACAAATTATGAGCAAACTTTATTTTTCACATGAGAAAGAGGCGAATAACGAAATTCGCCTCTTTTTTTACCATAATGATGGAATCCACTCTTTCACTTTATTAAACCACTCTTGCTGTTCTTTTTTCCTTTGTTGTTCTTCTTCTTGCCTTTTCTTTTCTTCTTCTTTTCTTCGCTTTTCTTCTTCAATTGTTTGCAATTGTTTTTTATAGTCCGCTTCAGATATTAACGACAATTGGAACGCTTTTTGGGCTGGGTTTGCATTTGCTTTTTTCATGATATCCCGGAACATCGTCGTTGTAATTTGACTACCACCTGGAACATAATGCTCGCTATCTGTTTTGTCATATCCTACCCAAATCGCACCTACTAAATCTGGTGTGTATCCTACAAACCACGAGTCCTTTGCCCCTACGCTCGGACCATTTACAAGTTGAGTAGTCCCTGTCTTTCCTGCTGTATCAACATTAGTAACTTTCGCCTTTTCGCCCGTTCCCTTTTCTACAACACCTTTTAATAAATACGTCATCTTTTGAGCAATTTTCTCACTCGTCACTCGTGTCTCTTTCTTATACCATTTCCCTATTATTTCTCCTTCAGCATTTTGAACTTCTCTAATTGCATGAGCCTCTACTTGAACCCCATCATTAGCAAATGTACTATATGCTTGGGCCATTACAAATGGTGATGTCCCTACATGCATCCCACCTAAAGCAATTGGATACGTACGGTCTTCTGGTACTAATGGAATACCAAATCGCTCTAAAGATTTCAATCCTTTATCTAATCCTATTTGTTCTAATAGCCACACAGCGGAAACATTATACGACTTTGCTACCGCTTCATACATTGTCACATTACCATGAAAAGCCTGATCACTATTTTTCGGTTCATATTCTTTAATATGAAATGGTTCATCCTTTAATATATCGTATACTTCATACCCTTGTTCTAAAGCGGGTACATATACAGCTAGAGGCTTTAACGTTGAACCTGGTTGTCTTTTTAATTGCGTAGCATGATTAAATTGTAAAAACTGATATGGTCCTCTACCACCAACTAAAGCTGGAACACCGCCTGTTTTGGGATTTATAAGGACTACACCCGTTTGCATAAGTTGATCTGAGCCACTATCTTTGAAATAACTATCATTATTCACAACATCTTCTACAGCTTGTTGTTTTTTCGGGTCAAGCTCTGTATAAATACGATAACCACCCGCTAAAATTTCATTTTGTGTTAATTCGTACTTTTCCATCGCTTCTCTAACAATATAGTCTACATATTGAGAGTATTTTCCCTTGTATTTATCATCAACGCCACGTTTTAACACAAGTCCGCTCTCTTTTTCTTTATTATACTGTTCGTCAGAAATATACCCTTGCTCTTTCATTAAACTTAATACGACATTACGTCTTTCAATTGACTTGTTAAAGTTTTTATAAGGTGAATACGCAGATGGTGCTTTAATCAAGCCCGCAATCGTTGCAGCTTCTGAAATTGTTAAATCTTTTACATCTTTATCAAAATAAGATTTAGCTGCCCTTTTTATACCCCAAGCACCTTCACCAAAATAAATTTGGTTCATATACATTTCAATGATTTCATCTTTCGTATACGTGCGCTCTATTTTTTTCGTTAAAAAATATTCCTTTATTTTTCGGGAGTATGTGCGGTCTTGTGTCAGAAATACATTTTTCGCAAGTTGTTGTGTTATTGTACTTCCCCCTGCTACAACTTCTCCTGCTGTAATATTTTTAAAAACCGCACTTATAATTCCACTATAATAAATACCATGATGGTTAAAAAATTCCTTATCTTCTACTGCAACAATTGCCTGAACCATAATATCAGGAATATCTTTTCTTTTAACGCCTTCTGTTTTCGAGGAAGCTAATTTAGTTGCGACCTCATTATTTGCATCATAAATTAAAGTCGGTTGTGGAACAGCTTGTTTTAATTCAGATATGTCTTGAATGGAAATTATTATATTTACAGCAATAAATAGAGTAACGAATACACTTCCCAATACAATTAATGAATTACGAAGTTTCTTCCTCTTATTGAACCACTCAAGCATTTTTTTAAAATGAGTGTTCTTCAATTTCATTCGTTCACTTCCTTCATTTATTTACACTCTTCTTTTTAAAAGGAAGAATATACCGCCTTTTAAATTTATTATAATAACGTAGTCATTCCTATAGTGTAAAGCTTTTCTTTTACATTCATACTTTTTGCAAGAAAAGGACATTCTACAAGTAAGATATTCACTATTGGATATTAATATTATTAATAGAACAACGAGAGTTATGTTAAGTTTTTGTAAACTTTTCGATAAAATGTTTTAAAAAACGACAGTTTTTTGTTAGAATTGATTAGCCAATATATTTTACATATATTACTTTTGTGGGGGTAACAATAATGGTCTTTAAATCAAAAAAAGATAAATTTTCTGAAATGTTAATGAATGTTTCCGAAAATTTAAAAGAAGGCGCGCAGTTTTTCGTGGAGTATAAAATTAAAAATGCTAGCGATTTAAAAGAGTTTTCTATGCGCATGAAAGAGTATGAGTCAAAAGGTGACTCATTTATTCACGAAATCATTATGGAGTTAAACAAAGCGTTTATCACTCCGATTGAGCGTGAGGACATCCTACAACTTGCAATGAGTATGGATGATGTATTAGACGGATTAGATCACAGTGCTGGTCTGTTCGAAATGTATTCTATTACAGAAGCAGATGAATACATGATTAAATTCGTAGAAGCAATTAATCAATGTGCGATTGAGATTGCAAACTCTGTTGAATTAATGTCTAACAAAAAATTAGTCGACATTCGTACAAATGCGATTAAGATTAAGGATTATGAATCACAGTGTGATGATATTCGCCGTCATGCGATTAAGAACTTATTCTCTCGTGAAAAAGATCCGATTAAGATTATTCAATTTAAAGAGATTTACGAAGAGCTTGAAGAAGTAGCTGATAGCTGTCAAAGCGTTGCAAACGTATTAGAAACAATTATTATGAAGAACGCGTAAGGAGTTTGATCATGGATACACTCTTGATACTGACCGTTTTAGTAGTCATTTGCGCTTTAGCTTTTGACTTTATCAATGGATTTCACGATACAGCAAACGCTATTGCAACGGCTGTTTCAACGAAAGCTCTAAAGCCTAGACATGCCATTATTATGGCGGCTATTATGAACTTTTTAGGCGCAATGACATTTACAGGTGTAGCAAAAACGATTACAAAAGATATCGTTGATCCATTCGCCTTACAAAATGGTTCTCTTGTAATTTTAGCTGCTTTGCTTGCGGCAATAGCTTGGAACTTAATTACTTGGTACTACGGTATTCCAAGTAGTTCTTCGCATGCAATTATCGGCTCAATCGCAGGTGCAGCAATTGCGGCCGCTGGGATTAGCTCGCTAAATCTTAAAGGATTTATTAAAATTATTGAAGCTTTAATCATTTCACCGATTATCGCTTTCGTTATTGGTTATACCGTATACAGTATTTTTAAAGTAGTATTTAAAAACTTTAACTTAACAAAAACGAATAAGAACTTCCGTATATTCCAGATTTTCACTGCAGCATTACAAGCCTACACACACGGTACGAATGATGCACAAAAAGCAATGGGAATCATTACGATGGCTCTTATGGCTAATAACTATCATACTTCTAGCGATATCCCGTTCTGGGTACAATTATCTTGTGCTATCGCAATGGGGCTTGGTACTTCTGTCGGCGGATGGAAAATTATTAAAACTGTCGGTGGACAAATTATGAAAATTCGTCCTGTAAATGGTGTAGCTGCCGATTTATCATCATCACTTGTTATTTTCGGTGCAACATTCATTCACTTACCGGTTAGTACGACGCACGTTATCTCTTCTTCTATTTTAGGGGTTGGTGCTTCTCACCGTGTGAAAGGGGTAAAATGGGGAACTGCAAAACGCATGTTAATTACATGGGTTATTACACTTCCTATTTCAGCTTCTTTAGCTGCTCTGTTTTACTACCTATTACATTTTGTTTTCTAATCAAAAGTCGTCTTCCTTATTTTTCTAGGAAGACGACTTTTTTGTGAACAAGCCTATTTCTCATTAAAAAGCGTGTATAATAATTGGTGGATAAGTTATTTAGAGGAGTTGGCAATTTTGGAATACATCATGTTACTTTTCATCGGACTAATCGCCGGAACAGTCGGCAGCCTAGTTGGGCTTGGAGGCGGAATTATTATTGTTCCGTTATTAATTGGATTACACAGTTTATCACCACAACTTGCAGTAGGGACTTCTATGGTAACAGTCGTTTTCACAGGACTATCTTCCACCCTTACTTACATGAAGCATAAGCGAGTAGATTATAAAAGTGGACTTATTTTATTTATCGGAAGCGGCCCTGGTGGTATTATCGGATCATGGGCAAATAAACTTTTAAACCAAGACACATTTTCTTTATACTTTGGGATTTTCCTTATATTCGTCTCAATTCTACTTATGCTTCGAGACAAATTAAAACCTCTTTCCCTCTCAAATACGTCTGTAATTAAGCGTTCTTTTACAGATAATGATGGAAATACTGTACACTACCAATTCCCACCGTTTCTTGCTATCTTTATCGCCTTTATAGTTGGGTTTATATCTGGATTATTTGGAATTGGTGGCGGTGCCTTACTTGTTCCAGCAATGATGCTTCTTTTTGCATTCCCAGCACATATTGCAGTAGCAACTTCAATGTTCATCGTATTTCTATCAGCAATTGTAAGTTCTGCAACTCACATCTCACTTGGAAATGTCAGCTGGATTTATGCATTAATCCTGATTCCGGGTGCATGGATTGGCGGAAAAATCGGGGCTTACATTAATACAAAACTAAGTGGTAACGCCGTAATTAATTTATTACGTATTACGTTGATTATTCTTGGAACTAGATTAATCATTATTTCCCTTTTATAACGTATTCTTTTTAGAATGCGTTTTTCTTATACACATGAATATAAAAATCCTCCGAGGAGAACAAATAAAATTAAACAAACACATAATAACATATAATTTGAAATATGTACTTTCTTCAAGTTGACCACTCCTATAACTGCGACTGTTATCTTTATGATAGCGAAAAAATAGTTCACTTGCAGTTACAGAGTGCTAACAATGCAAAATCAATTATTACAAATTTTATCCTTATATTTCATTTCTTTGTATATTCTATCGATTTAATAAAAAAAGATGTCATATTGACATCTTTTTTAATGAAGAAGTGACCACCCCATGAAGTCTTCATGTACTTGGCACGCCCTCTTATCGTTTCGATCATATAATTCAGCATAGCTATCTGTTTCTTCATCATAAGCCATCGTATAAATAATTTGGCCGTCTACTTCAACGGATAAAACGACTCCACCTTTCATCTCTTCTACATGAATGATAGCATTCGCCGGAATTCTCATATCCGTCATTCTCATCGCATCTAACAATATACTAAACCCCCTACAGCGTATTCATTGCTAGTACTATTACACACTAAATAGTATACTACTGTAATAGCATACATTTCGTCAATGAAATTGCTGTTGAAATAGCATATTGTCTATATACATATACGCTAAAATAGAAGAAATAGAAACATATTAATGGGGGGCTAACATTGATTCTACACAAAGGAGATGTACTATTCCGTCAAGGCGAGGACGGTCCTTTATACTTTATAAAAACAGGCTTATTAAAAGTAGTTCGGCTAGAAGAAAACGGAACACCATTTTTATTCAACATTATCGTTCCAGGTGAAACGATACCTCATCATTCTTTAATTTCACCGAAAGAATATCACGGTACAGCTATCGCTTTAATAAAAACAGAAGTGGAACCGATCACTAGTAGTGAATGGTATGAGAGACTTCAAGCAAATCCCGAATCGTATGCTAACATTGCTATGCAATTGCAATCTAAATTAAGAATGATGCAACAACGAATTGATCAATTGACAACCGTCTCTCCGAAAGAACGTCTTCATCGTTTACAAGAATGGTTCACCCTATATTTAGGTGACATTCCTATATATGAAATATTAACACAAACCGAAATTGGCCAACTGATAGGTATACGCCGTGAAACAGTAAACCGTTTATTACGAGAACAAATAAAAAACGAGGTAAAATAAATACCTCGTTTTTTTGCTTATTGTAAGCTTGTTGCTGGGCCGAAAAATTCATAATGAATATGCTCTTGTTTCACACTTAAATCAGTTAGTGCAGCATTTATATGCTTCATAAATGCTACTGGACCACAGAAATAGAACTCTGCTTCAGTTGTCGGAATAATAGTTTTTAACCATTCACTTTCAATGAAACCTTCTTTATCAAAGTTCTTCATTGCTAAATCTTTTTCAGTCGGTGCAGAATAACAAGTATATGCTTTAACTTGTTCATATTCATTTTCTACTGCCTTAACGTGTTCTTTCATTGCATGTGTATTACTATTTATTGCTGCATGAACAAAATATACATTACGTTTTGAATCTTGTTCAATTAACGTATTTAACATACTCATCATCGGTGTAATCCCTACTCCACCACTAATTAGTACAACTGGTAATGTTGAATCCATATTTAACACGAAATCTCCCGCTGGTGCACTTACTGATAAAACATCTCCTTCTTTTACATGTTCATGTAAGTAATTAGACACTTTACCGTCTGGTGTATCTACACCTTTTTCTTTTTTTACACTAATACGATAATATTCTTTCCCAGGAGCATTGGATAAACTGTATTGACGGTTATGTGTATATGTCTCACCTTCAATATTGATTTGAATCGTTACATATTGACCTGGGATGAATGAAGAAACTTTCCCTCCATCTTCAGGTTTCAAATAAAATGACGTAATAACATCGCTTTCCTTCACTTTTTTTACAATCACAAAGTTGCGGAAGTCTTTCCATCCACCTTCTTTATGTGCAGCTTCTTCATACATCTCTGCTTCAATGCTAATGAATGCATCAGCAATGACACCATATGCTTCTCCCCATGCATTTAAAACTTCATCAGGTGCACCTGCGACCTCTTTAATGGCACGTAGTAAACATGTACCTACAATCGGATAATGCTCAGCTTTAATCCCTAAACTTCTATGCTTATGACCAATTTGTTTTACAACTGGAATAATTGCTTCTAAATTATCAATGTACGTTGCAGCTGCATAAACAGCATTCGCTAACGCTTGTTGTTGTCTTCCCTTTTTCTGATTCGTATGGTTGAAAATATTCAACAACTCCGGATGTTCCGAAAATAAAATTTGATAGAATCTCGTTGTAATTTCAACACCTTTTTCTTGTAATAATGGTACTGTTGACTTTACGATTTCAATTGTTTTTGCACTTAACATTGTATCCCACTCCTCTATTTCCTTAACTGTTTTTAGTTTAACTGAATCTTATAATGCAGATTGTGATTTTAATCACTATTAACACGGTGTTTTTGTGAATAATATATGAACATTGCATTTACAAAAGAAAATAAGCTAACTAGAATTCTAGCTAGCTTATTATTTTGTTTGTATAGCTTGTTCGATTACTTTTATATCTTTCCCATCGCCAAACTCCGTATACCCCCAGATATTCGTTTCACCTCTATATTTATTTACGATAATATCCAAGTCATGATATACACGGTGGGCATACACTACATACTCAATATTTTGAAGTTCCACACCTTTTTTTACAATTTCATAGCTTCTATTTACATCGCGTTTTATTTTTTCATTCTTTATTTCCGTATGTATATTTTTTAAAGATTGTTCTTGTTGTTGAAACCATTGCTTAAATTGATTCCAATCCCCATCTGTATAATTCTCTGCTTTACCATAATTTAAGAAATTATTATAGCTTTCATGTGTCATTCGAATAAAATCTAGCACTTTTGTCTCTTCTTGCACATCTTCTATTTGAGCTATTGTATTTACCTCAGCAGGCTTATTCGCATAATGTAACAGCACTTTCATAAGACTATAACTCGCAATGATTATCACGATAATAATACCTAATACATTTAACAATTTCTTCATACACAGAACTCCTTCTCTACTAAAAATATTACAACGTATGACTATACTTGTAACATTCTCTCGTAGAAATATAATTCCTGTATTAATTCTTCCTATCATTTCGACAATATTTTTCTATACATTTCTCGTTGGCAAATGTTCTTGTAAAACAATATATCCTTCATAAGCTGTGTAACCGAGTATAACCATTAATCCGATATAACAAGCAAATACTGTCCATTTCGTTTTCGCATCCACTTTATAATAGTTTTCTTGTTGTTCCTTTTCTGTTTTCCATTCATTTAATTTTCTTTCTGACGCTTCAAATGCTTCCCTTATGTAAATTGTATACTCATCTTTTTCATCTTCATATGGAACATAATCTAACGGTTCGAACTTCGGTAAAAGATACTCTAACACTTCCATTTTTTGAAGTTCACCTATTTGTAACTCTTTTTCCCGTTCTCTTTGTCTTAATGCATTCATCTCATGATGCATCACGTATATAGTCCGATGTACAGCACCCGTTTCTTTTAATTCCTCTTCAAGCCTAGTAACATATTCTTTCATCCCATCAATTTTATGCCCTAATTCCTTAATCGGCTCATCTCTCTTTATTACTCTATATAACTCCATACAACCGATAATAACAATAAATCCTCCCAAAATACTTTTAAAGTAAATTGAATAGCCAAGTAATAAAATAAGGCCTGCTCCCCAAATTTTAGTACTGACAACTGAAATAATTCGCCCACCATCTAGCGGCGAAACGGGAATTAAATTAAAGAAATTAATCATACTTCCAAGCAAAATAACAAGCGCCCAAAATGGCTCTTTCGTCATTATATAAAGCGGTATCGCTGGTAAAAATGACAGAAGTCCGAAAAGCGGACCCATATAGGCAATGTAAGCTTCATCTTTCGCATTTTTCGGCATCTCTTTCATTCCAATAAGAGCCCCCATAAATGGAATAAAGATTGCTGGCGATGTTGGGATCCCCTTTCTTTTCGCAGCCCATAAATGGCCCATTTCATGAACAAACAACAAATAAATGAGCGCTACTCCAAATTTCCAACCATATAGAACTGCGTATGCGCCAAGCGATAGAAACATACTAAATACCGTTGAAAACTTTGCTAATTTAAAAATTGCAAATACCCACTTTAACTTAGACAGTAAAAATAGACCTATCGCAACAATAATTCCCCATAATCCTTTTTTATTATTTTTCATATTCCTCTCCTTTATCTCTCATTAATGAATCATATCATTCATCAAAGCTTGTTCTTTTCTCTATTATGACATATTTTTTTCTATTGTTAGAAATAATGTTTATATAATCCATTTTCAGCCAAAAATATAAATAAAAGGAGGTGTACACAAATGAATTTACAATCTCTTATAATAGGTGCTCTATCGTTTTTAGCTTCAACTCTTATTTTTTATACCGTTAGTTACGTATTATTATTAGATTTGTTGCCCAATCACGTATTTATTGCCCTTGTCATCCTTTCCGCTCTTATGATTTCTTTTCTTATTACACGAAAATCAATGAATGAGCCATCTACAAAAGCAAAGTAATAGAGAGGGGTGCTTTCCCCTCTCTATTATCATTTCCTAGGAAAGGTCATATAGATTTGACGAGTTTACATTCATTCCAATCCGTAAGGGCTAATTAAAGTCTCACTTTATCTTTGAAAATTCATTTTTTCACCATAATCTTTAACAATCTGAATTATATTTTGAAACACACCTATTTTTTCTTTTTCACTGTTTAATATTTTTAAATCATAATTTTCGTAATATGTTTCTAATGATTTTAATTGTGATTCTGAAGCGCTTTTTATCGGAACAGTAGCATGTAATTCATATTGCTTATACCCTTCCTTTACTTTTTCACCTAAAATCATTTCACTCTCTTTTGCTCCAATTAATTTTTGAACTTTTTCTGGAAAATTGAGTTGCAAATAATATTCTTGCCCCTTCACTAACTTATTGTATAGTGATTGTGAAATCGTATACCGTACCGTATAATTCACGTTTTGATCGCCTGTTTTAATATGAAACGCGGTAATCTGCAAATCTTTTTTTGTTACTTCCGTTAAAGGGCTTACCTGCATCTCATCTTCTTTTTGTTCTGAGACATTTGGAAATATATCCAAAAGCTTTTCCGTATCTTTTTCATTCAACATATACATAGCTTTCTTATATTGCACCCATCCTCGTCTATCTTCTCCCCTTAACCATGCATAATAAGTTTCTTTTTTCCCATCTCTACTAATTTGTATTTCATATTCAGGTTCACCGAAGCTTCCTGTTATTTCTTGTTTCTCAGCATTATTCAAAATGTCTATTACTAACTTCGCTTCTGATTCCTGCAACTTTTTCTCTTTATGTTTTTTTTGTATAACGGTTACCCCTATTGTTTCTTTCACTTCATTCACCGTCTCTTCTACTTTTTTTGTTTCTTTTTTCGGCTCAACTTGACCACAAGCTGCTAGTAACATAACAAACAACAACACCAATACATATTTCCCTTTCAAATTAATCCTCCTCTTACGATAAGAAATCCTTATAATCTTCATACATAAAACAAAAACGTGACATCCTATTAAATACGCTATACTAATCATTGAAAGGAGGTCTTTATCATGTCCATTAATTTTCATGATGAAAATAATAAGTACACATATGCAACAAGAAACGCTCATATTTCTTGGGCTGAAATGGTAAAAAACATTACAGAAATACAAAACAAGCAAATAATTGATATCGGCTGTGGTGGTGGGATTTATACGAAAGAACTCGCTCTTATGGGAGCCAAAAATGTTGTGGGACTTGATTTTTCAAAAGAAATATTACACGCTGCAAAAGAAAATTGTAACAACTTTTCAAACATTTCATTCATCCACGGTGATGCACATAATATCCCATACCCTAATGAAACATTCGACATAGTTATTTCGCGTGCAGTTATTCATCATTTACAAGAAATTCCTACATTTTTACGTGAAGCTTCTCGTATATTAAATAAAAACGGTGTACTTATTTTACAAGATCGAACAATTGAAGATTGTACAATTCCAGGAAGTCCCGAACACATTCGCGGATATTTTTTCTCTCTATTTCCAAAACTTATTGAAATAGAGTCAAAAAGACGTCCAAAAACCAACACTATACAGACAGAATTACAAAAACATTCTCTTCATGTACTTCCCGCACAAACACAATGGGAAATACGAAAAATACATGATTCTGTAGAAGCATTATTGCAAGATTTATCTCCTCGAACAGGTCGATCTATTCTATATGAGTTAACAGATGATGAACTTTCTCAACTTCTACAACATATACAGACCGCATTACAAAACGTCTCTCCTATTATTGAAAGAGATCGATGGACAATTTGGAGCGCCATGAAGTTGTAAGGAAGGAAGCCTCACAAAATAATGTGAGGCTTCCTTTCTTTCATAATCTAATTTTGCAACACTCTTGATATCCTCCACTTCTGGCCTGTGCACTTCCACACTTCGGACATACTAAATATCTAGACTGATTTGTCAATAAACTACCTTTTTGAAAGAGTAAAACTTCTGCTTGTTTAAACGAACGCGAATAATATAACCACATAAAACCAATTATAGCAATAATGCCAAATAATACTCCCATCGCAAGCATTTCAGTCACCTCTTTTGGTTTGTTCTTTCCAGCAAGTGGATTGTTGTATTATTCTCTGTAAATTCAAACAATCCCTTCTTTACTCCTATAAATATCAACTTTCTCTATAAATTTTACAATTCTCCGCAAATTTTTACTCCTATTTTACAATTCATTATTCCTTTTGCAACAACGAATATCACTTTCGATATTTCCGTATATAAATATATCTTTCAAAAAACATATTGACTTTCTAAAAAAAACATGCAACAATACTGTCAGAATACTTGAATAAAAATTCATTGACGAGAACGAGTACGTTATAGAACTGTTCCCCAGAGAGTTGGCGATTTGCTGAAAGCCAACGTTCAGTGCGTAACCGAAAATCATCTCCGAGAAGTAGAACCGAATGTTACAGTAAGTTCTTACCGGCCGTCCCCCGTTACAAGGAACACGTATCATGTTGTACGTTGCAAAGCCGTATACATATAGATTTATTTCTACATGTGTAAATTAGGGTGGTATCGCGGGTAAATATAACTCGTCCCTTTCTTTAGGGACGAGTTTTTTGTGTTCTTACAAATGAATGAAAAAGGAGGAAAAACAATGAACACTGTATCAAAAAAACATATTTTTTTCACGGGTCTTATGCTATTTTCTTTATTTTTTGGGGCAGGTAATTTAATTTTCCCTCCCATGCTTGGACAAAACGCAGGTGAAAACTTTTGGCCAGCAATGATTGGATTTTTACTAACAGGAGTTGGCTTACCACTACTTACTGTTATCGCAATTTCTCTATCAGGAAATGGAATGCAGCAACTTGCAAGTCATGTCCATCCATTATTCGGAATTTTCTTTACAGTAGTTGTATACATTGCTATCGGTCCATCCATGGGCATCCCACGTGTTGCAAATGTCGCTTATGAAATGGGGGTTAGTTCTTTCTTGCCAGAAACAATCCGCTCTAGCAGCCTAGTGCTATTTGTATATACAATCATCTTCTTTACTATCGTATTTTGGCTGAGTTTGAATCCATCTAAACTTGTTGATCGTATTGGAAATGTATTAACACCTATTTTATTACTCTCTATTTTCTTATTGTTTGTTAAAAGTGTATTTACACCACTTGGGCAATCAGGACCAGCAATGCAAGAGTATCAAACTTCTCCAATCTTCAAAGGCTTTATGGAAGGCTACTTAACAATGGACACTATTTCAGCACTTGCATTCGGAATTATCGTTGTAAATGCAATTCGCTCTAAAGGTGTGAATGATCGTAAGTCCATTGCCATCGCCACAGCAAAAGCAGGGCTTATTGCCGCTACAGGGCTCGTACTTGTATACGGTGCACTCGGCTGGCTTGGGGCAACTAGCGTCTCGCTCGGATATGCAAAAAATGGCGGACAGCTACTTACTGTTATCGTACAACAATTATTCGGTCCATACGGTTTGCTCCTATTATCTCTTATCGTTACACTCGCTTGTTTAACGACATGCGTTGGACTCGTATCTGCGTGCAGCCAATATTTTTCAACATTATTGACTACATTTTCATACAAAACGTTCGCGAGTATCATTTGCGCATTAGGATTACTAGTTGCCAACTTAGGTTTAACGAAAATTATCGCAATCTCTGTTCCAATTCTACTTGTTGTGTATCCAATTGCGATTGTACTCGTACTACTATCATTACTTCATAAATACTTCGGTGGATATCGCTCTGTTTATGTAGGTGCTTTAATTGGAGCAGCTGTAGTGAGCGTATTTGATGGATTAAAACAAGGTGGTATTTCAGTTTCATTTATCACACCATATTTTGAATTTATCCCTTTATATAATGAAGGAATCGGCTGGCTAATACCAGCATTAGTAGGAGCTCTTATTGGTCTTGCAATGGCTAAGTTAAGCGGTACGAAAAAAGTTCCATTAGTAACCGAATCTCACGAAGTAAAAGCCTCCTAAAAAAACTCCCAAAAGGGAGTTTTTTTTACATTTGATACGCAGCATGATTAAAACTGCTTATTTTATAAGCCTTCGTATAATATTCAATATTCGTATCAACTGTTTCTACCTTGACAACATCATAGCGCTCTTCTTGCTTTACTAAAAATAAATAGTATTCCTCTGTTGCCTCAATAATCGCAATTTTATCTGTTTCAACATTATATTGTTCACAAAGCGCTTGTAATGCGTTCACATAATCCCCTAATTTTTTAGACTTATCCATTCCGAATATAGTTTGAACTAACATATACATTCTCCCCTTTATATGTACTGTTAACACCTCAATGATAACGCTTACATTATTTGTCGTCAATAAAAACATTCAATTGTTTTAACGCCAAATCTATATTGCATCGAGCCAATAATCAGCGAGGAATTCCCCGCCAATTAAAGTTTTACTTTATCCCGCATTAACTGCCCGTAAAAGTCCGATTGGTGAGGGCTGATAATCAGTGGGAGAGGAACAACCTCCCCACTGATTAAAGTTTCACTTTATCACTTCGTTAATTGATGCCTAAATGCATAAATAACCGCCTGAGTACGGTCACTTACATTCAATTTATTTAATATATTACTCACATGTGTCTTTACCGTTTTCAGTGCAATAAATAACTCGTCCGCAATCTCTTGATTACTTTTTCCCTCTGCAATTAATAACAAAATCTCAAACTCTCTTTCCGTTAAATCATCATGCAAAGGTTGCTCTTTCTTTTGACGCATACGGGACATCATTTTCCCGGTAACTTTCGGCTCTAATACTGTTTCTCCATCATAAGTAGCTCGTACAGCATCAGCAATATCACTTGCTCTTGATGTTTTTAATAAGTAACTGGTCGCCCCAGCCTCAATAACAGGATACAATTTTTCGTCATCTAAAAAGCTTGTTACAACTACAATTTTTGCTTCTGGCCATTCTTGAATAATAGCACGTGTTGCTTCGACACCATCCATCTCATCCATAACAAGGTCCATTAAAATAATATCCGGCCTTAATTGCAATGCTAATTCTGATCCTTTTCTTCCATTCTCAGCTTCCCCTACTACTTCAATATCTGGCTGTGTAGATAAATATGCCGATACACCCATACGAACCATTTCATGATCATCGACAAGCAATACTTTTATCATACTTCTCCCCCTCTCTCAATCATAATCGGTACTTTTACTTCTATTTGTGTACCTTTGGCCGGGAAACTAAGTACCTTAAGTGTCCCACCAATTTCATGAACACGCTCTTGCATCGATCTTAGGCCATATGAACCAGCCTTATTAACCCCTACTTCAAACCCAACGCCGTCATCAATGATTTTTAAAATCGCATATTGATCAATTTTTCGAAGGCGCACTTCTGTTTTCTTTGCCTTCGCGTGTCGCAACGTGTTTGATAGCGCTTCTTGCACAATACGGAATAAATGATCTTCTACACCTTTTTTTAATTCTATTGGCTCAATAAGCCATTCAATTTTCATATGTTGTTTTCGCGATAATTCCGTTAATAATTCCTCTATACCTTCTGTCAGTTTCTTACCTTCCAATTGTACAGGACGTAAATGAAGGAGCAATGCTCTCATTTCTGATTGAGCATTTACAACCATATTTTCAACAAGTTGCAATTGTTTTTTTGTCACCTCTGGAAATTCAGTTATTTGTTCATTAATCGCTGACATCATCATCGACATTGCGAAAAGCTGCTGACTTACTGAATCATGCAACTCCCTTGCTAAACGATGCCTTTCTTGAGAAATCGCTTCTTGTCTCATCTCTTCATTCCAATGAGCTCGTTCATTCGTTACTTTTTGAAAGAGTCCAGCTTGCTCCTCTAATCGACGAGCCAGAACGATTACTTTTCGTTCCACTTCATGAAATTCATCATCTGCAGTAAACGAAACATCGCTCGGAAAATTCCCTCGCTCTACTTCAAATAGAAACGTATTTAATCCTTGTATACGCTGCTCTATATAATAACCGATTGCATATCCTACAATTCCCCCGATAAGTAAACTTGTAGTCATAATAAACAAGCCAATTGGAACAGAAGCGATGGATTCCTTCCATAATAAATCATACACTTGTTGCTCGCTTTTCCATACATATACAATTGTACAAATGAGTGCGATACTAACAGAGGACAACATAGAATAACGAATATACATCCACGAAATATTTTTTTGTTTCTTCATTATACTTTCCTCACTTCCGTGTCGCCTACGACAAGCGAAGAAATAATTTTAATACGACGAGGAGCCTCTTTATACTGCTCTGTTCTAAATGTAACATTGCGGTTAAACCCTGTCTCTTCATGACCTGGCAAGAGCACACGTCCGACAATAACAGAATGATTTAAAGAAAGTTCAATATCATATGGCACATATAAACGAATATTACCAACGACACCCCGAATAACAATTACCGTTTCCCCTTCTGGAATCATAGCAGTTGTTAAATCTATTTCCACATCACAAGCACCATATTGAACATTAATATCCTCAAGTTCATAAATATGATCCATCATTCGTACATTGCCTACAAACATATTTTTCAAATATGTTTCTGTACGATATATTTGCTTCTCTTCGTCTATAATCCCTTTTTCTTTAATTTCAACCTTCATTGCTTTTTGCTGATGTCCTTGTTGAATCAATTGATAACCAATTAAAGCTAAACAAGCAAATACGACAAGAACAAATGCTGCTGATGAAAATAAGAAAAATAAAAATACGATACCACCAACAAATAAAAATACATTTCCCCGTACATAACGATTCTTTTTACGATAATGCCTTCCAAACATAAGCATAATAAATGCAAAAATTAGACCACCTGGTTCAAAATGTCCAAGTATCATATCAAGAAAAAGACCGAATCCAAATATGATGAGGAGCATCCCCATTAATTGTGTCTTTGAAAAATGTTTCTTCATTTCAGCTCCCCCCTTCTTGTCACATATACATAGAAGAAAAGGCATTGCTTTCCAACACCTTTTCTCCTATCACTATATCATAAGCCTGTTTTATAATATACTACTATTATTTTGTTAACTCTTTCGTTAACGATACATCATTCTTTTCTTTCATTTCACGCTCAAGTTTTGCAATTTTCATATCAAACGTGTCACGCTCATGCTCTTCATTCATACGAGTTTCTAAGTCACGAATATGATCTTCAATCTCTTCAAATCGTAAGAACGGATTATTTTCATCCATTTTATGCATCGCAGTATTCATACGACGATTTGCATGTGCCATATTTTCACGTGCCATTAGTTCCATGCGCTTTGCGTGCATTTCTTTTAATTTATTTTTCATTTCAGAAAGACGACGCTCTAACTCATCAATTTGCTCTACAACACCTGCATACATTTCTTCTAATCGAGTTACTTGCCCTTCATAATAAGCTACCTCTTCTAACGCACGTTCGTGCAATTGTAATTCGTCTGCTTCTTGAGCAATGATAGCTTGCTTTGATCTTTTATTAACGAAATAACGTGCTTGCTCAAGCTCACGAGCAAAATTAGATTTTAATGTTTTATGACGCTCAATTAACTTCTCAATTTTTGTTATTTCACGCTCACTATCACGTAAATATTGGTTTAACATCGCAATTGGATTTTTTCTTTCCTTCTCATCTAACACGTTATGAAAATCAGCTAAAATTGCATCGCGTACACGTCCGAATAAAGATTGTTTCATTATAAATCTTCCTCTCTTCTACTTTATTTATAATTTGATTTATTGTTTTAGTTTTTCATTAATTTGTTCCACTCATCTTCAAAGTTACTATATGGTTTAGAACTTTCTGGAGCAGATTCAACAACTACATCTTTTTCTTTTTTC
Source organism: Bacillus sp. cl96 (assembly GCF_900100505.1). Classification (NCBI taxonomy): domain Bacteria; kingdom Bacillati; phylum Bacillota; class Bacilli; order Caryophanales; family Bacillaceae; genus Bacillus; species Bacillus sp. cl96. The sequence continues at coordinate 113,910 of NZ_FNDM01000001.1, forward strand.
CACTCACGGTATCCGTAGTATAAAACCACTAAAGCAGCGATACCGATTAATGCTGGCGAATGAGAAAGTGCAATGGATAAACCGATTAAACCAACAATACCCCAAGCTAACTTTCCAAAAAATGATTTAGCTCGCACAAATGATTTATAGCTCCAATATACAACTCCTGCTCCGATTGCGAATCCTACAATACCAGCAAGACTACCAAGAGCAATTAAAGCCAAAATACCGGCTGCGATAAACGCTAGAAATTGTTTCATCTTGTGCTTGCCTCCCTTCGATTTGATACTCTTATCTTAACTATTTTTTCATCTTTCCATAACGAGCTTAAGAACCGTTTTTAACTCAGACTTAAGACCGAGTCATATTCAGCCCTTTACGCAAAAAAACGTGCAGAGTCTATTCTCTGCACGTTTTTTAATTACTAACATTCATATTAAATTAAGCTGTTTTATGATACTCTTTTTTCTCAGCTACTTTCGAAAACCTTGGAAACCCAATTAAAATAGAAACAATCCCACATACTCCAACTAAGATTGGATAAAATGCATATGGCAACAATTCAACCGGAGATAACGCTGCAAATCCTGCTGCCGTTAACATTTGGGCACCGTACGGAATTAATCCTTGCACACAACATGAGAAAAGATCTAATACACTCGCTGATTTACGAGGATCTATTTCATATTGATCTGCAATATTTTTTGCAAGCGGGCCTGTAAAGATAATTGAAATCGTATTATTCGCTGTACACATATTCGTCATACTCACTAAACCAGCAATACCAAATTCCGCTCCTTTTTTCGAACGAATATTACGTGTTAATACATTCATTAAATATTGAATACCACCATTATATTGGATTAATTCAACCATACCGCCAATTAATATAGCAAGTAATACTAACTCCATCATACCGCCCATTCCAGTCGTTACACTTTTAAAGAAACTTTCTAACGTGTAACTTCCATCTATAAGGCCGATAACACCAGATAGTACAGTTCCACCAGTTAATACAATAAGTACATTCCAGCCAAGTAGCGCTGTAATAAGTACTCCTGCGTACGGTAAAATCTTTATCCAATCAAAGCTATGTGCTTTAATCTGCGTGTCACTTCCTGAAGTAACTATTACTAATAGTACAATTGTAATAATAGCCGCTGGTAACACAATTAAAAAGTTCGTTTTAAACTTATCTTTCATTTCTGTTCCTTGTGAACGAACAGCTGCGATTGTTGTATCTGAAATAAATGATAAATTATCACCAAACATCGCTCCGCCAACAACAGTAGCCATTGCAAGCGCAATTGAGATATCAGTTTGACCACTAATACCTACAGCAATCGGCGCTAATGCTGCAATTGTTCCCATTGAAGTTCCCATCGCTAATGAAATAAATGCACCAATAACAAAGATTCCAGCTACGATAAATCCTGGCGGTAAAATAGTTAACGCTAAATTAACAGTTGAGTCTACTCCGCCCATTCCTTTAGCAGTTTCAGAAAACGCACCTGCAAGCACAAAAATTAATACCATAATCATAATATCCGGATTTCCTGCACCTTTAGCGAACCGCTCTACTTTCACATTAAAACTTTCTTTACGATTCATCACTAAAGCGACTCCTACAGCAATTGAAATCGCTACAAGTATCGGCAATTTATAGAAATCACCTGTAATAATTCCAGAACCAATAAATAGCGCCAAAAATATTCCAAGTGGTAATAAAGCTAAACCATTTCCTCTCGTTTCTTTCAAAGTACCATCTCTCCCTAGTTTCAACCTTTTTCTAATGAATAACAAAAGACCTCTTCCGATGAGAAGAGGTCTTATACATCTATAAGAAACACTCTTCTCATCTTTCAAGCACACGCTTGCTGGATTTGGCACAGCACTCTGAAATCGAGTCCGCTGCCGAGGCATCGTAGGGCCAGTCCCTCCGCCTCTCTTTATAAGAAGGTTTCATATTTATTTTTTAATAATAATTTCTTCCCTAACTTTACTCGCTTACAAAACAAAAGTCAATTATTTTTTGTATAGATTTTTTTGGTAATTATACAAAAATTTGAATACAACAATCATTTTAACTTTTCGATTTCTTCTTCCAATATTGAAATCCAATAAAATTCACTATTTTTTATTGTTGCTAATATCCATTTCGTAGTGTGCCAAGCTAGCTCATACTCTTCCTTCGTGACATCACCACTTTTATAAGCATCCTCTAGCTCCTCTTCATCTAATACATACACCTTACCGCTAGATAATAATACTACATCTAAATATAAATCATCAAAATACGGTAAACCACGATCGTCTATTTTATATTCTTTCGCCACATCGATATAATATTGCACTAATTTTTTCTGATCATCTAACATAGCGGTAATCGCAAAGTTTTTCCCGTCTATGAAATATTGAATCCACGTATACTGATCTGCTGCAATACAAAGTTCTTCACCATCATATTCTTTACAACTAGGCTCTCTCACCTTTTTTATATCCAGTATTCCGAGCATTCCCTCTTCCACTTGCTTAACCGTATAACTCTTTTCTATTAGTCTCTTCCACGAAGAACCGTCACCATATTTTCGTTTCATTATGTCTGCTCCTCTTCTATATACAGAAAAGCTCCCACATATTATGTGAGAGCTTGTTCATATTATAATTAAGCCGCTTGACCCTTTTCAGAAATCTCTTTTAAATAAGCTTGTCCTTTTTCAGCGTCATATTGACCTTCCCACTTAGACATAACTACAGCTGCTAAAGAGTTTCCTACAACGTTAACTGCTGTACGAGCCATATCTAAAATACGGTCAATACCAGCAATGAACGCTAAGCCTTCAGGTGGAATACCTACTGTACCAAGTGTCGCTAATAATACAACGAATGATACGCCCGGTACACCTGCGATCCCTTTTGATGTAACCATTAATACAAGCAACAATGTAATTTGTTGTGTAATAGATAAATCAATACCGTACATTTGCGCTAAGAAAATAGCCGCAATTGCTTGATATAAAGTTGATCCATCTAAGTTAAATGAATAACCTGTCGGAATAACGAAAGATGTAATTGCTTTCGGACAACCGAATTTCTCCATTTTCTCCATGATTTTTGGTAAAACTGTTTCTGAGCTTGCTGTAGAATACGCTAAGATCAGCTCGTCTTTTAAAATCTTAAAGAATTGGAAAATGTTAATTCCAAATATTTTCGCTGTAAGTCCTAAGACAACTACGACGAAGAAGATCATTGCTCCATATACGACAATTAGTAATTTCCCTAATGGAATTAATGAAGCAAGACCAAATGTAGAAACTGTAACACCAATTAGTGCAAATACACCAAATGGTGCAAATTTCATAACTTGGTTTGTTACGTAAAACATTGCGTCAGCCACACCTTGGAAAAATTGAAGAACTGGTCTTCCTCTTTCACCAATTGCTGCTACACCTAAACCAAATAGTACAGAGAAGAAGATAATAGCTAGCATATCTCCGTCAGCTAACGACTTCATAATGTTCGTTGGAACAATATTTACAAATGTATCTGCAAATGAATGACTTTGTACTTGCTCTGTCGTATGTGTATATTTCGAAATATCTGTCTTTGTTAACTGCTCCATATTTACGCCTTTTCCTGGTTGGAAAATATTCGCTATTAATAGACCGACAATAATTGCAATTGTTGTAATGATTTCAAAGTAAATAATTGTTTTTCCGCCTAGTCGACCTAATTTTTTAACATCGCCAACACCAGCAACCCCAACAACAATACTTGCTACAACAATTGGCACAACGATCATTTTAATTAATCGGATGAAAATATCACCAATTGGTTGTAAATAACTCACCACTGCTGGATTGCCAAAGAAAATCGCCCCAACCGCAATACCAAGCGCAAGTCCTATTAATATTTGCCATGCTAGTCCTATTCTTTTCATATTTGTTGTAACCCCCTCTTCGATGTGTCACTCTATCTCTCATTCTATCTCTATAAAACTAAGAAATTAAGAGTATTACATATTATTCGACAATTCACTACATTTTGTCCCTGTTAAAAATCATAAATCAAAAATTTAAATCTGACAACAAAATAACTTTGCCCGAACGCAAATAATTTTCTTGACAAAAAGTAGACCCATGTCAGAAAACCTCACATGAGAACGATTCCTCACTAGTGTTTTATTAGCTTTCCAAGTAATATTTCACCTCATAAAAACGATTACTTTCCTCCTTCATTTTACAGGAAAATTCCAAAATATACCTTTGTTACACATATGAATAAAATGTAAGCACTATGACAAATACAGTTGAAAAATGATAAATTCCGACAAAACTTAGCAATTTTATAAAATTTTCTTTACATTATGATTACAACGATAGACACCCTTCTTCTTATGATATATAACATTCATAGGGAAAGGAGTCAGACAACAATGAAAAAGAAATTTGCAGCGTTTAGTGTTTTAGCAGCAGGAACGATTTTTGCTTCCCCGTTACTTTCACCCGTATACGCTGAAACGAATCAAGATAAATTATCTAACATTCAATCTGAATTAGAAGGCAAACAAAGTGACTTACAAAATAAATCAGTCGAGAAAGAACAAATAGAAAAAGAAATTCAAGAATTACAGAAGAAAATCGATGAATTAACTACTTCCATTAATAAAAATGAGACTGAATTAAACGATACAAAAAAAGAAATTAGCAAAACACAACAAGTAATTACTGACAAAAAGAAACATATAGAACAATTACAAACAAACATAGATACACGTCAGGAAGTTATTAAACAACGATTACAATCTATGCAAGAAAAACCGCGTACAAATATCATTACAGAAGTATTAACAAACTCTACAAACATTGCTGATCTTGTTGATAATATGTACTCCGTAAGTTTAATATTAAACAACGATACAGATATTGTAAAAAAACAAACATCTGATCAAAATGCTGTAACGACAGAAAAAGAGGCTGTTGAGAAAAAAGAACAACAACTGAAAGACTCTGAACAAAAACTAGAACAAAAACAACAAGAATTACAAAATAACCAACAGCAGCAACAAACTCTTATTAACGATCTACATACGAAAGTAGCAAAAGTAGATTCAGAGATTGAAGGATTAGAAGAATCCAAGGGCATTTTAGAAAATCAACGTCAAGCTGTTCAAAAAGCAATTGAAGAAGAAAAACGGGCGGAAGAAGCTCGTAAAGCGGAAGAAGCCCGCCAGGCAGAAGAGGCTCGCAAACAACAAGCTACTAAATCTGCTCAAGCGGCCCCAACACCACATGATACAAATATCGGTGGTTTTATCAAACCAGCAGCTGGATCAAAAACTTCCGGATTTGGTGTACGTTCTTTAGATAACCATAAAGGAATTGACATCGCTGCTTCGGGAACGGTTCCAATTATCGCTGCTGCAGATGGCGTTGTTATTCGCTCAGAATTATCATCTAGTTACGGAAACGTAGTGTATTTATCTCACCGTATAAACGGAAAAACATATACGACAGTATATGCTCATATGAATAGTCGTTCTGTATCGAATGGACAAACTGTAAAACAAGGCGATCAGCTTGGATTTATGGGGAATACGGGCCAATCATACGGACAACATTTACACTTCGAACTTCATCTTGGAGAATGGAATGTCGGCAAGACAAACGCAGTTGACCCATCTCCTTATATCGGATTATAAAAAACCTCGGTGCCTACCGAGGTTTTTCATTTACACTTCACACACTATAGGCATTCTACATAGACTATAACTAAATGCCTATAGTTTACGAGGTGATCCATATGAATACGCAATTACAACAAAAAATAGAAGAAGCTAGAGAAACGTATATTGGCCGGATATTTACATTTGGCGGCTCAGTTTTATTTTTAATCGGTTCATTCCTCGCAGTCACCACAGCCTATAAAGCGTATAATCGTCTATTACATTCATCAACATAAAAAAAGACGGGAGATCCCCGCCTTTTTTTATGCAAACATTTTAAATACACCTATCGCATTTAAAAATACAATTATTACAGTTACCGGAATAACATAACGAAGTAAGAAGAACCAAATGTTAAATAACGTTTTCCCTTTCGTTTCCGTCACTTCTAATTCTTTCATCAACAACTCTTTACTCATTTTATTTGGTACAAATAATGAAATAGCTAGTACTCCTAACGGCAGCAATACGTTACTTACCGAAAAGTCGACTAAATCAAAGAATGTTTTCCCAAATATTTTCACGTCACTCATAATCCCAAATGATAACGCTGATGGAATACCGACTGCAAAAATAAGAATACCAATTAATAATGATGCTGACGGACGCTTCTTCTCATTACCTTTCGCAACAGATGCTACTACAATTTCAAGCATTGAAATTGCTGATGTTAAAGTCGCAAAGAAGAATAAAATTAAAAACATAATAAAGAAAAATTGACCAAATGGTATTTTTGCAAATACTGCTGGAAGGACGATAAACAGTAATCCCGGTCCTTCAGTCGGTTTAACTCCTAATGCGAAAATCGCTGGGAAAATTGCTAATCCTGCAAGTACTGTAACAAAAACAGTTAAACTTACAATAGATGTTGCCGATTTCGCTAAATGTTCCTCTTTCTTTAAATACGAACTATACGTTACCATTACCGAGGCACCTACAGTTAGCGAGAAGAAAGATTGTCCCATCGCATATAAAATTGTATCTGCTGTAAGCTTTGAAAAATCTGGTTTTAAGAAGAACTCTACTCCAGCAAAAGCACCATCGAGTGTTAACGCACGAACAATAATCGCAATAAATAAAATAAATAATAGCGGCATCATGTACTTACTTGCCTTTTCTATACCTTTCTCTACACCTTTACTTACAACAAAAATCGTACAAAGCATAAAGATAAATTGTGCTCCAATCGCACTTAATGGATTTGAAATCGTTTCACCGAACAATTGTCCATAATCAGCTGCACCATTCCAGAAACTTCCTGTCACACTATAATATAAATAAAGTAAAATCCATCCACCTACAACACTATAAAAAGATAGTACACTAAAACAAGTAACAACTCCCATACGACCAATCCAAGGATATAATTTGCTATTTGGCACTAGTACTTTATAAGCTGTAACCGCCTCTTTTTGCGTGCTACGTCCAATAACAAACTCCGCTATTAGAAGAGGCATACCTATAAATAAAGTTAATAGTAAAAATACAAGGAAGAATGCGCCTCCCCCGCCATTACCTGCAACATATGGAAATTTCCATATCGCACCAAGACCTACTGCGGCTCCGGCTGCTGCGAGTACAAAGCCTATTTTCGACGTCCATTGCTGTGTTTCTTTCATCATAATTTCTCCTTTTCTGAATATTTAAACTTTTGTTAATTATACACTTTCATTTCATACTCGCACACCTCCTTTAGAAAATAAAAAAGTCCCCTACACGCAAATATGCATGTAGAGGACGATATATGTAATGTAAATACCGTGGTACCACCTCAATTGGATTGATAAATCCCACTTGTTCAAGTACAGGAATAATTCCGATACTCTATCCTTTTAACGGCGGAACCCGGGTTGCCTACTACAATGTTCAACATACCTCTCGCAAGCCCATTCTGTATATTTTATCGTACCGGGCTCCCACCTAACCCCAGCTCTCTGAACGCATCAAATATACGTACTCTTCTTGCTCATCGATTTCATCTATTGAAGTTACTTGTGATTATAAATTATATTTTTATATTTGTAAAGCGCACTTTATCTTTTATTATTTTAAAACCTTTTCCTCTAACTCACGTAAAAAACTTTCTCTTTTCCCCTCATTTTGCACATATACTGATTTCAACACTTCTTGGAGCAATATATTTCGTTCCCTCTTTTCTAACTGTAAATCTTTTAACTTCAACCTTACTTCATATAAAAAATCTAAATACGATTCATATGTCTCATCATATTTATTTGCAATATCATCTCGAATTTTTTTTGCGAGCTTCGGGCTCGCTCCCCCAGTAGAAACTGCTATATTAAGTAAACCACGATGAATCGCTGCCGGAAAATGAACATTACCACTTTCCGGATTTGTAATAACATTTACTAATTGATTCTCAGCGGCATCTTCAGCAACTTGTTCATTTAATATTGAATCACTACTCGCTGCAACAACTAAAAAAGCACTTTTAATATCACTTTTTTCATATTCTCTTTGATACCAACGAATTTTCTTTTCTTCCACAAGTTTTACTAAATTCGCATCTAATTCTGGACTTATCACAACTATATCCGCACCCTGTTTGAGTAAAGGAATAATTTTAAATCCTGCAACTTTTCCCCCGCCAATAACAACAACGCGTTTCTCATTAACTCGCACTGTAAGTGGATACATACTGATCTCCTTTCAATAACTCCGTCGTTTTCTGAATTAACATATCTTGAAACGCTTCATTCTTCCCTAAATATGGACTAATTTTTATCTCTTCCACTTCATATTGGCGCACTTCTTTCTCAATATGTTTCATAAGTAAACCTGTAAATAACAAGTAAGGCAGTACAACGATGTTCTTTTCTTTTCGTTCTACAACTTCCTTTAACTTCTCCTCAAATTTTGGCTCTGCAGCCGCTAAATAACAAACTTCTACTTTTTTAACCTTCTCTTTTGTTTGAAATAAAGAAGCAATCCAGTTTATATCTCTTAATACTTCAGGATCACTGCTCCCTCTTGCAACAAGAAGTAACGTCACTTCATTTTTATCTTCCTGTTCGATGCCACTTCCGCTATACACCGATTTAACAAGTGTTTCTGATACACCAAACGGATTACCATAGGTAACTTTAACATCCGAAAATTGATTAGTTAACTTTTCCAATTCAAAAGGGATATCTTTTTTTACATGACCTGCCGCTAATAAAAAAACAGGGATAGCAATAATCTCAGTGGCCCCACGCTTCACACATGTACGAAAACCATCTTCAATAGAAGGATTCGCTAACTCTAAAAAACAAACTTCTTGAATAGTCGCTTCTATACGGCTCATGCACGATGTAATAAATTGAATCGCCTCTTCTTTCGCTGTCTTCAAACGACTTCCATGACATATATATAAGACGGCTTTCATTTTACAACACTCCACTTACTTGATAAGCATTTTCTGTCTGCTTCTCAAACCAATGAATTTTTTCTCTAAAACGGACAACCTCTCCAATTACAATCATACTCGGATTTTGAATTTGCTCTTTTTTCGCAACATCTACAATTGTCCCTAACGTTCCAACAACTGTGCGTTGCATAGACGTCGTCCCCTGCTCAATAATAGCAGCTGGCGTACTTTTATCTTTTCCATGCTTCATAAGTTGCTCACATATGTAGGGCAAATTACTAACCCCCATATATACCGCTAAAGTCTCTACACCTTTCGCTAAACTTTCCCATTTCACTTCTTCTTCAGCACCTTCTTTCCTATGCCCAGTCACAATAGCAAAACTTGCACTTGCATCACGGTGCGTCACTGGAATGCCCGCATAAGCAGGAGCAGCTATTCCAGCTGAAATACCAGGAATGATTTCAAATGGTACACCTTGCTTTGCTAATGCTTCAGCTTCTTCTCCCCCTCTACCAAACACAAATGGATCGCCGCCCTTGAGCCTCGTTACAACTTTTCCTTTTTTCGCATACTTAATAAGAAACGTGTTAATTGTCTCTTGCTTCATCGTGTGATAATTCGGGAGTTTTCCACAATAAATTAAATCCGCGTCAGGCTTTGCGTATGAAAGCAGCTCTTTATTCACAAGTCGGTCGTATAAAATAACATCTGCCTTCTCAATACATTTCAACCCTTTAACAGTAATTAAATCTGGATCGCCAGGACCCGCTCCAACAATATAAACCTTCCCCATCATCTCTCCTCATTTCTACTATTAAAATGAAACTTCCATTCGTATATAAGAATGGAAGTTTTTATTTTTTCGTATTACTGATCTCTACTCATGGATAACAAATGCCCCACCTTTTCGAATCTTCTTTTTTTCAAACAAAGAAATCTCTTTTACCTCTGGCAACGGTAAAAAATGCTTTTCAAGCTCAATCTCCGCAAGCTTAAATGCCTGTTCTTCACTTTGAGCAACAACAACAATCGGAACAATACTATTTACTAACACAGCTTCAAATCGATATAAATCCATATCGTCCCTCCTAAGACGCTATTACTTCTTCTAGCACGTTATTTAACGCTATTTGTAATGTATCTACACCAACACGACCTACAAAATCATAAAATGTTTCGGCTGGTAATTTATTCTCTTTGAAATAACTTATAAATGATGCGAGTACATCAGGTAGATCCTCGCCATCTATTTTTCCTTTTAACTTTTGATTGTAGGCACCGCCATCTAACAACGTTCCACCTACATATATCTCAAATGCTTCAACAATTCCCTTTTCCTTCGTTTTCATTTTCACCCCTTGTAACCCAATGTCAGCAATTTGACGTTGACCACATGAATTTGGGCAGCCTACCATATGAATTCGAACTGGAACATCGAGTGCAATTTGTGTATCTAAGTATTCTGCAATTTTTCGTAATCTTTCTTTCGTTTCTACTAGTGCAAGATTACAATATTCAATACCGGTACATGAAACCGCATGACCAATAAATGATTTTGGGCTTGCAGATATCGCTTCAAACAACGGTTCACTAAGTAATCCTTTTACATTTTCCGGAGGAACGTTCGGAATAATGAAATTTTGTGAATTACATGTACGAATTTGTCCATTTCCATATTGCTTTGCGATTCTTGCAATCTCAAACATTTCTTCTGCATGTAAACGACCTACCGGTACATTAAAACCTACATATTTTAATCCCTTTTGTTTTTGGTCTTGAACACCATAAAAATAGCCTGCATTCCATCCTTTGAGTGCACTTTCCCCTTTACTTTGTAAAGGCCCTGTATACTCTATTAGTTTCTCTTTAAATTTCTCTGCTCCCCAGTCCGCAACAAGAAATTTCAACCGAGCTAAATGACGTTTTTCACGATATCCAAAATCACGGAATATAGTAGCAATCGCAATCGCCACCGCCTTCACTTCTTCTGGTAAAACGAATACATCTAATTCATCAGCTAAATACGGTCGAGCTGATAATCCTCCACCTACTTTTATATGAAAACCAACTTTTTTCTCACCATCTATTTCTTTCGTTGCAGGCGTAAATGCAACACAGTTAATTTCTGCGTTTGCTGAATTATAAATATTAGAACTAATAGACATTTTAAATTTACGTGGCAAGTTAGAAAACTCTTCATTATGTTGGAAGTAATCATATACTTCTTTTACAATATGCGTTGTATCGAATAGTTCATTTGCATCAATGCCAGCAAGCGGATTACCTGTAATATTCCGCGTTATATCACCACAAGCCCCCGCTGAAGATAACCCAACTCTTGCTAATCTTTTAAAAATATCTGGAATTTGCTGAATTTCTAACCAGTGAAACTGAATCGCCTGTCTCGTCGTAATATCTATTACATTACGTCCATAATCTTCAGCAATAGAAGCAAGTACTTCTGCCTGTGCATTTGTAATAATCCCTGACGGAATATTTACCCGCATCATAAAATAACCAGCTTCTTTCGGTCTTTGTAAATACAAGCCTGCCCATTTAAAGGCATCCCACTCTTCTTTCGGAATAGATTCGAAACCATTTTCCGCATAGTAAGGAATATCATTAAAAATTTCTAAGCCATCTTTTTCTAATTTATTTTTCTCGGTCTGATTTAATTTTTCATTGTTAGCCCATACTTTTTCATAACTCATTGTTTATCCCCCTATATAAAACTACGCTCTTGTAAGTACTTCACGATTTGTTCTGCACATTCTTCAATAGAATATTTGTGCGTTTCTACAATTAATTCCGCTTGCTCTGGCTCTTCATAAGGCGAATCAATACCTGTGAAATCCTTAATATCACCTTTTCTTGCCTTTTTATAAAGTCCTTTCGGATCACGTTTCTCACACTCTTCAATCGGACACTTCACAAAAATTTCAATAAATTCATCTGCCGCTAATAAATCTCTTACTTGTTTGCGGTCTACTCGAAATGGTGAAATAAATGCTGTAAGGACAACTGCTCCTTGGTCTACAAATAACTTTGCCACTTCGCCAATACGTCTTATATTTTCCATGCGATCACTTTCAGAAAATCCTAAGTCTTTATTTAAACCGTGGCGAATGTTATCCCCATCCAGCACATAATTTCCAATATTCTTTTCAAACAGTTTACGAGCGACCGCATTCGCTACTGTAGATTTACCCGAAGCTGATAGACCAGTAAACCAAATTACAAAACTATGATGTCCATTCTTCACTCTTCTCTCATCTTTTGAAACCGAAGCTGTATGCCAAGTAATATTCGTATCCATCTCGTTCTCTCCCTATTCTGTTACTACTTCTTTTTTCAAGCCTTTAATTAGCACTTCCACTACTTCTTTACGACTAAATGTACTTGGCGGAATCTCACCGTTTCTTAATAATTCTCTTACTTTCGTACCCGATAAAATAACATGATCTTCTTTTCCGTGCGGACATGTTTTCGTTGAAGCCATCGCTTCACATTTCGTGCAGTAAAAACTATGCTCAAAGAATAGTGGTGTAATTCCTAACTCTTCTATCGTAAAATTTGTGAAGATTTCTTGCGCTTCATACGTTCCGTAATAATCTCCTACTCCAGCATGATCACGCCCTACTATAAAGTGGGTACATCCAAAATTCTTTCTTACTAACGCATGAAATATCGCTTCCCTTGGTCCTGCGTAACGCATGGCAGCAGGAAATACACTTAAAAAGACACGATTTTTCGGATAATAGTTTTGAAGAAGTACTTCATAGCTTTCCATTCTTACATCAGCAGGAATATCATCCGATTTCGTTTCTCCAACGAGCGGATTTAAAAAGAGACCATCTACAATTTCAAGAGCAGATTTTTGAATATACTCATGGGCACGATGTACCGGATTTCTCGTTTGGAATCCAACTACTGTTTTCCAACCACGTTTTTTAAATGCTTCTCTCGTTTCAATTGGATCTAAATGATAAGAAGGAAACAGATTATTTTCAAAACGTTTCGTAAGAACAATAGCTCCTCCGATGTAAACGTTCGGTCTTTCGTATAATTTTTTCACTCCAGGATGAGCCTCATCCGTCGTTTTATACACTAGTAACGCTTCTTTTTCCTTATCAGGCACAAAAATATCTTCTATTTGAATAACACCATATACATTTCCACCGTTAACAAGTTTTACTTCCTCTCCAACTTTTAGCGTCTCTGCTACTTCTTCTGTTACTGGTAATGTAATTGGTATACTCCAAACGCTCCCATTAGCTAAACGAAGCGTTTCTACAACCGAATCATAATCTTTCTTTCCTAAAAAACCAGTAAGCGGGCTATATCCTCCTGTCGCTAATAGTTCTAAATCACTTAACGCAATGTTATCTAGCCCAATTTCTTTTTTAATTTGTGATACGTCGTATGTCTCGTCTATTCGATTTATTAATTCGTTTCTTGTACTCATTTTCTATACCCTCTCTTAGCTTTATTTTCAAATTCATCTTATTGGTAATGAAGACCACATTCAGTTTTCACTTTCCCAGCCCATCTACCATCTCTCGAATCGCCACCCTCTCCTACAGGCAACGTACATTTCTCACACCCAATACTTGGATAGCCAACATCATGCAACGGGTTATACGGCAAGCTATGTTTGTATACATATCGCCAAACTTCTTTCCACGTCCAATGAATGAGTGGACAAACTTTAATAGATTGAAAACGATGATCTTGATTTATAAACTTTGTATGCTTACGTGTTTCTGATTGTTCCCTTCTTAAGCCCGATATCCATGCTTTTTCCACGACTAATGATTTTTCTAAAGGTAAAATTTTTCTAATCTTACAACAAAGATTCGGATTGCTCTCCCACAGTTTTTCACCATGCAACTTCGCCTGTTCATCAAGTGTAAGTTCTGGCTGTTTTTCTATAATATTCAATGAAGGAAATCGTTCCCGCACTTTTTGAATTAATTCATACGTTTCTTGAAAATGAACATTTGTATCCAAAAATACAACTTTAGCAGATGGATTTACTTGGTTTATAATGTGCAGCAATACCATACCTTCCACCCCAAAGCTACATGCGTAGACAACCTCATCTTTATATTCTTTATAAGCCCAATTTAATACTGATAACGCACCTTTTGTTTCATCTTCTTCCGAAAACGAAACAACATTTTCTTCCCACGTTTCATACGTCAACATGTTTTTTCCCCCTGTAAAAGCAAAAAGACGGTTTTAACCTAATAAAAATAGGTTAAAACCGCCTCTAGTTTTTCTAGTCAGCGCTTTTCACTTTAAACGTACTTTTTCACTTTTCTCTAACTGAATTACTTTTCCATCTTGCACAACAATTGTAATTGAACCATATTTCATATCAGCAAGCATCGCTTCAATCTTCTCGGATACTTCATCAAAATGTTCCCGTACACTCACGCGAACAGCCCCCCCTTTTTATTCATAAAAAAAATCTTTCCCATTTCGAAAAGACTGTTCGGTAATATATTTTACCTTATCTTTCAAAATGGATCCCATTTTGCTGGATTTAGCACCTTGCTTTCTATAAGCAGGTTGCCGAGCTTCTTCGGGCCAGTTCCCTCCGCTTCTCTTGATAAGCTTTGTATTTGTATTTTATCACAATTCTGATTTTTTTCAATCCTAGTTTTCCGATATATTTTAATTATTTTATTTTATAAAAAAGGAATTGCCCATTCGAACAACTCCTTTTCTTATTTAGACAAGCTCTTTAATACGTATGCGATCGTTCCCAATAATATTTTCATATGTTTCGCGTTCCACAACTACTTGCGATGTTCCGCCTTTTGCAAAGACAACGGCTGGTCTTCGAATTCGATTGTAATTATTCGCCATCGAGTACCCGTATGCTCCTGTACAGGAAACTGCTAGTAAATCAGAAGCAGCAACTTTCGGTAAATGAATATCCCAAATCAACATGTCTCCACTCTCACAGCATTTCCCGGCAATCGAAACGAGTTCCTCATTCTCATCATTCGCTCGATTCGCTAACATCGCTTCATAACGCGCATTATATAAAGCAGGTCTTAAATTATCTGTCATTCCACCATCGACTGATACATATTTCCGAATACCAGGAATATCTTTCACAGATCCAACTGTATAAATTGTTGTCCCAGCATCACCTACAATGCTACGGCCTGGCTCGATCCATATTTCTGGCAATGGATATTCACATACAGTAAATTGTTCTCTCACTGCACTTGTTACAGCTCGCACATATGTCTCAAGAGTTAATGGTGTATCTGACTCTGTGTAACGTATTCCAAATCCCCCGCCTACATTTAACACTTTTACTACATAGTTTGTTTGCTCTCTCACTTCTTCTAAAAATTGGCGAAGAACTTCAATTGCTCGAACAAAACCAGCTGTTTCAAATATTTGCGACCCAATATGTGAATGGATCCCTAGCACATTATAATTGGATTTTTGTAAAGCCAATCCAATTGCCTGCATTGCTTGACCATTTGAAACACCAAATCCAAATTTCGAATCATCTTGACCTGTTGTAATATATTCATGTGTGTGCGCCTCTACTCCAGGCGTTACACGAATTAATATGTTCACAAATTTCCCATGTTGCATCGCTAAATCGTGTAAAACTTCTAATTCAAAGAAATTATCTACGACAAAACAACCGATATTCGCCTGAAGAGCCATCACTATTTCTTCTTCTGTTTTATTATTTCCATGAAAATGAATACGTGATGCCGGAAATCCTGCTTGGAGCGCAGTATATAATTCTCCCCCAGAAACAACGTCTAATGACATATTCTCTTCACGAGCTACTCGGCACATCTCCATGCACAAGAACGCCTTGCTTGCATATGCTACTTGATAAGAGAAACCACTTTCTTTAAAAGCACGATGAAATGCTCGGCATTTTCCTCGAATAGACTCTTCATCGTATACATAAAGTGGTGTTCCGTATTGCTTTGCTAGCTGCGTCGTATCGCACCCTCCAATTTCTAAGTGTCCTTGCCCATTAATTCGGCTTGTGCCGTGTAAATACATTTAAATTCCTCCCTTATTTCCTCTAAAACTCATAACCCCAATCTTCTATTCATTGCAGCACGCTTTTAGATAGACAAAAAACGCGCGGAACAATGTTCACACGCGTTTCTTATTAGGAAAAATATATATTGAAAAAATAAACGAGTTGTTATCTCCTCAAAATAAGAAACCGCATCAACATCTCCAAATAGCTCTCCATAAAATAAATCTTATGACAGTACTACATTTATTCAATGCAGTCCCAATATATGAATAAGATGGTTATTCTTATATTTCGGCAATAGTCCCTTTCAACCTATGATCACAGATTCCATTAAATCTCCCATAGCTTACTCTTTCCTATCGCGGCCTCTACCTTTGAGAGTAGATGAGGTAAGTCTATTTAATTTTCAAACATCTAATTGTTGCTATTAACAATACCAAAGGACCATTTTATTTGTCAAACAATTTTTTATATTGTTTTTTCACAGTTTAGTTTCGTATCATTTGGTAAGCGCTTTACTGAAATCTTTGTCACTTCCCATTCGCCTTCTTCGTTATTAAATGTAATCGTTACCTTCTCAAATGGTGGAGCAATTTTCCCAGCAACACGTTCATACTTTGTCACTTCAATACTTGCTTGAAATAAATATGTACCGCTATACACTTTTTTTAAACTAATAATTTTAGGACATTGATAAGGTTTCAAACTTCCATATTGTTTTTCAATTGCTTTATTTATTTTTGGAAATAAAACAGAATAAAGTGCATCTTCCATAAGAGGTGCATCATATTGGGCTACCGACACACTCGGTGAAGTAAAAAGTATAACACTACTGCATGCTATAAAATATAATAATTTTCGCATTATAACCTCCGTATTATCACGCGATTCTTTCTGCGTACGATAATTATCATACATAGAAATTCTGTTTTATTGTCTCCCACCACTCTTTTTCTACTCGATTATTATAAAAAAGCCCACAACCTTCTTTTATTTTCGTATAATGATACTCATAGTATAATAATCATAATAACAAAGGACTGTTCGTATATATAAAATGAGTCGTTAAGCAAACTGACTCACAAGAACTGTCATGCTTTTTAGGAGAGGAGTATATTATGCTACAACATCTGTTTCCAAAACTGCGATTTGCACTCGTTGCAGTCGTTTTACTATGGATTAAAACATATATTGTGTACAAGCTAGCATTTGATATTAAAATTGATAATTTCTTTGAAGAATTCATGCTTTTTATCAATCCACTAGCTGCGTTACTTTTATTTTTCGGCTTAGCTTTACTTGCATCTAAGCACCGAAACCGAATTATAATTGGAATCAGTTTTATACTGTCATTTATTTTATTTGGAAACGCAATGTTTTATGGGTTCTATAACGATTTCGTTACTTTCCCGGTTTTATTCCAAACAAACAATATGGCTGATTTAGGGACAAGTATAAAAGAACTCTTTACGTACAAAACATTACTTTTATTTGCAGATGCAATTATTTTAATGTTTATTTCACGTAAATTCCCATCATTTGGCGACAAAACACCACTTTCCCGCTCAGAGAAGCGAACTTTCTTTAGCGGTGTAACAGCTTTATTAGCACTACAAATTGTTGTATCAGTTATTTATAAACCACAAATGTTCTCGCGCTCATTTGACCGTCAAACTGTCGTGAAGAATTTAGGTTTATACACATACCATCTATTTGATATTACGCTTCAATCCAAGTCTTCAGCTGAGCGTGTATTTGCAAGTGGGGATGGGTTTTCTGAAATTAAAAACTATACAGACTCAAAAGACAAACAAGTTGATAAAAACTTATTTGGAGCTGCAAAAGGTAAAAATGTAATTTTAATTTCAATGGAATCTACACAAAACTTTGTTATTAATAAAAAAATAAATGGAAAAGAAATTACACCATTTTTAAATGAATTTATTAAGGATAGTTTCTATTTCGATAACTTCTATCATCAAACTGGACAAGGCAAAACTTCTGATGCTGAATTTATCGTTGAAAACTCACTTTATCCGCTAGATCGTGGTTCTGTATTCTTTACTCATGCAACAAATGAATACACAGCGACACCAGAACAATTAAAGAAATACGGATATTCTTCTGCCGTCTTCCATTCAAACGATAAAACGTTTTGGAATCGGGATGTAATGTATCCTGCGCTTGGATATGATCGTTATTTTAATTTAAATGATTACGCAGGAACGGAGCAAATGTCTGTCGGTTGGGGATTAAAAGATAAAGAGTTCTTTGAACAATCTATTCCAAAGTTAAAATCTTTACCGCAACCGTTCTATACAAAATTTATTACATTAACAAATCATTTTCCGTTTCTTCTAAATCCGGAAGATCAATATGTTGATGAATTCAACTCGGAAAGTGGTGTTGTAAACCGCTACTTCCCAACTGTTCGTTACACAGATGAAGCTCTTAAATTATTTATTCAACAATTAAAAGAAGAAGGATTATATGATAATTCCGTTATTGTCATTTATGGTGATCATTACGGTATTTCCGAAAACCATAACGCAGCTATGGCACAGTTCCTAGGAAAAGATACTATTACACCATTCGATTCTATGCAATTACAACGAGTCCCTCTTATTATTCATGTGCCTGGCCAAGAAGGAAAAGTTGTTTCTAAAGTATCCGGTCAAATTGATATTAAGCCAACGCTCCTTCATTTACTTGGTATTAAAACAAATAAATCCGTTGAATTTGGAACTGACTTATTTATTAAAGAGAAAGACCCGCTTATGGTAATGCGTGATGGTAGCTTTGTTTCTGAAGAGTATGTTTATACAAAAAATATGTGCTACAAAAGAAGTACGGGTGAAGAAGCTGACATGACGTTATGTCAGCCGTATATTGAAAAAGCAAAAACAGAATTAAAACTCTCCGATAAATTAATTTATGGAGATTTATTACGCTTCGATCCTAATAATCGATATAAAACCGGAACGATGACAACGAAATTTGAATAGTAAAGGAAGCAACTTTATACAAGTTGCTTCCTCTTTTTATTTCCACTTAATTTTCGAACCATCCTTCTATGAAATCTTTCACAAATTGGTAATTTCTTTCGTATGAGGAATAAATTTATGGTATGATAAAATAAGTAAACTTTCATACACTAATTAAGAATTTATTACAGAAAGCAAGGGATCAGATTTTGTATAGAGCAGCTATTCCAAACTTATTTACGCTCGGAAATTTATATAGCGGATTTTTATCAATCGGCTATGCATCTTTAGGATATTATAAATCAGCTGCTATTTTAGTACTTATCGGGATGATGTTAGATAGTCTTGATGGTCGTGTTGCTCGTTTATTACGTGTTGATTCACAAATGGGAAAAGAGCTCGACTCGCTTGCAGATGTCGTAACATTTGGTGCAGCACCAGCTGTTTTAATGTATTACACATCTTTCTCAAACTACGGAATCATCGGATTATACATAGCGGGATTATTCCCTCTTTTCGGAGCATATCGTTTAGCACGATTTAATGTAACACCATCTTCTACTTCAATGAAATATTTTACTGGAGTACCGATTACAGCAGCGGGAGGGCTTGTTGCTTTCTTAACATTATTTTCACATACCATTCCAAAAATCGTTCTTATTACCGTATTTGTAACGTTCGCATTTTTAATGGTGAGCCGCATTCGTATCCCAAGTTTAAAAGATGTACCAATTCCACGATATAGCATCATTATTACACTATTTTTAGTTGGAATCATTATTACAATGTATCAAACAGGATTTGGAAATTTTTCTGTTTTCTTATTCATTGCCATTCCACTATATATTTTGTACATGTTATCTCAATTCATTAGACAAAGACCGTCTAAAAAAGCGAATAAAGAAAAATAAGAAAACCTTCCGAGTCCGGAAGGTTTCTTTTTATTTTGTAACTAATACCTTTTGATTTACAGGTGTTACTGGCTCTTCGCCGTTTAATACAGCTAAAATATTTCTGACAGCCATTTCAGCCATCGCATCACGAGTTTCAAATGTTGCATTCCCTACGTGTGGAGCAAGTACTACATTCTTTAATTCTTTTAGCTCTTCTGTAATTTTCGGTTCAAATTCAAACACGTCAAGAGCTGCTCCTTCAATTTCATTCGTTTTTAATGCATGAGCAAGTGCTGCTTCATTCATAATTGGTCCACGTGAAGCATTTACAATATACGCTGTTTTCTTCATCATTTTAAACTGCTCTTCATCAATCATATGATGTAATTTTGGATTATAAGCACAGTTAATTGTAATAAAGTCTGCTGTTTGTAATAATTCTTCCAACGTCACATACGTTGCTCCCAGTTCACTTTCAGCTTCAAGCTTACGATTTGGCCCTGTATATAAAACATCCATTCCAAATGCTTTCGCACGTTTTGCAACAGCCTTCCCGATTTCCCCAAGACCTATAATTCCGATTGTCTTACCATGGACTTCTCGTCCTAAGAAAAATAACGGTGCCCATCCGTTAAATCCAGTCGTACGACATAACGTATCCCCTTCAGGAATTCTACGCGCCGCTGCTAAAAGAAGTGCAAATGTTAATTCTGCAGTCGCTTCCGTTGATACTTTCGGTGTATTCGTAACTGCAATTCCTTTTTCGCCCGCATACGT
Organism: Bacillus sp. cl96; assembly: GCF_900100505.1. Taxonomy (NCBI): domain Bacteria; kingdom Bacillati; phylum Bacillota; class Bacilli; order Caryophanales; family Bacillaceae; genus Bacillus; species Bacillus sp. cl96. The sequence goes on from NZ_FNDM01000001.1 coordinate 134,698, forward strand.
GTAATCAATATTGTCGTAACCAGCACCATAGTTTGCAACAATCTTTAAATGAGGCGCTGCATCAATAACTTCTTTTGGCACCTTTGTCGAAAGTAAACTTAACAATGCATCTTTATCTTTTACACGCTCTGTTAATTCATCTATAGAAATTAACTCCTCTTTATTGTACATTTCTACATTATGATCTTTTAATAGTTCTAATCCAATTTCCGGAATTTTTCCCGCTACTAATATTTTTGCCACTACTAACACCTCTTCTATAGAAAATAAGACATCTCTTATATTTCATTGTAAGAAATCCACATATAAAAACCAAGGAATTTGATTATAGTTTTGAAAATCGACACTTTTCCATGAAAAAAGAGGAGATGCAACTCTCCCCTCTTCTTACGCTTTTTCCTGCGATTCTTTTCCAAGCTTCACATCAATAGTTCCTTCTGCAACCGTATCGCTAATTTGCTCCTCAATAACCGATTGAGATGCAGCATTCGTTTCAGAAGTATAAGCTTGTTGCTGTGCACCTTGTACATTTTGTTTGTTTTGTTGTTTCGCCATTTCTTACCCTCCTTTTCATTCTTTCTTATTTTGAACAAAAAGGACAGTTTTCATCAATAAATTGCGTTTCATTTTGAATTTGTTACTTCTTCTTCAAGCGACCTCATTACTCTTGCTCGCTTCGTAAATGTTGCAACCTGAGTAACACCGTGAGCTCGTAATGTTTGTATATTTTCTTGTACATAATTCCCTAAATCATTTGGGTAATGGGCATCCGAAGAAATCGTAATTGGAACACCATACTTAGCTAATACTTGTAAATATAGTGGACTTGGGCACATTTCACGAACAGGATAACGATAGTATAATCCTGCATTTATTTCTGTTGCCGTATTCGTTTCTACTAATGCACAAGCAATTTCCTCATAATAAGAAAGCTGTTCATTCTCATCCAATCGATAATTAAATACCTTTATATTATCAAGATGAGCGATAATATCAAATAACTCGGTACGAATCGCACTCTCAACTGTTTTAAAAAACATATCATATAATGCGCGTAGGTCATGCACCTCAAAATATTCTTTCGTATCTGGATTATCAAATCCCCAGCCATTTAGAAAATGAACGGAACCAATTACATAATCAAAGTCTCCTAGCGCTAATAATTCTTTTAACTCTCCTTCACAACCAATAAAATAATCCGCTTCAATTCCAAGTTTAAGTGTGACACCTCTTTTCCCCCATCGTTCTTTCGCCTCTTCAATTACCTTTGTAAAATCATACAGTGAAACTACCCTTACTTGATCTAACCATTCTTTCTGTATACGACCGAGCTTAGAATCACTAATATCTACATATTTTTCATAATATCCTTTTGCTTCATGAAAACGATATAGATGATCAACAATTCCCACTTCTTTTATTCCTTTTCGCACAGCTTCTTCTAAATATAGATCTATCCATTCTGTTGTAAATGGCCCTTCCTTCACACGCTTTTGCAAACGCTCTTGTGTTTTCATAAGCCAATCAATAGAATGTCTTTCTTGAAGCGGTTCATAACATTCCAACGCTTCATTTATTTTAGCAAGCCATCCTATTGAATACGGTCCTTCTTCTAAGTGAAGATGATAATCTACTTTCATATACATTCCCCCTTATAATGTATCTATTTCCCTTCTATCCCCAACTCTCGAAAGCTTTCCATTTCGTTCTTTCACCTCTCGCATCACATCTTCCAATGCAATATTTTTTTCAGCTAATAAAACGAAACAGTGATAAAATACATCAACCATTTCTTTCACTACTTCTTCTTTATCATTATTTTTACATGCGATAATTACTTCAGCACACTCTTCACCAATCTTCTTTAAAATTTTATCTTCTCCTTTTGAAAATAAATAATTTGTATACGATTCAGGAAGTGGGCTTCCCTTTCGTTCTTCAATTGTTTTATACAGCAACTTAAAGGCATTTTCCATATGTATCCCCCTATATAATTTGATAGTGAAAACATGTCTTCTCTCCCGTATGACAAGCAGGTCCTACTTGTTTCACATTCACAACAATTGAATCTTGATCACAATCTAAATATAAAGATTGCACATATTGAACATTCCCTGATGTTTCCCCCTTATTCCATAACGACTGCCTCGAACGAGAATAAAACCATGTTCTTTTCGTCTCTAACGTTTTTTTATATGCTTCTTCATTCATATAAGCTAGCATTAAAACGTCTTTCGTACCTTCTTCGATGACAATTGCCGGTATTAATCCTTTTGAAAAATTAGGTTTCATAACCGCACCTCAATATTTGCATCTCTTAATTTTCGCTTTACACTCTGCACTGTCGCCTCACCATAATGAAAGATGGATGCCGCTAACGCTGCATCAACCGTTGTCTTTTGAAAAACTTCTATAATATGATCCGTATGACCACAGCCCCCTGATGCGATGACTGGAATAGAAACACTTTTTGAAATTTCTTCTGTTAAACGAAGGTCATATCCGCTTTTCGTTCCATCTGCATCCATACTCGTTAACAAAATTTCACCTGCCCCAAGTTTAACAACACGCTTCGCCCATTCTATGGCATCCATTCCTGTGTCAACTCTTCCGCCGTTGACATATACGTTCCATTTACCTTCTGCTACTTTTCTAGCATCAATTGCCACGACAATACATTGTGATCCAAAGTGTTCTGCCCCTTCTTCTATTAACTTCGGGTTTCGCACTGCCGCTGAGTTTATTGAAACTTTGTCTGCCCCAGCTCTTAGTAAATTGTACATATCTTTCACACTTGATATCCCCCCGCCAACCGTAAGAGGAATAAATACTTTTGCTGCTGTTTTTTCTACAACATCTATAATCGTTTTTCTTCCTTCATGAGTCGCCGTAATATCTAAAAATACGATTTCATCTGCCCCTGCCTCGTTATATGCTTCAGCTATTTCAACCGGATCACCGACATCTTGTAATCCTATAAAATTTACACCCTTTACGACTCGCCCTTCTTTCACATCTAGACATGGAATAATTCGTTTCGCTAACATAACTTCGTTACCTGTAATACTTCTTCTAAATCAATCGTTTTCTCGTAAAGCGCCTTTCCAATTATGACACCATATATATTCATATCATTTAACTTTTTCACATCTTGAATAGATGCCACTCCTCCAGAAGCAATGAGACGAATGCCCACACTTTTTTGAAGTATCGCTAATTGTTCAAAATTTGGACCTGCAAGCGTCCCGTCTTTCGAAATGTCTGTAAACACAATCGTTTGAACACCTAAACTTTCCATTTGTTTCGCTAAACTAACGTAAGAAATTTCAGATAGATCAAGCCAACCTCTCGTTGCTACGAAACCATTTTTCGCATCAATTCCAACAATGATTTTCTCTTTATATAGACGAACTGCTTCCTCTAAAAATGACTTATCATAAAGAGCTGCTGTTCCTAAAATCACTTTTTCTACACCTGCTGACAATAACTTCTCCACCGTTACAAGTGAACGAATTCCTCCTCCCACTTGCACAGGAATACGTACCGCCTTGCAGATTTTTTCAATGACGGGCAAATTTAAAGACTCGCCAGCAATTGCACCGTCTAAATCAACAATGTGTAGTATTTCCGCTCCAAGCTTTTCAAATATGATCGCCTGCGCTACTGGATCTTCATTCATCACCGTTTCTTTACTAAACTCTCCTTGATAAAGTCTAACGCATCGTCCTTCTTTTAAATCGATAGCTGGGAAGATTTCCATGCTTCTACCACCCCTTGAAAATTTTTTAATATTTGCATGCCAATTTCGCCACTTTTTTCTGGATGAAACTGTGCACCAAATACATTTCCTTTCGCGACAAACCCTGGTACTTGCATTCCATAATCACTTACTCCGCATACAATTTCATCTGGACAATCCGCGTAATATGAGTGAACATAATACACGAAAGAACCATCCACTAATCCATTCCAAAGCGGAAATTCTCTTTCCTTCCTTAATTCATTCCATCCCATATGAGGAATTTTATACGAAACTTTTAACTTACGAATTTCCCCTGGTAGTAAACCTAACCCGCTACAATCTTTTAGTTCCTCACTTCGTTCAAATAAAAGCTGCATGCCCAAACATATACCGAGGAGTGGTTTTCCTATATCACAAACCTCTTTTAGTACACACACTAAATCTCTTTCTTCTAATACGTCCATCGCTTTCGGAAATGCACCTACTCCCGGTAAAATCACGCCATCGCTTCTCAATATCTCTTTTTTATCACTCGTTACAATGTACTCTGCGCCAATATATTTTAATGCTTGCTCTACACTGCGAATATTCCCCATTCCATAATCTATAATGGCAATCAATTACAACATTCCTTTCGTTGAATTTACACCAGTAATGTTGGCATTTTTTTCGACCGCTTCTCTAAGCGCTCTACCAAAAGCTTTAAATAATGCTTCAATTTTGTGATGTGTATTACTTCCGTATAGAACGCGCGCATGTAATGTAATATTGGCAGCATGTGCAACTGCTCTAAAAAATTCTTCCGTCAATTCTGTATCAAAATCCCCGAGCTTCGGATTTGTTAATTCCCCTTGAAATACACAATATGAGCGTCCACTTATATCAATTGCGACAAATCCTAAAGATTCATCCATCGGTACATACGCAGAACCGTAACGATTAATTCCCTCTTTGTTTTGCAATGCTTCTTTCAAGCAATTTCCGAGTACAATTCCAACATCTTCAACGGTGTGATGTGCATCGACAAATACATCACCTTCTGCTTCAACCTGCAATCCAAATCTTCCATGTCTAGCAAATAAAGTAAGCATATGATCGAAAAAACCAACTCCTGTTTGAATAGATACATTTGTACTTTCATCAAGCTGCAAATTTAATTTAATTTTTGTTTCTGTCGTCTCACGTGCTTGACTGGACTGACGCATTATTTTTCCTCCTCAAACCTTATTTGGATTGCTCTCGCATGTGCATGTAACCCTTCTTTATTTGCAAGCTCTACAATATGATGCTGTACATTTTTTAATGCTTCCTCCGTATAAGAAATAAAACTTGATTTTTTCACGAAATCATCGACTGATAACGGAGAAAAAAATCTTGCCGTTCCGCTCGTTGGTAATACATGATTCGGTCCCGCTAAATAATCCCCGAGCGGTTCAGGTGAATATGGCCCAAGGAAAATAGAGCCTGCATGTTTCACATAATCTAGAGCATTCATTGGTTCTTTTATATGTAACTCTAAATGTTCTGGAGCAATTTCATTTGATAACTTTAGCGCCTCCTCTAAAGAAGGAACGATAAAGATGGCTCCATTTCTATTTATTGATTCACGTGCAATTTCACTTCTTGGTAACGTTTCTAACTGTCTTTCTACCTCTTTTTCTACTTCTTTAGCTAGTTCCATATTCGTTGTAATACAAATCGCCGTTGCTCTCTCATCATGCTCTGCTTGCGATAATAAATCCGCTGCGATATATTTTGCATTACCTGTTTCATCCGCGACAACTACAATTTCTGATGGACCAGCAATCATATCGATATTTACTATTCCGTATACTTCTCGTTTCGCTAGAGCGACGTACAAATTTCCCGGTCCAACTATTTTATCCACTTTCGGAATCGATTCCGTCCCGTATGCTAAAGCAGCAATTGCTTGTGCGCCACCTATCGTATAAATTTCATCTACTCCCGCAAGATCTGCAGCAGCTAATATATGTGGATCAATTCCTCCTTTCCTCGGCGGTGTTACCATTACAATCTTTTTCACACCTGCGAGTTTCGCCGGCAATACATTCATTAATACTGAAGAAGGATATGAGGCTGTCCCACCCGGTACATATACACCTACATTTTCTAACGGCCGAATGAGTTGCCCTCTAATTATCCCTTTACTTTCACAATCGAATATTGAGTGCTTCTTTTGCTTTTCGTGATACGAAACAACGTTTTTCTTCGCCTCTTTTAAAGCTTCTAAAAATGAATTCTCTACAAACATACTCGCTTGCTGTATTTCTTCTTCACTTACACGAAAATTTTTCATCTCTACACCATCAAACTTTTTTGTATAGAAAGATAAAGCCTCATCTTTCCCTTCCCTTACATGTCTAATGATTTCTCTTACACTTCTTTGAACAGTTTCTTCTATTATATTAGCGTTTTCTCTTAGCACTTTTATTTTAGATAATGCCTCCTTAAATTCTTCATAAATGATTTCCATTTTAAATCCTCCTATTTCCCTGATAAGATTTCTTGCTCCATCATATTTATAATGCTGAATATTTCGTCTTTTTTAGTTTTTAAGGCTGCCTTATTTACAATCATCCGAGCCGATATAAAGTACATTTCCTCAAATACAATGAGTCCATTCTCTTGTAATGTTTTTCCTGTTTCAACAATATCTACAATCGCATCTGCCAATCCAAGAAGAGGAGCGATTTCTACAGAACCTTCTATCTTAATAATTTCTACATCCTCTCCCTTATCATGAAAATAAGTAGAAGTAATATGGGGGTATTTCGTAGCGATTCTTTTCTTCCGGTAACTCTTCGGATTATACGTAGGAATAGAAGCAACACAAAACTTACAAATCCCCACTCCTAAATCCAGCATTTCATAAATATCTTTCTCGTTTTCCATTAAAATATCTTTTCCAACGATGCCAATATCAGCTACCCCATGTTCTACATAAGTAGCAACATCAACCGCTTTTACTAAAATAAATGAAACATTTGTATTTTTACTTTGAAATACAAGCTTCCGACCTTTATTTTTGAGCTCGGAACAATCAATTCCAATCTGCTCAAAAAGTGGAATGACATGTTTTTCTAATCTTCCTTTCGTTAACGCAATTTGAATGTTACGCATGAAGCCTCTCCTTCTTTCTGGACTACCCATTTCTCATTCCATACATATTCCACTAAGTATTCATTCTTTGCCTCAACGACCGTTCCTATTTTATTTTTTCTTGCAAATTGAAAGGTATCGCTTAAATTAGAGAATAGAGATAACCAAGCATTTTTCCCATCCTTTCGAAGTAAATTTCGTAACCTTTCTGCTTCCGCTAATCTATTTAACTCATAATGAATCACAATATCAATTTGATTTCGTTCATATGGTTCTTGCTGCTCTTGCAGCGCCTTCACAATTTGATTTACTTGTACCGCGAGTCCAACAGCTGGCAGCATTTCTCCAAAATTCCCAATTAGCTCATCGTATCTTCCGCCACTAACGATTTCTTCTCCAATTTCATATATATATCCTTTGAAAATAACACCCGTATAGTAATCTAAGTGTTGAATCATGCCCAAATCAATTGATATGTAAGAACCATATCCTAACGTTTCAATTGTTTCATACATTTCTTTTACTCTTGCAATTGCCATTTTCATTTCATTACTTGAAGCAAGCTTTTCTGCCTCCTCAATAACTTCTAAATTTCCAAATAGCCTTGGTAATTTCTCAAGTAATCTTACTGTCTCATCGCATCGATCTAATTTCTTTTCTCCGATAAAATTTGAGAGGGCAGCATAATTTTTACTTTCTATATACGTTCTAAGTACTCTTTCTTCTTCATCATGGATGGAGAGCTTTTTTACAATACATTTATATAACTGTACTTGCCCAATCTCAATTGTAAAAGATTGCACATTCAACTTTTGAAGTGCTTGAATGACACTTATTACACATTCAATTTCAGCTCTTACATTATCAATCCCGATAACTTCAATACCACTTTGTACGATTTCATTATATTTTCCAGAATGGGATTCATTCGCTCGAAATACATTCCCGCTATACGTCACTTTAAGTGGCGTATCCCATCTCTGTGTTCCAATCACTCTTGCTAAAGGAATTGTCATATCTGGACGTAAAACGATAATCCTTCCCTTTTCATCAAAAAATTTATACATCTTCTCTTCATCTATCGGTCTATTTTGAAATGCAAAAACATCATAAAATTCAATTGTAGGTGTTCTTATTTCCTCATAACCTCTCTCTAAAAAAGTAAGCCTTAATTTTTGCTCCACTTCTTCAATTAACGTACATTCTTCGAATAAATAATCTCTCGTTCCATTCGGGTTTGCTCGTTTCCATTTTGTCATCTAAATTTTCACACCTTTCCCCTTCTAATGTATGCCTATTTCATTCCCCTAAGCCGAAAATAAAAAGAGCCTTGTAGACAAAATACCTACAAGGCTCTTCAGTAGAGTGTAGGTACAACGGGAATAACCCTTGTACCTACACGTTTTCACGCTAGGTTCAAGGGTTTCATGTATGATGATGTAGTTGTGTAAGCATTGTAATAGATTTTATTGTATTCATAATACTTACTCCCTTTCTCCTCTGATTTTCACATAGTATATAACAGTTAATTTTGAATGTAAATACATTTTTAATATTCCGTCACTTTTTTTAATGTAAAGCCACTTTTCTTTCATACTCTTTTATTTCTTGTTCATATTGCATTGTAATACTAATTTCATCTAAACCATTCAATAACTTCTCTTTCCACATTTTCTCGATTGTAAAATGGAATCTATGCATATTCGTTATAATTATTTCATTTTCTAAATCAACTGTAATTTGTTCCCTCGCATCTGTTTTTGCAAGTTGTTCACGCATATCTTTATCCATTACAATCGGTAACATGCCATTCTTCATACAATTCATATAAAAGATATCGGCAAATCCTCCAGCGATAATAACGCGGAAACCATAATCAGCAAGTGCCCATGGAGCATGTTCTCTAGACGAGCCACATCCAAAATTATCACCTGTGATTAATATGCTGGCTCCTTTTCTTTCTTGTGCATTAAGCGGGAAATTAGGGTTTTCTTGGCGATTATTATCATATCGCCACTCATCAAATAAAAACTTCCCAAACCCAGTTCTTTCAATTCTCTTTAAATATTGCTTCGGAATAATTTGATCTGTATCAATGTTATCATTCATCAGTACTGCGGCAGTACCTTTATGAATACGAAATGGCTCCATCATAACTCTCCTTTCTAATATCAACAAAATGACCATATAACGCAGCCGCTGCCGCCATTGCCGGGCTAACTAAATGCGTTCGTGCTCCCTTTCCTTGTCTTCCTTCAAAATTGCGATTGGACGTAGAGGCACAATGTTCTCCTTCAGGCACTTGATCTGGATTCATACCTAGACACATTGAGCATCCGGGCTCTCTCCATTCAAATCCAGCTTCTTCAAATATGCGATGTAATCCTTTATGCATCGCTGCTTCTCTTACCCTTTGAGATCCAGGTACAACAAGTGCTCGCACACCTTCTTTTACTTTTTTACCTTTCACGACAGATGCAGCAATTTCTAAGTCAGAAAGCCTGGAATTTGTACAAGATCCAATGAAAACATGTTGAACTGGAATGTCATACGTACTTTGTCCGGGACTCAATCCCATATAAGAAAACGCTCTTTCATCATTTGCATCATGCTTTTCTGGCAATTTCTCATCGATCCGAACACCCATACTAGGATTTGTTCCCCACGTAACGTACGGCGCTAAATCCGTAACATCTACTAGAATATGTAAATCATAAACTGCATCTAAATCTGTATAAAGTTCTGACCATTTTTCCTTAATAGATTCATAGTCTTTCGGTGCATATTTACGCCCTTTTACGTAAGCAAACGTTTTTTCATCTGGTGCAATAATGCCAGCCTTTGCTCCCCCTTCAATTGCCATATTGCAAAGCGTCATCCTCTCTTCCATATCCATAGCATGAATGGCCTCTCCATAAAATTCCATTACGTAACCTGTTCCAACTGCTACTCCGTACTTTGAAAGAAGGTGTAAAATAATATCTTTCGCATAGACACCTTGCGGTAACTTCCCTTTTAACTCAATGCCCATCGCTTTCGGCTTTCGTTGCCATAACGTTTGCGTTGCCAATACATGTTCCACTTCACTCGTACCAATACCAAACGCTAGTGCGCCAAAAGCACCGTGTGTTGCTGTATGACTATCACCACAAACAATCGTTTTTCCTGGCTGTGTGAGTCCAAGTTCTGGTCCTATTACATGAACGATCCCTTGCTCTTCATCTCCGATATCCGCTAATGGCACCTGAAATTGTTTACAGTTTTGCCGAAGTGTATCTAGTTGCTGCTTCGCAATGCGGTCGGTAATATTCCAAACATCTTTCGTTGGAATATTATGATCCATCGTTGCAAATGTTAAATCTGGTCTGCGGACTGTTCGATTTGTAAGCCGCAAGCCTTCAAAGGCTTGCGGTGACGTTACTTCATGAACAAGATGTAGATCGATATATAATAAATCCAATCCATTTTCATTAGTCGCAACTACATGTCTTTCCCAAAGCTTATCTAGTAACCTTTTTCCCATTATCTTCCTCTCCCTACTAACGCTTGCTCTTCCATTTCTTGAATAACTGCCTTTGTAAATGAAGTTGTCGTTTCAGTCCCCCCGATATCTGCTGTACATTTCCCTGATTTAAGGACTGCAGAAACTGCTTCTTCAATTGCATCTCCTTCTCTCGTTAATCCGAACGATTGCCCAAGCATCATTGCAACAGAACGCATCATCGCAATTGGATTCGCCTTATTTTTCCCCGCAATATCCGGTGCTGATCCGTGAATAGGCTCATATAATGAAGGTCCCTTTTCAGCGTGACTTGCTGATGGAAGCATTCCTAATGATCCAGCTAATACTGAAGCCTCATCACTTAAAATATCACCAAATAAATTTTCCGTTACAATAACGTCAAATCTTCCTGGATTCCGAATTAATTCCATAGCTGCTGCATCTACTAAAATGTGTTCTACTTCCACATTTGGGTAGCGAAGTGCTACTTCTTCTGTCACAGTTCTCCATAATTTACTAGACTCTAAAACATTCGCTTTATCAATAGATGTTACTTTTTTCTTCCGCTTATTTGCTAATTGAAAAGCATACGAAACGATACGTTCAATTTCATGGCGATGATACGTAAGTGTATCTGTCGCCACTTCTTCCGTTCGCTCTTTCGGATAAGAAAAATAAATTCCGCCTGTTAATTCACGAACGACAACGAAATCAATTTCATCAGCGTTTTTTAATGGTGATAAATGTGCAGTTGCACTTTCTACCGTTACAGGGCGAACATTCGCAAATACACCGAGTCCTTTTCTTAATGCTAATAATCCTTTCTCAGGCCTTTCTTTCGTACTATCCCACCTTGGTCCACCTACTGCGCCAAGTAAAACCGCATCACTCGCTAAACAGGCGGCAAGTGTTCGCTGTGGTAATGGTTGCCCAGTTAAATCGATAGCAATACCACCAAAGTACTCATCTTGCAAATGAAAATGATGTCCATATAGCCTTTCTACCATATGCAATACTTCCTTCGCACTCTCCATTACTTCTGGACCGACACCATCACCAGCTAAACAAACGATACGTTTTTCCATTTTTAACACTCCTTTTAACTGAATTTTCAGAACTTTAATTTGATAGGTGAGGAAAGCTTCTCTCACCTATCAATTATTTATTTCACAAGCGCTATAAGAGATTTTAATTTCCCTGCTGCATGGACATAAGCCCTCGCCGACGCTTCCAATACGTCTTGCGCAACTCCGAAACCTGATATTTGGTGACTACCTTCTTTTAATTCAACATGAACGTGAGCAAGTGCATCTTGACCTTGTGTAATAGATTGTATGCGATAATCTGCCAATTCACATTCTAATCCTAAAATTCTTTGAATCGCATTGTATATCGCTTCAATACTACCAGAACCAGTGGCTGCATCTTCATATACATTTCCTTCCTCATCCTTCAGCACAACTGTTGCGCATTGTGTACTATTTGATACGAAATGCACTTGTAATTGCGTAATGTTATATTGCTGGGCTGCAAATGCTGCTTCACCAAGCATAATTGCGCGTAAATCTTCCTCAGTAATTTCCTTTTTACGATCCGCCAATTTTTTAAATGCTTCGAATGCCGCATCTCGCTCTTCATTTGTAAATTCATAACCAAGCTCTTTCATTTTTTCCGTAAACGCATGACGGCCAGAATGTTTCCCAAGTACAAAGAGATTTTGAGATTCTCCTATAAGCGCTGGTTCGATAATTTCATAAGTTGTTACTTCTTTTAAAACCCCATCTTGGTGGATGCCTGATTCATGAGCAAATGCATTCGCTCCAACGATTGCTTTATTTTTCGGTACAACCATACCCGTTAACCTGCTTACTAATGTACTCGTCGCCTTAATTTCTTTTAAAGTCATCGAAGGTTCTGCTTTATAAAAATCTTTTCTAATATGAAGAGCTACTGCAACTTCTTCTAACGCTGCATTCCCTGCTCTTTCTCCAATGCCATTAATCGTTCCTTCTACTTGCACTGCTCCCCCTTCAACCGCAGCTAACGAATTTGCTACTGCCATACCAAGATCATCGTGACAATGACAAGAAAAAATCGCTTTTTCATATGATGGAACGGATTCTTGTAAGTATTTAAAAAGAGAATAATACTCTTCCGGATTTGTATATCCAACTGTATCCGGAATATTAATTACATTCGCTCCTGCTCGAATCGCAATTTCTACTGCTTCAGCTAAAAATGCTCTCGATGTTCTTGTCGCATCTTCTGCAGAAAATTGTACTGTCGGAAATAATGATTTTCCGAGCGTAACCGAGCGATGAATACTATTTAACACATCTTCTTTTGACATACAAAGTTTATATTTCATATGAATATCACTCGTAGCTAGAAATACGTGTAGACGAGGAGATACAGCGCCTCTCACAGCTTCATATGCTCTTCGAATGTCACTTTCTTTCGCTCTAGCTAAACTCATAACCGTAGCGTTTTGAATTGTATTCGCGATGCGTTTTACCGATTGGAAGTCACCTTCGGAAGCTGCCGCGAATCCAGCTTCCATTACATGAATACCAAGCCTCTCTAATTGCCTAGCAATTTGTAACTTCTCTTGTTCATTTAAATTTACTCCTGGTGATTGTTCGCCATCACGAAGCGTTGTATCCATGAACAAAATCTGCTTCATATTATTTAATCCCTACCTTTACTCGCGGCTGTACGAAAGGCATCATTTCACGTAATTTACGTCCTACTACTTCGATTTCATGTTCATTCTCTTTCTCATTTGTCGCGTGGAAATTTGGTCTTCCTGCTTTATGCTCTGCAATCCAGCCTCTTGCAAATGTACCATCTTGAATTTCTGCTAATACTGCCCCCATCGCTTTCTTCGTATCTTCAGTAACAACGCGTGGTCCTGATACGAAGTCTCCCCACTGCGCTGTATCTGAAACTGAATATCTCATATTTTCAAGTCCACCTTCATACATAAGGTCAACGATTAGCTTCAGTTCATGTAAACATTCAAAATATGCAAGTTCAGGCTGGTATCCCGCATCAACTAACGTTTCAAATCCTGCTTTTACAAGTGCAGTTACTCCGCCGCAGAGTACAGCTTGCTCTCCAAATAAATCTGTTTCTGTTTCTTCTTTAAACGTCGTTTCTAATACACCAGCTCTCGTTGCTCCAATTCCGTCAGCATAAGAAAGTGCTTTTTCAGTCGCAACTCCTGTTGCATCTTGATATACTGCAAATAATGCAGGAACAGCCCCTCCCTCGGCGAACGTACGGCGTACGAGATGCCCCGGTCCTTTTGGCGCTACTAGAAATACATCTACATTCGCTGGTGGTTTTACTTGATCAAAGTGAACATTAAATCCATGTGCGAACACGAGAGAGTTTCCAGCCTGTAAATTTGGTGCAATTTCAGCTTCATATACTTCTGGTTGTAATTCATCAGGTAATAGAATCATTACTACATCAGCTTTTTCCGCTGCTTCTGCTACTGTATATACAGAAAACCCATCTTCATTCGCTTTATCCCAAGACTTACCTTTTCTTAAACCTACTACTACATCAAATCCGTTATCACGTAAATTTTGCGCATGCGCATGACCTTGCGAGCCATATCCGATGATTGCTACTTTCTTTTCCTTTAATACATTTACTGTTACATCTTTCTCATAATAAACTTTTGCCATTTTCATTTCCCCCTATATTTAAATGATTATTGAATTAACATAACTTGCTTATCTTGTTTTTTCATACTACGTGTAAATGCTGTTACACCTGTTCTAGCAATTTCTTTTAAACCGTATGGACGAAGTAATTCAATTAACGCTTCTACTTTATCTTGCGTACCTGTTACTTGCACAACTATGGAATCCTTCCCAACATCTATTACAGCGGCTCGAAATGGTTCAATTAAACTATATAATTCTGCCCTCGCTACAGAAGTTGCTACTTTAATAAGAGCAAGCTCTCTAGCAATCATTGCTTCTTCTGTAATATCTGATACTTTCAGAACATCGATTTGCTTATGAAGTTGTTTAATTAACTGCTCAACTTGCTGTTCACTTTCAACGTGTACAGCAATCGTCATTCGCGATATATCTGATGATTCTGTATGACCTACTGAAATACTTTCAATATTAAAATGTCTTCGTGTCATAACCCCTGTAATTCGGTTTAACACACCACTTTGATTTCGAACTGTCGCTGTAACAATTCTCTTCACCCTTTTTCCACTCCCTCCATTTGGTGAACACCTTTTCCTGGTGCAACCATCGGCATAACCTTCTCTGATTGAAGTACACGACAATCGATTACGACTGGCTCTTGTAATTCGATCGCATGCTGGATTTGCTTCTTTGCAAGAAGTGGATCGTCAATACGAACACCTTTTATACCATACGCATTCGCAAGAGCGACGAAATCTGGTTGGCATGGCAATAAAGAATGTGAATATCTTTGATTGTAAAATTCATCTTGCCATTGTCTTACCATTCCTAAAGCTTCATTATTTAAAATAAATACTTTAACGGGTAAAGCGTGTTCTTTTAATACACTTAATTCTTGCAGAGTCATTTGAAACCCAGCATCACCAACAATTGCAATAACTAGTTCATCTCTCTTTGCAATTTGCGCACCGATTGCTGCTGGAAATCCGAACCCCATCGTTCCTAATCCGCCAGAAGTTACCCATTTATCTGGATTTTTCAACGGATAGTATTGTGCTGCCCACATTTGATGTTGCCCAACGTCTGTTGTTACAATCGCTTCTCCTTTCGTGATTTCATATAGCATATCAATCGCGTATTGAGGTTTAATACTTTCAGAATTTCGTTTATAAGAGAATGGATACTTTTCTTTTCTACTCTTTAATAAAGAGAGCCATTCATGATGATTTTCTTTCTTTCCTTCTGATTGAAGCAATACTTCTAACGCCCGCTTAGCACTTGCAACAATAGGAATCTCTGTTGGCACATTTTTCCCAATTTCTGCTGGATCAATATCGATATGTGCAACAGTCGCCCCTTTAGCAAAAAAAGCTAAATTCCCAGTAAGACGATCGTCAAATCTCGCACCTATATTAATGAGTAAGTCGCATTCATATAACGCCATATTGGCTGTGTAAGAACCGTGCATTCCCCCCATCCCTAGAAATAGCCCATCATCTGGCGGAAAACCACCAAGTCCAAGTAACGTATGCACAACAGGGATTTCATATTTACGGGCAAAACTTGTCAATTCTTTCGAAGCTTTCGCATGCAGTATACCTGCTCCAGCTAAAATTAACGGTTTTTTTGCGGTTTCAATTGCTTGTAGTAATTTGTTTATTTGAAGTAGATTCGGTTCATAATTAGGGTTATATCCTGGTAAATCCATTTGTACATTGCTACATCGCTCACCTTTCTCGACTACCATATCTTTCGGAAGGTCAATAACGACTGGTCCTGGTCTTCCTGTTTTAGCAATATGAAATGCTTCTTTAATAATTCGAGGTAAATCTGAGGCCTTTCGCACTTGATAGTTATGTTTTGTCACTGGCATCGTAAGTCCCATAATATCCGCCTCTTGAAAAGCATCGCTCCCAATTAACGTTGTTGCTACTTGGCCTGTAAATACAACAAGTGGCAATGAATCAATCATCGCATCCGCTAGACCCGTAATTACATTTGTAGCACCTGGTCCACTCGTTGCAATTACAACCCCTGGGTTCCCTGTAATTCTGGCATACCCTTCAGCAGCGTGAATTGCCCCTTGCTCATGCCTTGTTAAAATATGCGGAATTTCACAATCATACAGTGCATCATAGAGAGGTAAAACGGCACCACCCGGATAACCGAAAATCACTTTTACGCCTTCCTTTTCTAGCGCTTCTAACAATAGCTGTGCACCAGTTGCCAGTTTCTCTTCCGTTTTTGAAGACATTGTTCTTATAAGCCCCCTTTTTCAAACTTTTATACAATAAAAAAATCCTACGTCCACACTCCAGCTATGTGCTGAAGGGACGAAAGATTTCGCGGTACCACCCTTCTTTGCAAGAATACTCTTGCCTCAGTGATCCATAAATGGATCTAGCTAATAACGGAGCTACCGTCTAAGCCTAGACAAATGCTTTAGCTTAGCACTCAAGGGCGATGTTCGTCGACGTGAACCATCGGTTTTCAGCAACCACCGACTCTCTGTGAGGCTTCACAATCAACTACTCCTCCCTATCAACGCTTTCTTATGTTAAAAAAGTTTTTATCCAACTTTATTTTCTTCGTAAATTTTCTCTCCATCTTCTACAACTAACTTACGAAACTCTTCTAATAAACGGTTCGTATGTGGACCTGTTTGCCCTAAGCCAATCGTTCTACCATCTACTGTCGTAACAGCAATAACTTCAGCAGCTGTTCCTGTTAAAAACACTTCATCAGCTACATATACATCATGTCTTGTAAATAACTCTTCTCTTACGTCATATCCAAGTTTTTCGCCGATTTCTAAAATGGCGTTTCGTGTAATACCTTCTAACGCTCCAGCAGAACTTGGTGGTGTAATTAATTTATTTCCTTTAACAATAAACACGTTATCTCCTGAGCCTTCAGCTACATATCCTTGATCATTTAACATAAGTGCTTCTTGTACTCCAGCTAATTTCGCTTCAATACGAACTAAAATATTGTTTAAGTAATTTAAAGATTTTACTTGAGGGGATAAAACATCGGGACGATTTCGGCGCGTTGCAACTGTTACAACTGGAATCCCTTTCTCATAATATTCTTGTGGGAATAAAGATAATTGTTCTGCAATTACTACTACATTCGGCTTCTTACATGAATCGGGATCCAATCCAAGATTTCCTGCTCCTCTTGATACAACAAGGCGAATGTATCCATTAGATAATTTATTTTGTCGAATCGTCTCAACAACAATATTTGTTACTTCATCTAATGAATATGGAATTTCTAAAAGGATTGATTTTGCTGATTCATACAACCGGACAAGGTGCTCTCTCAAACGGAAAACATTACCGCTATAAACTCTAATTCCTTCAAACACTCCATCGCCATATAAATAGCCATGATCATATACTGAAACTTTTGCCTCATCTTTTGGAACAAATTCTCCATTTAAGAAAATCCATTGCTCATTCACTAGAAGCGCCTCCTATGTTCTATGAATTTTTTATTGTTTCCTAGTTTACTCTCCTTTCTAAATAAATCAAGTGAATTTTTAGAAAATTTATAATTTTTAATCGTACGTACTTCTTTACTTATATTGATTTAACAACATTGTTAACGTTTACAAAAAGTCAAAAAATTTTTTTCGCCAATTTCCACTAAAAAAATATTTGTTTAAAAGAAGGATTTTCATCAATTGATGCGAATCTATTGTATTCAATAAACGGACGTCCGATTTTATAAATCCGGGAATATATAACGACTTTTGCTGAAAAAGGGGGAAAATAACAAAAATAGCGCTGTCTAAAAATAACATTCATATTTTTCATTTCGTAATCATAATCCTATTTTTAAAAAACAATTTGTCAAAATGAAGGAGGAAATAAATATGGCGTGTGTACAAATTAAAGGAACTAGACAAGAGGTAGTAGAAATGCTGCAATTATTTGATCTAATGGATACGAAAGGTTTTTGTAAATTCGATAATTACGTAGAGGTAGAACCAAATACGCAAGAACATAATCATTTTATTGCTTCAATCGACATCCATTCAAATACTTCTTCTGCCCAAGATACATTAAACGATCAATTCGTTAGTCAAATGCTTACTGGCGTATATAACGACTAAACAAAGATTTACTTCCTACCGTCTTTTCATAAATGCAGTGAACTTGAGCATACTAGCAATTAGATGGTAGGAGGTGAGAATTATGGCTAGAATTGGCGTTGAAAACTCATTAACAGACGTTCAACAAGCTCTTCAGCAACAAGGTCATGAAGTTGTTACACTTAACTCAGAACAGGATGCACAAGGTTGTGATTGTTGCGTTGTAACTGGGCAAGATTCTAATGTGATGGGCATTGCAGATACATCAATTAAAGGATCAGTCATTACAGCTCACGGTTTAACAACGGATGAAATTTGTCAACAAGTTGAAAGTCGCACTTAAAAAATGAAAGAGGACTCCTTTTAAAAGGAGTCCTCTTTTTTATATTCACCTAACGGGAAAGTAACATATACTGGATGAAAGCCCTACCTCTCTCTCATCATTACGGTTCCACTGACCGCTCCTTGATTCACTAGTATACATATATAGCTTACAAATACAATTTATAGGGTTTGTTCACAAAAGTTGTTGATAAAATTACCCGATCTTTCGCAAACTTTTCGTATTGCATTCATAAGAGATATTTACTTTACACTAGCTGTAACCGAGACACGAATTAAAATTCTAACACCAATACAATAACTTGTCAATATTTTTCCGCAAATTAAAAACAGACATTAACGGTTTGTCTGTTTTAGAATGGAGCTTTTTCTTTTATTACATATACAACAAAGCCGCTTACTAACATAAATAAGCCAACTACTAAGTTTTTGATATTAATCATAAATTCCTCTCCCTTATTCCACACATCATATATATTTACATTTCAATTATTCCGATCATCCTAAAGCGCACTTTTTCTAATATATCATAATTCCTAAAAAATGCAAGTTCACTTTTGACGACCATTCACAAATTTATCTACAGTGCTTGGTACAGTATTTAAAGCCTTTTCAATTAAATGTGTACTGCTGTTGAGATGTAATACTTGCACCCCATTAGAACCAACTACTAAAAAAGCTACTGGACTAATGGAAACCCCAGCCCCGCTTCCTCCTCCAAATGGATGCCCTTGTTTGTTCTCTTTATGCTGATTTTGCCCACCGTTATGTTTTTCAGTAATGAAATCCCCTTTAAAATCACTTCCACCAGCTCCAAAACCAAAAGCCACTTGAGATACTGTTAATACTACATTTCCGTCAGCTGTTGAAACCGGGCTCCCAACAATTGTATTTACATCTACCATTTCTTTTAAATTTGTCATTGCCGTTTTCATTAAATTTTCAATTGGATGTTCCATTATGTATTGCACCCTTTCCTCATTATTCCTTTTTATATTTTCCAAAATAGAGGAAGTCATACTAACTTTTCCTATTTCAAGAAAACATTTTCCTCCTTTTAAAAGATACTACTCCCTGTACATGCTCCGGTATAGTGAAACTTTAATCAGTGGGATGTGTACGTAGCTCGACTCTCACAAATAGCGGGATAAAAAAGAAAAAGAGATACATACTACTATTGAACCTTGTTATGAAAGGAGTCATGACTTTGACTGAGAAATTTGATGATTATAAAAGAAAAGATAGAATAGATAGTGATTATAGTGACTATAAAGAAGAGTACGCCGCTGAGGTTGCACCACAACGCATTGATTATGATTACAATGATAAAGACGATAAAGATGTTGTAAAATCGTCCGCTGCTGGATCAACTGCTGGTTTTATCGCTCTTGCGCTATCTATCTTATCGCTATTTACATTTCCAACACTATTTGGTCTTGTTTCTGTTTTACTCGGTATTTACGCTTATAATCGCGGAGCTACTGTAACTGGTGGTATCGCTGCAGTTGTCGGTGGAATTGCTGCACTTATCGCAATTTTATTCCGAGTAGCACTTATTGGTCTATTGTTCTCCCTGTTCTAAAAAAGAAAAAGGTATCTCGCTTAACGCGGGATACCTTATCCTGTAAACACATCTTCCGATGGATATTTTATTTTTTGTTTTGCTGGTCGCGCTAAAGAGAACACAAGTGTTAATGGTCCAATTAATCCGCAGAACATAACAAACATAATAATACATTTTCCGAATGCCGATAGCTTTGCAGTAATTCCCATCGTTAATCCGACTGTGCCAAACGCTGATATTGTCTCAAATAATAATTGAATAAAGCTGAAGTTTTCTGTAAGCATTAATATGAATACCGCTGCTAAAATAAGTATTTGACTGGCAACAGCAATCGCTAAGGCCCTCGTTACTGTTGACATTTTAATTGTACGCTGAAATAAAACAATTTCCTCCTTTTTTCTAAAGAAAGAAAGGACAGATGTAATTAAGATAACAAACGTCGTTAATTTAATTCCTCCACCTGTCGATACACTTCCTGCACCAATAAACATCAAAATCATCGTAAATAATATAGATGATTCTTCCATACCTCCATAGTCAACCGTATTAAATCCAGCTGTCCGCGGAGTAATACCTTGAAAGAAGGAAGCCCATAGTTTTTCATTTAAAGATAAATTCCCTAACGTCTTCACATTATTATATTCCAATACAAAAATCACGATCATTGCTATAATATTTAGCACTACTGTTCCAATAATCATTATTTTTGAGTGAAGTGATAATTTTCGAAAACTGCGGCTATACCATATATCAATTAATACGGTAAAACCGAGTCCCCCAATTACAATTAAAGAGCAAATCCCAATATTAATAATGGGATCCCCTACATATCTTGTTAAATTATCTGGCCATAAAGCAAATCCTGCATTATTATAAGATGCAATTACATGAAAAATACTATAGTATAAACCTTTTCCAAAACCAAACTCTGGAATAAAGCGAAACGATAAAAAGATGACCCCAATAAGTTCAATACAAATCGAAAATATAAAGACACGCTTTACTAATTTTACAAGACCACCTATATTTGTTTGATTAAATGCTTCTCCAATTAATAAACGATGGCGTAATCCGATTTTTTTACCTAGTACCCAAACAATTAAAATGGCAATTGTCATAAGGCCTAGACCACCTGTTTGAATTAAAAACATAATAACAATTTCGCCAAACATCGTAAATGTACTTGCTGTATCCACTACTCCCAAACCAGTTACGGTCGCTGCTGACGTTGCTGTAAAGAAAGCATCTACCCAACTAATATGTACTTTCGTTGCGAATGGTAATTTTAATAACAAACCGCCAACCACAATTAAGCAGAAAAAGCCTAATGCTAATATTTGTGGTGGGTTTAATCGTATAAGACGATTATACAGCCCTTGTTTTTTTGTTACGTCCATATCACTAACTCCCTTATTAAAGTGAAGCTTTCCCCTCATACAATAAAAAGCTTTTTAAAAGCCCTTAAATAATTGGGACAAACCTTATATTCTCATAATATAGTTGAGCATAATCCTTTTTTTCATAGATTACAACTTTTATTTATATTCAGATTCCTTTTCGTTTTATGCCGGAAAACTCTATATCCTAACTCAATATTGCTAGCAATAACAATTTCATATGTACTATTTTTCAAATCCCCATATCTTTCACTCTATGTTCACATAGAGGTCACATCCACCTTTTATAGTATATGTATCGAAGCTGTTCCTCCCTAATTTATAAGACATTCCCCAGTGTCTTTGAATAGCTTC
>NZ_FNDM01000001.1:157216-457157 GCF_900100505.1 Bacillus sp. cl96
CTACCTTTTATAGTATATGTATCGAAGTTGTTCCTCCCTAATTTATAAGACATTCCCCAGTGTCTTAAAGCAACTTCCATCCCTAATTAAATTGACATAAATTGTCCCCTTCCCTTGACCATCCTATGTGATGGTCTATTTTATTTTCCAAACACAAAATCAGTCTATCTACACTTAAACAAAAACGAAAAATTCAGAAAATATTGTCAAATTAGGTATTTTTTCGGTATAATTACTTTAGAAAGAAATTTCGCAAAAACAAAAGGGGGGATTTTATTGAAACAAACAAAAGCAATCTTAATCGCATTATTTCTAGGTCTAGTTGTTGGACTCACTCTAAATTTAGCTGCTCCATCTATCTTTGAGCCACTAAATCAATTTGTGTTCAACCCAATTGGTCAATTGTTTATTCGACTTATTAAAATGCTAGTTGTTCCTGTTGTGTTCATTTCTATCGTACTTGGTGCTGCCGGCCTTGGAGATCCGAAACAACTTGGAAGAATCGGTTTAAAATCAATTTCATTCTTTCTCGTAACAACTGCGGTTGCCATCTCTATAGCGGTTACATTTGCACTTATTATAAAACCAGGAGCTGGCGGTAATTTTAAAACAGAAGGTCTTAAGTATGAAGGTGCAAAAACTGAAACATCTTTCGTCGACACATTGCTAAATATCGTACCAGATAACCCAGCAAAAGCGATGGCTGACGGAAACATGTTACAAATCATTGCCTTTGCCGTATTGATTGGACTCGGTATAGCTATTTTAGGAAAACGAGTTCAAGGTATCCATTCATTACTTGAACAGGGCAACGAATTAATGATGTATCTTGTTAATCTCGTTATGAAATTAGCCCCAATTGGAACATTCGGTTTGCTCGCTTCATCCGTTGGTAAAATGGGGCTTGCAGGCGTCGCTGCGATGTTCAAGTATATGATTGTCGTTATGTTAGTACTCATTATTCACGGGGTCTTTGTATATGGCGGCTTATTAAAGGTATTAGCAAAAGAAAGTATTGTTCGTTTCTTTAAACATTTCGGACCAGTAATGGCAATTGGATTTAGTACATCTAGCTCTAATGCATCGCTTCCATTTGCAATGAAAACAGCACAAGATAAACTTGGCGTTCCAAAAGCGATAAGCTCATTTGTACAACCACTAGGGGCAACTATTAATATGGATGGTACTGCCATTATGCAAGGGGTAGCCACTGTATTTATCGCTCAAGTATACGGAGTTGAACTTACATTACCGCAATTAGCTATGGTCGTATTAACTGCTGTACTAGCTAGTATCGGTACTGCTGGTGTACCTGGTGTTGGACTTGTAATGCTTACAATGGTTTTAAATCAAGTAAATCTACCAGTAGAAGGTATCGCTTTAATTATCGGTATTGACCGTATTTTAGATATGTCTAGAACAGCTGTAAACATTTCTGGTGATGCAATTTGCGCAATGATTGTCGCAAAATCAGAAGAAAAATATAATACGGATCAATCGGCAGCATCTTAAATCAAAAAAAGGAGTGATGAATTTCACTCCTTTTTTGATTTACTCCCTTTTTTAGAACGATATTCTTTCCCTTTATTATTATTACCAGTTTCAAATTCAGTGCTAAATTCCTGATTAAACTGGCCGGACTTTGGTGATCCTTGATTACCGCTCCCTTTACTACCGTTACGATTCGTCATATTTCTCCCTCCCTTCCTTGTATTAGTAGTATGGCGCTCTATCTTTTTTCATACACATTTTATTTTTTAACATCTATTACACATGAAAGAAGACCTTCCATATATAAGGAAGATCTTCTCTTTCATCACGTAAGCGTTTTCTTGTTTATAATCACTTAAATAAGTTTTTTGGAAATCGAAATCATTACATTCATTTCATCTTCTGAAAGTGTAGAGAATCTTTCTTGTAAATATTGTTTTTTCGCATCTTCCATTTTCGCAACTAAATCTTTCCCTTGTTCTGTAATCTCTAAATACACAACTCGGCGATCTGATGTAGAACGTGAACGAGTTACAAAACCTTTATTAATTAATTTTTCTGTAACAGCTGTAATATGACTATTCGACACATTTAATTCATTTGCTACACGCGATACCATTTCTTTATTCGTACGATTTAATATTCTCAGGACGATGAATTCATTCCACGGTATGTAACCACCGAATATTTTTCCGATATCATTACGCAATGTGCGAAACATAGCAAACACATTTGTCGATAGTTCTTCCATTAATTGCTCTCGATTTTGAGACAACTTTGACAGCTCCTTTTATTTCATTTAGTTAAATAAAAACCTTATTAATAATTTTACATGAAATCTTACTTTTTGTCACCTTATTTTCCCATAATTCGTAGTTTTTTAATATGTATTTCATGATAAAATGAAGTTAACTTCCAGAAAAAGGGGGTATCTTAATGCATGAGGAGGAGAAATTCTCAAATCTCAGCCTAAAAGATAAAACGATTATCATTAGTATTATTGCTCTTTTTCTCATTATAATTTTTGCATTTATATTTTTTGTATATGTAGGAATCTTTCAAATTACAGGTATAGAGTATAGTTCACGTATTGCGTTACTTCTCTTTTTTTTATTAATCACTTTCTTAGACAGTATTACATTTTTCATCTTCAGTTTCTTCAAAGCGCTGCTATATCCACTGACACAAAACATGCCAAATTGGATTTCTATTACTCTTTTCTCATTCATTGAAATTACACTAGATTGGTTCGTCATTCATACTGCTGATGATTGGATAGAAAGCGTACAAATGTCCAACATAGCTGAATTATGTGTCGTACTATTCTTTTTCCTCTTAAATAAGTTATTAAGTGACGAGAAAGAGTAAGAATACAAGCTTTTCTATATAAAAATTGGTACAATGAAAGCAAATCTTACTAAAGAGGTGTTAATTATGAACTTACAACAATGGGCTGATAAAGGTATGTCCTTTGATACATATGTGAATGAAATGCAAGTAAACCAATACGAGCTACTACACATTTACAATAACTTTTTAATTCCAAATGAATTACTTCCTGTATTAGAAGAACGTCAAAATGACGGCTGGCGTGTTATCGTATTAACTGCTGATTGGTGTGGCGATGCTCTTTTATGCGTACCTGTTATGAAACGAATTTCTGAAGTTGCAAATATTGAAATGAGTTTATTAATTCGCGACGAAAACTTAGAATTAATGGATCAATATTTAACAAATGGAACAGCACGTGCGATTCCAATCTTTATTTTCATTGATAAAGATGGAAATGAACAAGCCGTCTTTGGACCACGCGCTCCAAAAGTACAAGAATTAGTAACTTCAATGCGCGCTACATTACCCGAAAAAGAAGATCCAACATTCGAAGAAAAACAAAAAGAAATGTATGCTAATTTCCGTGCTACATTAGCTGATGATACTTCTCTTTGGGAGCATGTAATGGAAAATATGGTGGAAAAAATAGTAAAATAAAAAAACCTGCCGAGCTCGGCAGGTTTTTTTATTACATAATGAAGAAATAGAATACCGCAGCTAAAATAAAACGATAATAAGCAAACGGTGTTAGTTTCACACGAGATAATAATTTCAAGAATGAAACAATTGCAAGCATCGCAACAACGAATGCAGTTACAAATCCTGTTACAAATAGCGTTATATCTGCTGAGCTTAATACATCCCAGCTTTTAATTAAATCTAATCCACTTGCAGCTACCATCATCGGTACCGCTAAAATGAACGTATATTCAGCTGCCGCTGTATGCGACACGCGAGCTAATAAACCACCACTGATTGTAGAACCAGAACGAGAAAATCCTGGCCAAAGAGCTAAACATTGAAACATTCCAATTGTAAATGCCTGTTTATATGTGATTTCATCTAACGTTCTTGCTGTACTTGGTTTCGAAAACTTCTCAGCAACAATCATTAAAATACCACCGGCTACTAAGCTAATAACAACTGGTCCTGGGCCAAATAAAACCTCTTTAATAGTGCTATGGAATAACACGCCAAGTATCCCAGCAGGAATCATCCCGATAATAATATGTAATAAATTTAACGATGGTCCGTCTGTTACTTTACCTATTCCAACTAACGACCATAGACGCTTCCAAAATATAACAACAACTGCTAAAATCGATCCCAATTGGATAACAACTTCAAAAACTTTCGCTCTCTCATCGTCAAATCCAATTAAATGTCCTGTTAAAATCATATGTCCTGTTGATGATACTGGTAGAAACTCTGTTAACCCTTCAACAGCACCCATGATTAAACCAATTAACCAATCAGCCACAAGTAGTGCCTCCTTAATAACAAATAATATGTAATTTTTTCACACCTTATCATAATACCTTATCCCTTTTCAAAGTGCATCCTTTTTTTATTGGTTTTATATGTTGTAGGCGCGTATTTCTTTTCTAATCTTTGATTAAATTGTATGATAGTAAGAGTTTGTTTTTTTATATGGAAAGGGGATTTTATGAAAGAAACTACTTCATTCTCACAAAAGTTAAAGCAATTTGTATTACTATTTTTTCCGATTTTCGTAACGCAAATGTCATTATTTGCGATGAGTTTTTTTGATACAACGATGTCAGGACATGCAAGTCCAACTGATTTAGCAGGTGTTGCAATTGGAACAAGTATATGGATTCCAGTTAGTACGGGGTTAACAGGAATTTTAATGGCTACTACTCCCATTGTTGCACAGCTCGTTGGATCCAAGAAAAAAGAGGACGTTCCCCACGTTGTCATACAAGCAGTTTATTTAGCAATTTGTGCTAGCTTCGTTGTTATCCTCATCGGTTTTTTCGTCGTTTCACCTATTTTAAATGGCATGCGCTTAGAAGAACCTGTGGAACGTATTGCAGCGCAATTTTTAAGTATTATCGCAATAGGAATTATACCTTTATTCACTTACACTGTTTTACGTGGATTTATTGATGCATTAGGAAAAACTCGAACAACGATGATTATTACATTATTATCATTACCAATTAACGTAATATTAAATTACCTATTAATTTTTGGTAACTTCGGTTTCCCAAAGCTTGGTGGTGTCGGAGCAGCAATTGCTTCCACTGCAACATATTGGTGCATTTTAATTATTACAGTCATTATTATTCAGACGAAAGAGCCTTTTGCCTCTTTCAACATTTTCAAACAATTATACCGACCTTCTCTTTCGAGTTGGAAAGCATTCTTAAAACTTGGCGTCCCTATCGGATTTGCTATCTTTTTTGAAACGAGTATTTTCGCTGCGGTAACGCTCATGATGAGTAATTTTAGTACGACAACTATTGCAGCTCACCAAGCAGCTATGAACTTTGCTTCCTTGTTATATATGACTCCGCTAAGTTTAGCAATGGCAATGACTATTGCGGTCGGATTCGAAGTTGGAGCAAAACGTTGCGATAATGCAAAACAATACGGATTGATTGGAATTGGATTAGCCCTTGCCTTTGCTTTATTATATTCGATTCTTCTCTACTTCTTTGATGATCAAATTGCTTCTATTTATACGACAGATGCAAAAGTTCATCATTTAGCAAAAGAATTTCTTATCTTTGCAATTTTATTTCAAATTTCAGATGCAATTGCAACCCCTGTACAAGGAGCTTTGCGTGGTTATAAAGATGTAAATGTTGCTCTAATTATGACTTTAATTGCTTATTGGATAATAGGTCTACCACTAGGTTACATATTAGCGACGTATACAGAATGGGCCGCGAAAGGCTATTGGATCGGCCTTATTATCGGTCTAGCATTTGGCGCTGCCTTCCTACTTATCCGTCTTTTTCAAGTACAACGAAAATATACAACACAAAACAGCCGCTAATAATAAAGCGGCTGTTTTCTTTATGCATATTTTTTCTTGTAACGTATAATATAATGAAAAAGAAAGGTGGGTACATATGGACGACAAAGAAAAAAAGCAATCATTCGATGAAGAATTTGCCCCTGAAATTTCACCTGGATATCGGCAAGATGTACATAAGCCACCTAAATATAAAAACACTTCGTTTTTAATGGGCATTACCATTTTCGCTGCTGTATTACTCATACTTATCATTTTCGTTTATTTTTGATGAAAGGTGGCCTATTATATGAAGAAACAAGATTCCAATCGTTCAAAAAGAACTATTAAAACACAAAAAGGATATGCAGGAGATTCTGTTCATACTCTTAAACAAGTCGAGCAAGGGAATTTATATATTGCTCAAAAAGAACTTGGTCAACAAAATGAAAATCTTTAAAGGCCCTTTATTCCTTGAGGGCCTTTTTATTCCGCATTAAGTAATACACCCTCAAATGTTCTATTGAGCAATGAATTTCCTTTATTGTACGCGCTGCTTTTGTTCTAGCACCATAAAAATATTATTAACCTTTACAATTTTCACTTCATAATTCAATTTCATTTCGCTTCTCTTACCATTTTCAGTACCCGCAACGTACGCTACAGCTTGATAAAGAAAACTCTCATCGGTCTCTTCACGTATCTCCTCGCTTGTAAATTTATACTCTAAATCTTGAAAACGATTTGGATAATAATTTTCCATTAATTGTTCATACCCTCTATTTAAAAATATTTCTTCACCTTTTCGTTTCACATCTTCTTTATTATTAAACTCAAACACTGATAGTTGTTCAGTCACAAAATGCTCTCCTACGTTTTTCATTTCATTATGAGTTAAATTTTCTATACTTTTGTTCTTTAACTCCTTATTTAACTCGTACTGATCAATCGGTTTAAAGGTAGCAAAAACCTCCTCTTTATATGACCAAAACAATACAAAAGCGATACATAGAGAAATGATTAACAGTCTTTTTTTCGTAATACTCCCGCCCTTCTTCATAATAATAGATATATTTTAACATATAGAAAGAAAATTCTGATATCATAAAATAGAATAACTTAACTCAGAAACGAGGAACAATTATGGACTCTTACAAACATTATATAAAAGAAGCTTTGCCTAATCTTTCTATACATTCATATAAACAAAATGAAGAAGGATGGGATAATGTAGCAGTTATAGTAAATGATGAGCTACTGTTTCGTTTCCCGCGAAAACAGGAATATGCGATGCGAATTCCGTTAGAAAAAGAACTATGCGCAATTCTCACTCAATCACTACAAGAAATCGAAGTTCCACAATATCACCTAATTTATAAAAATGAATCTGATGAGGTTCCTCTTTGTAGTTACTATACTCTCATTCATGGTGAACCATTAAAAACAGAAACAGTTGCCACGCTGGAGGATACAGAGCTGAAAGCAATTATTACACAATTAGCTACTTTCCTTGCTGCTCTACATAGTATTCCTCTAAAAAGTGTTACAGCGTTAGGATTCCCTATTGAAAAAACACTTACCTACTGGAAAGAGCTACAAACTAAATTAAATCAGTATGTTACTAACAATCTTACTTCGTTCCAGAAATCAGCCTTAAATCGTTTATTCGAGAATTTCTTTGCCTGTCTAGCTACATCTAAATTTCAAAATACAATCATTCACGCTGATTTTACACATCATCACATTTTATTTAACAAGCAGAACAAACGCATTTCAGGTGTTATCGATTTTGGTGATGCGCAAATTGGCGATCCTGCTTTTGATTTTGCAGGACTATATTATGATTTCGGAGATGAGTTTACTACATCTGTATATGAACAGTACAGTACACTTATTTCTCATCATGATCCATTACTCATTCATCGTATTACTACCTTTTATCAATACAGTCCTTTACTACATAATATTATTTATAACTTTGAGTCAGAGAATGAACTCGAATTCATTACAGGCACAGAACAGCTAAAAACGATATTACAGGGATGAGATTACATTCTCTCCCTATATACTCTCTCCTCATACATCATTAACTTTTTATCCATTTCAACAATAACTTTATACAATTGAAACGCCTGTAAAATTTGCAGTTGAATTTCAAAAGGAGCATTTTGTTCTTTTAACCATTGAAATACTTTTGTTTCATCTTTCATTGATTATTCCTCCCTTTATTCTGCTATTTGTGGGTAGCCCGATTAATGAGGGCTGATAATCAGTGGGTGATTGACAAAACCCCCACTGATTAAAGTTTCACTTTATTAAAATCTGCTACAAATATACCGTAAATGATGAAAAGCTTTTCATGTCAATAACAAAAAAGGATGCAAAGTTGCATCCTTTAATGAACTATATTTTTCTTCTGTTTCGCTTCTGTCTTTACTTCTTCCCCTTGGCATTCACTACGAAACGCACAACTTATACACTCAGAACGAAAATGACGCTCTGTATAATGCTCAGGTTGCTCTAACATTTCTTTCATTCTAGATAAATCAGCCATTCCAGTTATAATATCTTCCTGTTTCGGAATGTACTCATACTTAGTTCCTTCTATTAAATTAATAACTTCAATTTTTCCTGGAAGAACTCCGAAAGCTTTATAACTGAATACTGTCATTAGCTTCTGACAAAGAGCAAGCATTTCCTCATCTGCATCGACAACATACTTTTTAATTACAAACGACTCAGCACTCCACTCACCAACTTCAAATGTCAATGACATGTGGACACCTAACTCTTCCATATATGTTTGAAACTTCTCGTATAAAAACAATGGTGGTGTCTGACTATCATCCTTTTCAACGAACTGTAATAAGTGATCCGTTAGCTTCGCTAATACAATATAGTACTCCGTCTTCGAAGCAAACATATCAATCCTTACTTTTTTCCAATACTTTTCTATTAATATTAAAAGTACAATTTTCGTTTGTTGACCCGCAGGTAGCGTGTAATACTCGTTAATAATTTGATTGACAATCATTTGTGCTATTTGTTGCCATTCAAATGAAGAAGGTTCTCTTCTTTTTATGTGACGAAAATAAAATTTATGCGGACAACGCATAAAATCATACAAATGATAATCTGTCATCGTTTTGATTGAGATTTTCTCATGCACTTGCTCTTCATCTCCCTTCTGCCATTAAGAAAGGTGTTTTACAAATTCAGCTCCAAACTGTAAACATTTTTCTACATCTTCATCTTCTGGCGTTAATTCTACTTTTAGTCCTTCTAACACAACTGCTGCCCCGCGCTCTTGTAGCTTTTCTATTAAAATGTCAACTGCCACTCCGTATTTCGGATAAGCCGAATCACATGATCCGAATACTGCCGCTTTTTTCCCAGTTAAATCAATAGAATCCATTGCATCATAAAAATCTAAGAAATCATCAGGAAGATCGCCATCTCCCCAAGTGTATGCACCTAAAATAATTCCATCATACTGTTCTAATATAGAAGCTTCTGGTGAATCCATAATATCAATAACTTCAATTTCATTTTCTGTTTCACGAATTACGCCGGCAATATGGTCAGCCATTTCCTCTGTATTTCCACTCATACTTGCAAAAATCATTACTAACTTACTCAACTGAACCTCTCCCTTTACTTTGTATCTCTTTTTCTGTTTGAATGCTCTTCTTCTCATCTACATATTCAGACCGAATTACATTTCTTTGCCATTCCATATACTGATCAACATCTTTATTTTTATCTTTTAATCCCCTCCGCAGAAGGTGAAAATTCTTTCTCATTAACATGTCGCATCCATCCTATTGATAATAATTATCAATTCCAACTATATTTAGATTAATTGACATTGATTATCAATGTCAATAACTATTTTTAAAAAAATGATTAAAATGTACAAGCTTGTCCGTTAGCTATTCATATACTATGAATGAGCATAGTTCTTTCTCAGCCCTCTCTGACGGAAAGAAATAAAAGCAACTGCAATAGAGTGCAGTTGCCTTTTTTTGTTTTTCTATGATTTTAGTAATCTTATAGTCGTCTCTAAAAATAGCTCCACTCCACAAATTAATGCTGATTCATCCAAGTCAAATTTCGGATGATGATGTGGATAACAAGTATATATATTTTCATTACCTGTTCCTAATTTAATGAAACAACCAGGTGCTTTTCTTAAATATGCTGAAAAATCTTCTCCACCCATAGAAGGTTCAAGCTTCACAACACGCTCATTCCCAAACAAATGTAGTGCACTTTCTTCTACTATTTTCGTAATATATTCATCATTAATAACCGGATCATATCCATATCGATACGTATATGTATACGATCCTCCATGTGCTTCTGTAATTCCTTTCACAATTTTCTCGATTTTCCCTTCTGCTTCCACCCTCAATGCTTGATTAAATGAACGAACAGTTCCCATTAAAGTTGCTGTACTAGGAATAATATTGTCAGCCGTTCCCCCATGAAATTGTGTAACTGAAACAACCCTTTGCATAAAAGCACTTGTATTTCTTGATACGATATGTTGTAGATTTGTAATAATCTGTGCTCCGATAGCAATAGGATCTATCGTTTCTTCTGGTCGCGCCGCATGTCCTCCTTTGCCTTGAATCTCAACTGTAAATACGTCTGGAGCTGCCATCATCGGTCCATATGCAATTCCTATCTTTCCACTCTCAAGTCCTGACATAACATGTAAACCTATTACATAATCAACACCGTCCATTACACCTGCCTCAACCATTTCTTGTCCCCCGCCTGGATACACCTCTTCTGCGTGCTGAAAGAATAGACGAATCTCACCTGCAAAATCTTCCTTTATATTTGATAACACCTCTGCTGTGCTTAATAAAATAGCTGCGTGAGCATCGTGCCCACATGCATGCATCATTCCTTTATTCACAGATGTATAAGATTTACTTGTCTCCTCTTGAATTGGCAAAGCGTCTATATCAGCTCGAATCGCAATTACTTTCCCTTGCTTCACACCTCTTTTAATTGCTAGTACACTATATTTCGTCGGTCTCGTTACTTCAAAAGAAGAAAATGAGCATAATGTATCATATATAAATTGCGAAGTTTCTTTTTCATGAAATGATAATTCCGGATACTTATGGAAATGCCTTCTCCATTTCACAATATTTTCTTCCGAAATTAGATTCTTCCACACCCTATTCATGATAATTTCCTCCTTTTCAAAAGAACTAGAAATTTAAAAGTTTACTCCGTCTTAAATGATTAATAAAAACAAACACTGTATTTTTACGTATTCTTATAGTCCACTTTTATGTATTCACACAATCCACTTTCTATTTACATGTCAAACCCATTACAAATTCATGCTGAATGTAATATAATTGCTAAGTTAGGGATTTTCTTTTTTAGTATTTAGTGCTAATATCAGAAAAGAGCCTTTTGACTTATTTTTACCTAAAATGTGGGATTTTGTTTTTTTCACAATAATGTAGGACATGATACCTACAAAGAGCTATTATTTCATTAAGAGAGGGAAAGACATGGAAAGATTAAAAGAGATATGGTCTCGACCACTCACACAATGGGTTGCAAAGACGGTTTATTATCTTGCAATTTTATTTGCATTACTTTGGTTGTATGGATTCCATGATACAAACACAAGTACATTTATTTACAATGAATTCTAGGGTGGGAACGTTATGAAGTTATTAGAACAAATTGAAAAGTGGGCTGCAGAAACGCCTGATCAAACCGCTTTTGTTTGGCGAGATGCGAAAATTACGTACAAACAATTAAAGGAAGATTCTGATGCGTTAGCACATTGGATTTCTTCTGAGTATCCAGACGATCGTTCACCAATTATGGTGTATGGCCATATGCAACCTGAAATGATTATTAACTTTTTAGGATGTGTAAAAGCTGGACATGCTTACATTCCTGTAGATTTATCTATCCCAGCTGATCGTGTACAACGTATTGCTGAAAATTCTGGTGCGAAATTACTTTTATCGGCAACAGCAGTAACTGTAACTGATTTACCAGTTCGCATCGTAAGTGAAGACAACTTAAAAGATATTTTCTTTACTCATAAAGGGAACACTCCAAATCCTGAACATGCGGTAAAAGGTGATGAGAATTTCTACATTATTTACACATCAGGAAGCACAGGTAATCCGAAGGGGGTTCAGATTACTTATAACTGCCTTGTTAGCTTTACAAAATGGGCTGTAGAAGATTTCAACTTACAAACAGGGCAAGTATTCTTAAACCAAGCACCTTTCTCATTCGATTTATCTGTAATGGATATTTACCCATCATTAGTAACAGGTGGTACACTTTGGGCAATCGATAAAGATATGATTGCGCGTCCAAAAGACTTGTTTGCTTCTTTAGAGCAATCGGATATTCAAGTATGGACTTCCACACCTTCTTTCGCTGAAATGTGTTTAATGGAAGCATCTTTCTCTGAGAGTATGCTACCGAACATGAAAACATTCTTATTCTGCGGCGAAGTGTTACCAAATGAAGTGGCTAGAAAATTAATTGAACGTTTCCCTAAAGCAACAATTATGAATACGTATGGTCCAACAGAAGCTACTGTCGCTGTAACAGGTATTCACGTTACAGAAGAAGTGCTTGATCAATACAAATCACTTCCAGTTGGCTATTGTAAATCAGACTGTCGCCTTCTTATTATGAAAGAAGATGGCACGATCGCACCTGATGGTGAAAAAGGTGAAATCGTAATTGTCGGTCCAAGCGTAAGCGTTGGATATTTAGGAAGCCCTGAATTAACAGAAAAAGCATTTACTATGATTGACGGTGAGCGCGCCTATAAAACAGGCGATGCTGGCTATGTTGAAAATGGTCTTCTATTCTATAATGGTCGTCTTGATTTCCAAATTAAGCTGCATGGTTATCGAATGGAATTAGAAGAAATTGAGCATCACCTTCGTGCGTGTTCTTACGTAGAAGGAGCAGTTATCGTTCCAATTAAAAAAGGTGAGAAATACGATTATTTATTAGCGGTTGTTGTTCCTGGAGAACATTCATTTGAAAAAGAATTCAAATTAACATCTGCAATCAAAAAAGAACTCAATGAGCGATTACCAAACTACATGATTCCACGTAAATTCATGTATCAATCTTCTATTCCAATGACACCAAATGGAAAGGTAGATCGCAAAAAATTATTGAGTGAGGTTACAGCATGACCGCATATGGATCATTTTATTTTTTCGCTATAGTGGGCATTTTATTAATACCTACTATCATAGCTGGATTAAAAGGTAAAATGTTGCGCAAATATAATGCCGTTTTAACATTAGTCATGATTGCTATTATCTTCTCAGATAAACCAAAGCAAGCAATGATGCTAGCTGCATTTATT
Source organism: Bacillus sp. cl96 (assembly GCF_900100505.1). Classification (NCBI taxonomy): domain Bacteria; kingdom Bacillati; phylum Bacillota; class Bacilli; order Caryophanales; family Bacillaceae; genus Bacillus; species Bacillus sp. cl96. Next base: position 170,413 of record NZ_FNDM01000001.1, read on the forward strand.
ATTTGGCAATATGTCCTTATTAAAGGCTATTTAATTTTAAGAAAACAAAATAATAGTACATTCACATTTTGCATAGCTGTTATTTTATCGATTTTGCCTCTTATTTTGGCAAAAATCGCGCCGTTTGCATCGTTTTTACCTGAGTTAAAACTTGTTGTTTTCCTAGGTATATCTTACGTAACATTCAGAGCAGTTCAAATGGTATTTGAAGTTCGTGATGGTTTAATTAAAGAGCTTTCTTTCTTTAACTTCTGGGAATTCGTTTTATTCTTCCCTGCGATTTCAACAGGACCTATCGATCGTTACCGAAGATTCCAAAAAGATATTCAAAAGCCACCTAGCGCTGAAGAATATCAAAATTTACTATATACAGGACTAAATCGTATTTTCCAAGGTTTCTTGTATAAATTTATTATTGCTTACTTAATAAAGCAATATTGTATGGATCCAGCATTCGCTCAACACGATACAATATTTTCAAATATGATTTACATGTATAGCTATAGCTTATATCTATTCTTTGATTTTGCTGGTTATAGCTCTTTTGTAATTGGTGTAAGTTATATGATGGGAATTAAAACGCCAGAAAACTTCAATAAGCCATTCCTTAGTCGTAATATTAAAGACTTCTGGAACCGCTGGCACATGAGTTTATCATTCTGGTTCCGTGATTTTATTTACATGCGTTTCGTCTTTTTTGCAACGAAGAAAAAGTTAATTAAGAACCGTTACACTATTTCGTATATCGGTGCATTTTTAAACTTCTTCATTATGGGAATTTGGCACATCCAAGGAAGCGCTGTTGCGCAGTATGTTATTTATGGTCTATACCATGCCGCACTGTTTATTTTATTCGATATTTTTGAACGAAAAAACAAAAAGCATAAGTTTTGGCCAAACAATAAATTTACACACATCCTTGCGATTGTAATTACGTTCCACGTTGTATGTTTCGGTTTCCTAATCTTCTCTGGACACCTTAACAGATACTTTTAATGCACCCTTCTTATTCCATTAAGAAGTTGCACATATAATATATTTCGGATATAAAGGAGATTTTAAAAATGGCAGAATTCAAAGAGCAAGTATTAGATATTTTAGAAGAAGTATGTGAAAACGATATTGTGAAAGAAAACTTAGATGTTCAATTATTTGAAGAAGGTATCCTTGATTCTTTCGCTGTAGTATCTTTATTAGTTGAATTCCAAGAGCGTTTAGATATTGAAGTTTCTATTTCTGATTTTGACCGTGACGAGTGGGCTACACCAAACATGGTTATTAAAAAGTTGGAAGAAATCCGATGAACAAAGCAAAATTTGGTCCGATGCTTTTAGCATTGGCCCTTTTTGCTGTATTCTTACTTATTCCAACGCGCTTCCTACTTCCACTTTTAAGTGATGAAAAAGTAGAACAAGCTGCTACTTCTTTAAAAGAAGAAAAAATTCAAAGTATGATTTTACAGCAAAAGATGTTAGCAGATACAAAATATCTTCCGATGTACGGTTCATCGGAATTCGCACGTATGGATGCTTTCCATCCATCTAATTATTTTAAAGTAAAGCCTGAAGGATTTACGCCATTCCTTCTTGGACGCGGCGGAACACAAGACCTTGTACATGTATTAAACTTCGCATCTACAATGGATCAATTGAAAGATAAGAAAATGGTATTCGTTCTTTCTCCGCAATGGTTTGTACCACAAGGTATTGACGAAACGCACTTTGCACCTAACTTTTCAAAACAACAAGGTTACCACTTCATTTTCAACAATGATTTAAAACCTGAAATGAAAAAACAAATTGCAAAGCGTTTATTAAACTTTGAGATTGTAAAAAAAGAAACTTTATTAAAAATTTCGCTTGAAGGTATCGCTTATGATGATACGAAGTATAAAGTAAAAGCACTTGCTGCTAAACCTTTCGCTTATATTTATCGTAACATTTTAGATCGTAAAGATTTATTTACAGCTATGTTTAATATTAAACCGCACAAAGAGAAGCTCGATCCTTCATTAAAACAAATGAACTGGGAAGAGGCTCGTAAACATGCGGATCAAACAGGTGCAGCAGAATCTGGATCTAATGAATATGGTATCGAAGATGGTTACTTCAATAGCAAAATTAAGAAAAAATTAAAGCAACGTGAAGGTTACTTAAAAAATGATGCTTATGACCAATCGCCAGAATATGAAGATTTACAAATTGTACTTGATTTATTAAAACAATCTGGTGCAAAACCACTCTTCATTTCTGTTCCTGTCAAAGGTCCTTGGTACGACTACGCTGGCTTCCCGAAAGAACGCCGCGAAGCATACTATAAGAAAGTTCATGAGCAAATTGAAAAAGCTGGTTATCCAATTGCCGACTTCTCAAATCATGAATACGATAAATACTTCTTAAAAGATCATATGCACTTAGGTTGGAAAGGCTGGGTTTACATCGACGAAGCCATCCAACAATTTTATAAAGCAAACTAACGAAAAGACCGCTTGAATTACTCAAGTGGTCTTTTTGTATATATTTTGTAATTGCTCGATTGCATTCGCCGCTTCTTTCATAACTCGCTCCACTACATGCTGAGCTGATTCGATTCGTGCCAATGATGCTGCCTGTCCTGCCCAAAGTGACATATATTCTTCCTTATTTTGCTTCGCTGCCTCTTGGCGTATTTTAGAAGTTAATACGTTTTGCACTGGATATACCGGAAGCCCTTCTTCTTTTCCTTCATGTCTCTCTATAAATTCATTCCGAATACCGCGTGCATATTTCCCGGAAAACGCACGAGTTACAGTTGTGCTCGTATCTGTACTATGTAAAACCGCTTCTTTATACACATCGTGCGTAATACTCTCTTCACTTGTTAAAAAGGCTGATCCCATTTGAACACCTTCTGCTCCTAGTGCCAATGCCGCAACAAGCCCTTGTCCGTTCATTACACCACCTGCTGCGACAATTGGGATATGCGGAATAACCCCTACTAACTGAGGTATTAACGCAAAAGTACCAATCATAGCATCTCGTTCTTTCCCAATAAACGTTCCTCTATGCCCTCCTGCTTCGCTACCTTGCCCAATAATAATATCTACTCCTAGTTCAGCAAGTACTTTCGCTTCCTTCACATGGGTAGCTGTTCCGATAACTTTTATTCCACTTCTTTTTAAATCATTTATTTCTTCTTTTTCTAACGTTTGAAATGCAAAGCTAACGACCGGTACTTTTTCATCTAATAGCACTTGTAATTGTTCCTTATAGCTTTTTGGAAGCTTTAACGTTCCTTCTACTTCTATACCTAATTCTCTATTCACTCCGCTTAGTAATACTTTCGCCTCATTTACCTTCTCTTCTTCTATTTCTATCTCTTTCGTTACAAGTAAATTAACACCGAAAGGCTTATCTGTTAGTTCTCTTATTCTATAAATCGCTTCACGAATTTGTTCTGGGCTCATATAGCCGGCTCCAAGCGTCCCTAATCCTCCACTATTACTTACTGCTGCAACAAGTTCTGGCGTCGTAATCGCGCCTGCCATACCGGCTTGAACAACGGGATACTCAATTTTTAATATGTCTGTTACTCGACTTGTAAACATCATTTCCCCTCCTATTTCCTTTATATCTTCTTTATTTGATAAGCTTTCCCCTGTTTTTGCAAGGGTTGAACTTCATATAAAGCGAATATATTGAAAGAGAAGGAGGCTGAGCTTAATGATTTATCCAAATGCATTAAAACAAGGTGATACAGTAATGATTATTGCACCATCTGGTCCACCTACAATCGAAAGTGTATTAAAAGGTGTGAATGTATTACAAGAGATGGGGTTATCCGTAATAATCGGGAAGAGTGTTTACGAGAAATATGGATTTTTAGCCGGAAGTGATCAAGTTCGGCTTGACGATATACATGAAGCATTTACAAATAATGAAGTGAAGGCAATTTTTTGTGCACGAGGTGGTTATGGAAGTGCTCGTCTTCTTCCTCACATTCAATATGAAGTTATTAGGCAAAATCCAAAAATCTTTTGGGGATATAGCGATATTACAGCTTTACATACTGCTGTTTCACGTTATGCAAAGCTTATAACATTTCATGGTCCGATGATTGAAGAACTAGGAAAAGGTATTGATTCCCTATCTTTATCCTCTTTTAATCAGCTATTCCATCCGTATTCAACCATTTTATCTGCATCAGAATGTATCGTACCTAGCTCTCACAGTACAGTTACAAGTACGTTAGTTGGAGGAAATTTAGCTGTGTTAACAAGTATAATTGGCTCACCCTACGAGATAATTACGAACAATACACTTTTATTACTTGAAGACATTGGTGAAGAACCGTACCGCATTGACCGTATGTTAAATCAGCTACTTTTATCTGGAAAGTTTAATGAATGCAGGGGCGTTATTTTCACAAGTTGTCACGACTGCACTCCTTCAAAGCCCTCTCAATCATTGCAAACAATATTATATGAATATTTCGCGCCATATCATATACCTGTCCTATTCGATTTACCAATTGGACATATAAGTCCAAACATCGGTATTCCACTTGGAGCTACAGCGACAATAAACACGAATAATAAAACAGTCTCTATTTCTTCTGGTATAGCCACTTCATATTCAAATTAAAAAGTAAAAGGAAAAGCGATTACGCTTTTCCTTTTACTTATAATAATTAAAAATTCGTCCAGATGCGATATCTGCAATTTCTTCTGGAATAAATGTTTTACTTATATCAGTGCCAACATTTAATACAGCTGTAGCATCTTTCTCAATGCTACCAAATAACTCTTTCCCACGTATCGTAATAAGGGGCGTTCCTTCTGGCAACACATCTTTTACAAATTCCATTTGTGTAAAGAACGGAACGATCCATCTACCTTCTCCTTGGAAATGACGCAAACGAAGTATTCCTTCTGTTGCCCCGTTCTCTGCTTCTAGTGAACCAGCAACATAAAACTCAGTAGATAAGAGCAATTCATAAAATTCCTTTTGCTTCTGTTTATCATCCCCTGCTACAACAAGTACCTCTTCTAATTTCTTTACTGAAATTTGCTCCATATGATGCCACCCCTATTTTCAAAATGATTGTACTTAGATTATACGAAATATTCTTATTTTTTTCTACATAATTCGCAATTATTTTCTTAAAATAATTTTAACACTTCTTTTGTCGTCACAATCGTAGCAAACTCTTCATGTAAATTTACAAGTGTCATATTGTGAATATCTTCTGCACTATACTCTTTACCATCTAAACCTATACGGTTAAAAGTAGCCGTTGCATCACTCACTAAATATGTTGTAAATCCTAAATTCCCTGCCATTCGTGTCGTAGTTTCCACGCAATGATTTGTCGTTAATCCTACAACCACTACTGCATTACATTTGTTCTTTCTTAATTGCTCTTCTAAATTTGTCCCAATGAACGCGCTGTTAACGAATTTCTGAATAACCACTTCACCAAGTAGTGGTTGCACTTCTTCTTTAAAGTTTACCGTTTCCGCTCTCTCATAAAACATTGACTGAGCATTTTCTTTATTTACATGTTGAATATGAAAAACTGGTCGTTTCCTTTTTCTCCATTCTTCTAACAAAATTCTCATGTTTTCTTCAGCAAAAATATTATTTCTCTCGCCCCAATCTGGTAATTGAAATGCCTTTTGTACATCGATTATGATAAGTGCTATTTGATTTGTCATCATTTCCCCCTTAATTTGGCTGTAATTGAAATAGAAAACCAAGTTGTTGTGACGCAGTAATAAAGCAAACATAGGCGCAAAGCTCTACAATTTCTTTTTCTGTCCAATATTGTTTTAAAGCGTGAAACATAGTATCATCTATTGCTTTTCGGTCATGAACAAATGTATGCGCAAAAGTAACAGCTACACCAATCTCCTCTGCCTTTTGCACATCATCAGGTCTTCCCTTTGCCATACAGTACGGACATTCATTCCCATACGCTAATGTTCTTCTCACTTGCTCCTTCAACTCTGCTGAAAGAGTTCCTTTATTGTACAGTGTATCTTCTAACGTACTCCACGAGTGTAATATATCCGAATTATGCCCTAATAACTTTTGAAACTTTGTATCTCCTACATTTGATAATGAAATTCTCTCCATCATTTCCCCTCCTATTTCCTTCTGTTTTATTGTAAAATAAATAACGTTCACTTTACATTTCATATGAATCTTAATTTATATTTTCCCTTTACAAAAATCATTATTTTACTGGAGGTATATTTACAAATGCAACTAGACCGTGTTGATCGAAAAATTTTAAATGAATTATATAATGATAGTCGCCTTTCTATGCGTGAATTGGCGAAACGAGTAAACTTATCTGCTCCGTCTACTGCAGAACGTGTTCGTAAACTTGAAAGTGAAGGCGTTATTCAAAAATATACAATCGATATCGACTATAAAAAAGCAGGACTAGTTTTAGATTGTATTTTAGAAATCACTTTAAAAAATGGTGATACAACACGTATGCAACAGTTTATTCAGTCTTATCCATCTGCAAGTTTTTGTTACCGAGTAACAGGAAGCTTATGCTACATTGTAAAAATTTCTGTTCCTTCACTCGTTGAACTTGAAGAATTTATCAATGATGTTTCTTCATATGCAACGACAGTTTCTCATATCGTATTATCAGAAGTATCTCTTACTCCTGATATTGAACATATCTTCCCAGAAGATTAATTTATTTTTATTCATAAATTATAAAAAAACCCCTTACAATAAGAATAAAAATAATATATTATGTATTAAAATACATAATATTCGAGAAAGGGGCTTTACATTGAAAATCTGGTTTTATGAAAAAACGGCACAATTAGATGACTTGCTTGGTATTTGGGACAATGTTCCGACCATCCCGCGAATTGGTGAAAAAGTGGAGATTTTAAAGACAGTCCGCACTGTTACAGATATTAAATATGTAAAGAACGGTAATAATTTTCGTGTAGAAATTATTACAAATTAAAAAGTAGCTCCTAAGAGCTACTTTTTAATTATCTATTATGTGCTTTCTTTATAACGATTTTATCTTCTTCTACAGCTACTGTTACATAATCATTTTCTTCTAACCGAAGCTTATTTACAGCCTCATCTGGTAACTCTATGGCCATCAATCTATCGGTTACGATCACTTGACTATACACTTCATTTTCTTGTGATGAATTCACTACTTTTTGCTCATTTATAAAACGTACTGGTGGCACGCCAACTTCTTTTACTGTACGCCATTGTTTCCAAACATACGGAATTAACCATAGTAATCCAACAACTGTAAGACCGATACCAATCCATAAATTACTTTGCGCTTGTAATTCAGTAATTGAGATTGTACCACTTTCTTCTCCACCAAAAAATTGCATACTTGTTGCAATCAAATTATTTAGAGCGTGCACAGCTATATTCGTCCATATATTTTTTGTCGTTATGTATAAAAGACACATAACGACACCAAACATGAACGCACCAATAACATCAAAATGTCCTAGGCCAAAAATAATTGAAGATATAATTACAGCTTTTTTAATTCCCCATTTATGAGCCATTCGCTGTAAGAAAAATCCCCTAAAAATAACCTCTTCCATAATAGGTGCTAACACACATGCTGAAATGAAAGTAAATATCGTCATATATACGTTACTCGTATTAATAACATTTCCGTCTTCTAGCATAGTAACTAAGAAATTCGGTAACGTATGTGCTAATATGTAAAATTGAATCTGAGATATGCCAACTGAAAAAATCATCCCCATTATCGTTGCTAATACAATTAATCCCCAAGATAAACGTCCTGGCTTATCAAAAAAACTGTTAAATACAATATTATTTTTATTTGTTTTTACGTATAGCCAAAGTAACGGAAATACAAAAAATACAGTTATTTGTGAAATAACCTCCATCGTATTCTCAGAAACATTTGCTAGACCTAATGGTATCATTATAAGGAACACCCCTATAATCATCCATCCAAAAAAGCTACGTAGCCTTATACGTGAAAATGCATAGTGCATATAGAACACCTCCAAAGATAGTAAAAGTAAATGGTCGGATAACTACATTATAATATGAATATAGTTGAAACTCTTCCTATTTTTCTCAATTACTTTCAAACAACATAGCTCTTAAAATACCATATCGCTGTTCTTCAAGTTGCAATCCAAGTGAAATTTATGTAATAAAAATCCCCGTTTTTACAAGCGGGGATTTCTTTTATTATAATACGTCACGTTTTTGGAATAATGCACTTGATGCTACAAGTAACACAACAAAGTATGCAGCTACAAGTAATAATGAAGTTGTAAACGTAAATTCTGTAAATGTTGGTTCCATTCCACCATTGATTAATTTATTACTATCGTAAGCTCTTAAATCCAAATGGTTGAATACTACAAACTTCGCTACACCTTTTGCAAACATTATTAATACCATATTAATTGCACCTTGTAAGAAGAATAGGAACATCGTAATAATTAATGGTAATACAGATTTTCTAAAGACATTTGCTAGGAAAAATGCAAGTGTTGCAAAAAAGAACGGTGAAAGTAGTTGATATAAAGTGGACTTCATAACGATTCCTAATGTTAATTCTGTTTTACTACCATCCATTACAATACCGCCAATAATCATTGCAATTAGCATACCAGCTAATACGATAAATAACATTGCTAATAACACTGTAATATATTTAGAAAATAAAACTGCAAGTCTTTTTCTTGGACGGATTAACAATTGTTTAATTGTACCTTTTTGGAACTCATCAGTAAGAGTACGGGCAGCAAGTGTAATCCCAAAAATCGTTGTAAATAAAACAATTAAGCCAATCTCTGAGTTTGCATAATCTAAATATGATCCCTTAAACTCATCACCTTTTCCCCACTTCAACATTGCTAAAGTACCTAAAATTTCGAGTGCCGCAATGACACCCATTAAAATATACATACCTTTTTTCGCATGCAACTTTAAAAATTCATTTTGAATTAATTTAAACATTACGCTTTCACTCCCCCAGTAATCGCTAAGAACTCATCCTCTAACGTTTTATTTTGAACAGTAACCCCGTATACAAGCACATCAGCATGAACAAGTTTTTTTACAAGTTGCGGAATGTTGTCTTTTGTTACAGATGCTACAATTACATTCCCTTTTGTTTTACCTTTAATGATTTCATTTGCTTTCTGAACTTCATCTACTTCAAACGCTACAACGACTGCCTCATCATGTTTCACTTTTTCATGTAAGTTGTACTCTTGTACAAACTCACCTTGTTTAATAATAACGACGCGATCACACATTAATTCAATTTCACTCAATAAGTGACTTGATACGATTACAGCAATATTCTCTTCTTTCGCTAAACGTTGTAAATAATCACGAATTTGGCGAATACCAGCTGGATCTAATCCATTTGTCGGTTCATCTAAAATTAAGATTTTCGGCTGATGCAGTAATGCCTGTGCAATTCCTAAACGTTGTTTCATACCAAGTGAATATGTTTTCACCTTTTTATGAATCGCATGCTCTAACTCAACAAGCTTTACAATCTCAGCAATGCGCTCTTTACTAATTGGTGTAATGGCCATGTTCGCAAAATGCTTTAAGTTTTGCATTCCTGTCATATAATCATATAGTTCAGGATTTTCTACAATCGCTCCAATTTGCTCTAGTGCCTTTTCACGCTCCGAGCGAATACTATGTCCACAAATTGTAATATCGCCCTCTGTCATTGAAATAAGACCTGTCATCATACGGATCGTCGTCGTCTTACCGCTACCGTTCGGTCCAAGGAATCCGTATACTTCTCCTTCACGAACCTCAAATGATAAACCACGAATAATTTCCGTTCCACCAATCTTTTTTCGAACATTCTCTAACTTTACTACTACGTTTCCCAATGCTGATTCCTCCTTTAGACTTCTAGTTTTTTATCGACTATGTGACCTGTAACTACTAGTAATATAATTGTTAATAAACAATTAAAAAATAGATTTAAAATTGTAACCTCTGTACCAGAATAAAATGATGTATTTAAAAAACCATTTTGATCTATAAATCCAATATTATTTATAGCAAACACATACTTTTCTATTTGCTGAAAAATATACGTTATTCCTCCATTAAATGCGGTAAAAATGACGAATAAAACTAAACAAGCAACTTTATTCATAGATGATTTCACATTTAATAGTTTTACAATTACTATAATGAAATAAATAGAAACTAGCATATTAAGAAAATCTAGTCCCCATAAGAAAATAGATAACATATGATGTAATATTCCATAATTATATAAACTGTTTATTGCTTGCTGAATACCTAAATTAGTTTTTCCATTGTAAATATTTAAAGAAAAATAGTATAGAAAAATGATTCCTATTCCTAGCAAAATCATAAAGAGTAGTACACAGAATAAACTATTTGCACATATATACTTTTTTGCTGAAATAGAAGTATAACGTAGCATAGAGTTTTTTAACATTTTCCGAAAAGACGATATACCTGTTAAAAGAATTGCAAATCCATTTATACCTAGTACGATAAAGAATATAATAATAATTATATCTTGCCTACCTGAAATTCTAACTCCTGAAACTCCTTTCATATTAAATAAAAGAATTAATGAAACTGTAATAAAACCAAAGTAAATAATGGCTATCTTTCTCTTATTACAATTATATAGATAAAGAAAAAGCTGACTCATTTCTCATAGGCCTCCTTAAACAGCTCATGTACTGCTTTACCCTTTTGAAATCGTAGTTCTTCCACATTTTCATGCAATATTATTTCTCCATCTTTCAAAAAGATTACTTCATCGAATATATTTTCGATTTCTCTTATTAAATGAGTCGATATAAGTAGCGTACAATCTTCACGATAAAATTTAAGTATTAACTCAAGTACATGTTCTCTAGAAACAAGATCAATCCCGCCCAATGGCTCATCCAGTACATATAGCTTCGCTTTTCGAGAAAACGTTAAAATAATCTGCAGCTTCTCAACCATACCTTTTGACAATGCTGTAATTTTTTCTTCTAACGGTATTTTAAATTCTGCAATCGTATCTACCGCTTTTTGAATATCGAAGTCTTTATAAAAATCTCGGTAGAAAAATAAAGCGTCTTTTACAGTCATCCAATCATCAAAGATTGGCTTATCGGACATAAATGAAACAATTTCTTTCGTCTGTAACCCTACCTTTTTACCGTCTATTGTAATGCTACCTTCAGAAGGGTGTTGCAAGCCTGCAATCATTTTCAATAACGTCGTTTTCCCGCTCCCGTTATCTCCAACAAGCCCAACGATTTTCCCTTCCGTAATCTCTATGTTTAATTCACGGATCACTGCTTTTAATCCGTATCTCTTCCATAAGTTTTCTATTTTCAATAGCTCTGTCATTGGCTCTCCTCCCTCTTATCATGTAATGAAGAACGAAGAATTGTAAGAATTTCTTCTTCTGAAAAACCTAAATTGTCCATTCCATCTATAAAAGAATGAAGTAATTCTTTCGCCATCTCTTTTCGCAGCTCCATAATTTTCTCCCCTTCATTCGTTACATACCGTCCCATTCCTCTACGTGTGACAACAACTCCATCCCGTTCTAGCTCTTGAAATGTACGCTGAATCGTATTTGGATTCACTTGTAATTCACTCGCTAATTCACGGACAGAGGGAATTTTATCACCAGGTAATAAATGTCCTGTTACGATCTCTTTTTTTATGTATTCCATTACCTGAATGTAAATTGGTGTATTTGGAGAAAACTCTATTTTCATTTCTTCCCTCCTTTTGTATTAGTGTACTAGTTAAATAATACACCGATACAAAAAGTTTGTAAATACCCATTTAATTACAAAAAAGTTCTATCCGTTAAACGAATAGAACTTCCCAAATATAAATCGCTATACAAAAATAATAGTGTTATGTAAACAAAATTATAAAGAAAAACTGTCTTATCAATGAATAAGACAGTTTTTCTTTATAATCCTATATTAAAAGTTAAACACGAAATCATCGTCAGCTAACTTTTCAACGTTCGTTGCTTTTACGTAACCATTTCCTTTTACAGAGAAGAAATCATGGTTTTTCGTATCTGTACGTAAACCATTTAAAACAATTGGGTTAATTTCTTCTTCTTCAAACTTCGGCTCAAGTCCTAAGTTCATAAGCCCTTTATTCGCATTGTAACGAACGAAACGATTTACATCTTCTACAAGACCGATAGAAGTGTAAATTTCTTCTGTATAGGCCATTTCAATTTCATATAGTTCCATTAATAACTCTTGTGTTTCTTTTTGCACTTCTTGTTGCTCTTCTGCAGAAAGTTCTGCGAAGATTTGTTGTGCTAAAATACCGACGAATACGCCGTGAATTGACTCATCACGAATTATCAAGTTGATAATCTCACCACTTGCTGTTAGTTTTCCTTGACCAGCTAAGTAAAGTGGATAGAAGAATCCGCTATAGAATAAGTAACTTTCTAAGAACACACTTGCTACCATTGCCATGTATAACTCTTTTTTTGTTACTTCAGGCTTTAATAAACGACGATAGTAACTAGTAATAATACCAGCTTTTTTCTCAAGTAACGGATGATTGTCTACCCAGTCAAAAATATCATCAATCTCTTCTTCTGTAGCTAATGTTGTGAAAATGTGACTATAACTTTTCGCATGTACTTCTTCCATAGCTCCCATGAAAGCTAATACACTTTTCGCTTGTAAATTTTCAAGATGAACCAGTACAAGTGGCATTCCTTCGCCACCTTGTTTCGTATCTAAAAGTGTTAAACCACCTAATACACGCTTATAAGCAATTTGCTCTTCTTTCGATAATTGCACCCAAGTATTTTTGTCAGACGAAACCGCAATTTCTTCTTCTGTCCAAAACTGAGCGATGTTTTGCTTCCAAAACATTAAACTAAAATCATCTTCTTTTTTGTTCCAGTTTACCGCACGCATTAAATCGCCCCTTCTCTAAATATGATAACTAAGCATGAGCAGGGTTCAGAAAACCCTGCTCATCATGTCTCACTTTTTATATTAAACGGTACAAGCCACACACTCTTCCACGCTTAATTTACGTGTTCTCGTATAATACAGACTCTTTAAGCCTTTTTTATGTGCATAGATGTAGTAACGTGCTAATTCACGTGTTGAAATATCACTATTAACGTAAAGAATTGTACTAATTCCTTGGTCAATATGTTCTTGAATTTCTGCGATTAAATCAATTAATTTAAACTGATTCATATCGTAAGAAGATTTATAGTACCAGAACGTATCTTTTGATAAATACGGCATTGGATAATATGTTGTCGCATTCGCATATGTTCTTGATTCGATTTGACTTACGATCGGCATTACGCTTGAAGTTGCATTTTGAACGTAACTGATTGATTGTGTTGGAGCAATGGCAAGACGATATGAGTTGTATAAACCATTCTTCTGCACTTGCTCTTTTAAACTTGTCCAATCTTCTTTTGTTGGAATATGAATTCCTTCAAATAGTTGCTGAACTTTTTCAGTTACTGGGCTGTAATCTGTCGTTTCATACTTTTCGAAGTATGTGCCATTCGCATAATCAGATTTATCGAAGTCCTTAAATGTCTCGCCTTTTTCTGTAGCGATTTCCATACTTTTCTCAATAGAGTAGTAATTTAACATCATAAAGAATGTACGAGCGAATTCTTTCGCTTCTGCACTTTCATAAGCGATTTTATTTTTTGCTAAATATCCGTGTAAGTTCATTGCTCCAAGTCCAACTGAATGAAGCTCGTCATTTGCTTTTTTCACAGTTGGTGCATTCGGAATAATCGTCATATCAGAAACAGCTGTTAAAGCTTCCATTCCCGCATGAACTGCTTCACGAATTTCTTTATTTTCCATTACGTTTACGATATTTAACGATCCTAAGTTACAGTTAATATCACGACGGATAATGTCATCTGTACCGTAATCATTTATTTCTGAAGTTTCTTGAAGCTGGAAGATTTCTGTACATAAGTTCGACATCTTCACAGTTCCAATATCCTTCAATGGATGTTGATTATTTGCATTTGATTTAAACATTAAGTATGGGTAACCAGACTCAAGCTGAATCATAGCGATTTTAATAAGCATATCACGTGCACTAATATCTAGTGGCTTCTTCTTCACTTTCGGATTGCTCATTAATTCATCGTACATTTCATCGATATCAATGTCATCTAAATGCTTTCCGTATTCTTTATACACCGTGTAAGGCGCGAAAACATGGAAAGGTTCGTTTTTCTCAGCAAGCTCAAAGAACTTACTTGGAACGATAATTCCGATTGATAGAGACTGAATACGGCTCTTCTCATCGGCATTTATTTTTTTTGTATCAAGGAATTCAATAATATCCCAATGGAAAATGTTTAAATATACTGCACCGGCACCTTTTCGTTGGCCAAGCTGATTCGCATATGAAAACGAATCTTCAAGCAATTTCATAACAGGTACTACGCCACTTGCAGCGTTGTCGATACCTTTAATTTGCTCACCGCGTGCGCGTAGCTTAGATAAGTTTAAAGCTACTCCCCCGCCGATTTTCGATAATTGCATCGCAGTATTAATGTTAAAGCCGATCGAATTTAAGCTATCGTCCATCTCTAACAAGAAACAAGACACCATTTCTCCTCTTCTGCTTCTTCCCGCATTTAAAAAGGTTGGTGTCGCTGGTTGGTAGTTTTGTTTTACAATCATGCTTGCGAATTGTCTTGCCTTCGAAACATCACCGCGTCCTAAGTATAATGAAACAATTGCTACACGATCTTCATAGCTTTCTAAGTATTGTTTTTGATCATTCGTTTTTAACGCATAATCTTTGTAGAACTTAGATGCTGCCATATAAGATTGGAACTCGAAGTTTTCACCATAAGCGATGTTATATACTTCCTCTACTTCCTCCAAGCTATACTCGTCCAGAACGTTGTAATAGTAATCATGTTCTTTCATATACTCCATTCGCTCTGCCACGCTATTAAAAGGAACGGTATTCTCTCTAGCTTCTTCCATAAAGACTTCTAATGCCTCTTTATCTTTATGAAGCTGATAAAAACCGTCCTGCATTTGCGTGATTTCATTATTCAGTTCAATGTGTCGCAATCTCCCGCACCCTTTCCTTAAAATATTCTACATCGTTATTTGTTCCAGATAACTCAAATTTTGATACAATAGGCACTTCATATTTAGTAGAAATCTTGTCAGCACTTGCACCGAACATGTCTCCCCAGTTACGATTGCCGCTTGCAGATACGCCTTTTAATTTTTCATTATTGCGCTCTAAAAAGTCTAAAACACGTTCTGGTACATTGCCAAAACCTGTTGTATACGTAATAAGAATAAAGTCTTCATCTATTACTAGATCTTCATCAATTTGAACGGCCGGCATATTTAATTTGTGAATGAAACGCTTCACGTTTCCTGTCATAGAATCATATGCAACTAACATTTCCGACCCTCCCTCTCAAATCTATATTCTCTATATGTTGTTCTTGATTTCTCTATATATTGTATTACGTTTCAAAATAAGACACAAGATATATGTATAAATTCTTTCTTTTTTTAACTTTTACTTTTCGACATGATAGCCGTTTTTTTTCAATACAATGACTATGAAACAACATTCTAAAACTCATGTCAATAAAGTGCTTTTCAAAAAAGTTGTCAACGAATTTAACCTTATTTTTAAAAAAGTTAACAATATATTTTGTCATAAAACGTTAGATGCTGAAGAAATATATTTCTCCAGCATCACGCAAAAAAGAACAGATATGAAACTATAATCTGCTCTAAAAAACGATTACATTTATCAAATTTACCTTATTAAATATATTATACATATACTTTCGTTTCTCGTTACATACTAAAAGATAACTATTATAGAAAAAGATTATTATTATGGAACTTCAATTTATTTATGAAAAGTTTATTCAGAGTGCTCAATGCGCAAAATATCTTTTACAAATATATGATGCGGATTTTCATCTTTATCAATCATTGTACATACCGGAGCCTCTTCATCAAAGTATACAATCATTCCTTCTACGTACTGATATGTATGTCGAACTTGTACAGTTACTTTAATTTCTACTGCTTCTTCATATGCTCTTTTTATTTTCTGAAGCATTTTTGCTGAACATTTTCGTTTCTCTGGATACATAACCATTCCCATAAATCGATTGCCGGCTCTATCTTTCCACATATAATCCCAATGTGGTAAAATGCCTTGTTTAAAATCGCCCATAATTCCCCTCTCCTTTATCTTTTATTTATCCCGCATTAAACGTCCGATTGGTGAAAGGCTACTAATCAGTGAGAGATGCCCTGCTGATCAAAATTCCTCTTTATGAACGTGGCGTTTCTGAATATGTATAAATCACTTGCCCGCCTCGCTGTGCGTTACCAATGAAATGCTTAAAGTCTTCTCTATTTACAACAACTTCTCTGAACGTATAAAATACATCTTTCGTAACAACATACTCCTTTATTTCACCATTTTTTAGCTGATCTAAAATTGTATTTGCTAATTCTTTATCCATGTATTTCACCTCTCTGCAATATTTTATTTTATCGTATATTCTATAGGTCAACAACTGTAAATTTATCCCGCTATTTGCAGGTAGTGCGATTGGTGTTGACTACTAATCAGTCGTGGAATGAACAAAAAATCTTACTGATTAACGTTTCACTTTATCTCGTTGTTATGTCATGATTTTATTTTCGTTATTTCGCAAACAATATCGTTTTACTATATGTCCACTAAATATCATATACTAACATAGCTACTTCTCTATATCAAACATTTCGGCATTCAATTATGCAAAGTTCCATACCACTATGCTACAATATACAAATAGAACTAGGAGGGATACTATGATTCGGAAAGCAAAAAAGACAGATGCAATGGCAATAGCTCCTTTATTGTATAATGCTCTGCATGAAATTGCTGAAAAAATCACAGGTAGCACAGATGAAGCAGAAGTATTACTAGGACTTGAGACATGGTTCTCAAAAGAAAATAACCGTCTGAGCTACGAAAACTGTTTTGTCTATGAACAAGACGAGAGTGCAGTTGGAGTTATTGTCGCTTATCACGGTAGTGAAGCAACACAGCTTGACGCACCAATTGTACATCACTTAAGAGAATTACATAAAGATGAATCAATTACGTTAGAAAAAGAAGCTGAGCTTGATGAGTATTACATTGATACACTATCAGTTTCAAGTGCACACGGCGGAAAAGGTATCGGTTCTAAATTAATTGAAGCTGCCGAAATCTATGCAACTGAAAAAGGGCATGAAAAAATCGCTTTACTTGTTAATTTAGAAAACACACGCGCCTATTCACTATACGAAAAGTTAGGTTATAAAAAAGATGAAATTGTTATGCTAGTAGGCGAACCTTATGCTCATCTCGTAAAACCATTAAACGTCAAAATTTCTGTATCTTAAAAAGAAAGCACACGATTTATATAAATCGTGTGCTTTTATGTTAAATTCGTATTTAATATATTTCCATCCATCGCCTCGTGAAACGTATATGTTGTACATCCCCATGGCTTTCTATGCAAAATAGGCGAACCAAACCATCCCATTGCCCTCAGCTCCGTTCCAATCATCGAATTAAAATAATTATGACCTACAAGAGCAATACTTCCATGTACGAGAGCATAACGATGTAATACGTAAGCTGCTTGCCTTGCCCTCTCTCTTACTTCCTTATAAGATTCAACATTTTTATGGTAACCAAGTATCCATAATGCTCGTCCAATACACATCCATACGTTAAGTTTACACTTCAACCATTTTGGCGCATAAAAGCTCGCCGGAACTGCCGCTTCCCTAAAAAGAGAATTTTGTATAAAACATAAAGAATCCATTAATTCAGCTGCTGACTGTACAGCACACTTTTGATCACTCGTTACAATCAATTTCGCTACTTCAACCGCTTCTCTTGTTTCCAATGGTATAGGTTGTTTTTCTGTTATAGTATGTAAGTCATATCCTTTTATCCATTCATGAAAGGATGTAACCGTCATTGGTTCTATAGTACAATCTAAGCGACCATGACGAATAAAAGAAATCTTCATTCTTTTCACTCTCCATTCATCACTTATGAACTCTATTATGCACTAGTTCTAAACATCATACCACGCAAGAAAATAAAGTTATATACCTTTACATCTCCCCACCACTATCATGTGTTATCGAAGCATGGATACCATCCATCCCATCAAAATATGTACTCGTATCATATTGACGAATCTTTTTTAAATGCATATAAGAAAATAAAAATAAAATTAAAGCTATAACACTCCCCACAAATTCAAACATCATTTTACCGCCTCTAATTTCTCCCACTTCAGCAGGGTATTCTACTTTTTCATTATACCTCGATATAAAGATTCTCGCATTTTTGCTATTTTTTTCAAAAAACATGGATTTTCTACATATTTTCTTACAAAAAGTGAATATTTTTCGAATTTTTACTTTGGAAACATTTACAAAGTAGGAAATATGGTTCAAAATAGGAGGAAATAAAAAAACCCAAATTTATTCTTTTTTTGGGAAAACTGTAACAAGGAGAGTTGCTTATGCAGATCGCAGAAACTGGAGATATCATCGAATTTAAAGGTGGAATGCAAGGCCGTGTTCAAAAAGTAAATCAAAACTCTGTTATTGTTGATATAACAATTATGAAGAATTTTAGAGAACTAGATATGGAACCTCTTACAGTTGTAAGTCATAAAAACTATACTGTCATTAATCAAAATGCATAATA
The DNA here is from genome assembly GCF_900100505.1 of Bacillus sp. cl96. Taxonomy (NCBI): domain Bacteria; kingdom Bacillati; phylum Bacillota; class Bacilli; order Caryophanales; family Bacillaceae; genus Bacillus; species Bacillus sp. cl96. The sequence continues at coordinate 189,222 of NZ_FNDM01000001.1, forward strand.
TAATAGAAAGAAAGGGCCTGTATAGTATACAGGCCCTTTCTTTCTATTAACGATTATCAATTGTTTCCGGATATAGATCGTGGTTCATCATGCGGTAATCAGCCATTTGTTCATACTTCGTCCCTGGGCGCCCGTAGTTACAGTATGGATCAATTGAAATGCCACCACGTGGTGTGAATTTCCCCCATACCTCAATATAACGTGGATCCATTAATTTAATTAAATCGTTCATAATAACGTTCATGCAATCTTCATGGAAATCACCATGATTGCGGAAACTAAATAAATACAACTTTAAAGATTTACTCTCTACCATTTTTTGCTCTGGAATATAGCTAATATAAATTGTTGCAAAATCTGGTTGTCCTGTTTTCGGGCATAAACTTGTAAATTCAGGACAATTGAATTTTACAAAATAATCACGGTTTGGATGATTATTATCAAATACCTCTAATATTTCTGGGCTATATTCAAATAAATATTTTGTATTTTGATTCCCTAGTAATGTTACATCTTTTAAATCTTCATCTAATCTTCCTGTCATTTTAAACATCCCTTCTCGTTATACGCCGCGTTTATTTCCCCATACTAATGCATGAAGCTGAGGCAATACTTTTGCATCATTCATCTCTTTACAATTTACGGCTTTATCAATCAGCCATTCATACTTATCTAATAATTTTTTTATAAGCATCGCATCATCCACTGTTTTTGTATCATCGTTTCCTACTTGTAAGAAAAATGGTACCTTTGGATAACGTTCGTGCATCTTAACTGCATATTCAAAATCATGATCATCGAATACTACTACTTTTAAACTAATATCTTTTCCTGCTAGTTTCTGAATAATAGCATCTAACCTCTGAAAATCTGTTTTCATCGTTGAACTTGGTGGTTTTGGAGAAATTGTTATCTCATCAATTTGAAGTAACCAATCTTGCCATTTACTCCCTTGCGTTTCAATTGCCGTTCGCATTCCATTTTCTTTTAATATAGAAAGAAGAAACTCAATATTTTTCAATAATGCCGGATTTCCACCTGAAATCGTAACATGAGAAAAATTTTCTCCTCCAATTGCAACAAGCTCATCCCAAATATCTTCTGGTGTCATCTGTCTAATTTGATCTTTAGCTGATCCATCCCACGTAAAAGCAGAATCACACCAAGCACAGCTATAATCACAACCAGCTGTACGGATAAACATTGTCTTTTGCCCTACAACCATTCCTTCACCTTGAATAGTCGGACCGAATATTTCTAAGACAGGGATTTTACTCATCAAGCATCCACTCCCGTCTTACTTCCGCATAACTAGTCGGCGTCTCAAATAAACGAACAAATTCAACGCGAGCTCCTTTATATTCGTTCACTCGATTTTCTTTTGTTAGTGCTTCTGCCATCTTTTCATAAATCCAAACGACCATATTTTCAGCAGTCGTATTCATTGCAGGTAACGTTTCGTTTAAATAACGATGATCTAGATAAATTTCTATTTCATTCTTCCAAATTTCTTTTATATCTCCAAAGTCAATTGCAAGACCTATTTCATTTACATATCCACTAATTCCAAATACAACTTTATATGTGTGACCATGTAAGTTTTTACATTTCCCTTCATAACAGTGTAAATGGTGTGCTGCATCAAATGTAAATTCCTTGCTGACCATTACTCTTTTATTATGGTATTTGAGTTGTTTACGCTGAATATCCTTGTCCATTTTTTGCAAATTCTCTACGATGCGAAATCCAAAAAAGTTATCCATTAGTTGTTCGCTCCTTCGCGTTCTTGTAGGTACGTATCTAATCCTGCTTTACGAAGTTGACATGCTGGACATTCACCGCAACCATCACCAATGATTCCGTTATAACATGTTAATGTTTTTTCTCGAACAAACTCAAATGCTCCAAGTTCATCTGATAATTTCCATGTTTCAGCCTTATCAATCCACATAAGTGGCGTGTGAATGACAAACGGGTAATCCATAGATAAATTTAAAGTAACATTTAACGATTTCACAAACACGTCACGGCAGTCTGGATAACCACTGAAATCAGTTTCACATACACCCGTTACAATATGACGTGCTCCAACTTGTTTTGCTAATACAGCAGCAAATGATAAGAAGAGTAAATTTCGTCCATCTACAAATGTCGATGGCAATTCACCTTCTTCATGTGTAATCTCCATATCCGTTCTCGTTAACGCATTTGGAGCAAGTTGATTTAATAGACTCATATCTAGTACCGTATGCTTTATTCCTAGTTCTTTTGCAATTTCCGCTGCACAATCAATTTCTAGCTTATGACGTTGATTGTAATTAAACGTTACAGCTTCTACCTCTGCAAACTGCTCTATTGCCCAAAATAAACATGTCGTACTATCTTGTCCTCCACTAAAAACAACAACTGCTTTTTCTTTTTTCATTTCACTCATTCTCCTTCTCTACTATAAATAAGAAGAAAGAACGTTCTTGAACTGTCACAATAAAAAAACAAAACAATACCTAAGGATATTGTTGTTTCCATAGTTTTTTATAGAGGGAGTTCGCGAACCTCTCCCGCGCGGTGCACGGAATTTCTTCTTTCATTGACACAGCTTATTGTAACATATTGTATACTAGCGTAAAAATTTCTGATTTTTCAGCTATTTATTATTTCATTTCTTTCATTTTATAGTATGATTAATTTAATATAAGAAGAGAGGAGGCATCCCACTGAAATCCTTTATTATTTATCTCTTTTTAAATATATTATTCATCCTGATTACAATGCTCGTATATCATTTATTTTGGAATCAAAAAGGGAAACGCTCTCCTAAATTAAATTCAGCTATATTCATTGTACTCTGTTGCCTCGCTACCGTACTCTGTATTACATTTGCAGCAAAAACAAATAATGGTTTTCAATTTGATATGCGCCATATTGTATTAATTGTCGGTACATTAACGGGAGGGCCTATTGCTGGTGGTTCTATCTTAGTTGTATTAAACATATATCGCTTATTATTAGGTGGGGTAGGTGTTTTCCCATCTCTTATCGGTTCTGTTCTTCTATTTATTGTTCTATTATTAACATATAAATTTTTCAATCGAACTTCTAATCGTATAAAAATAACACTTGCTATTATCTACAGTCTCACATACGGATTTAGTTGGATACCATTCTTCCTTTCAAAGGTTACAAATAAGACTGATTATATACCGCATATTATTGTGTATGAATTATGTTCAATGCTTGGTACGATTCTAATTTTATATTTACTACACATATTACAAACTCAAGTTCGTCTCCAAAATGAACTTATAAATGCTGAAAAGTTTCATTTAATTGGTGAAATGGCAGCGTCTATCTCTCATGAAATTCGCAATCCATTAACTTCAACGAAAGGGTTTTTACAACTGTTACAATCAGATACATGCACTGAGCAGGAACGAAAATTATATATCGACATTGCCATTAATGGCATCGAACAAGCAAATCATGTTCTTACAGATTATTTAACCTTTGCTAAACCAAGCATTGAAAAAGAACAAATATTACAGTTAGAAGAAGAATTACTCCATGCATTGTCGCTAATTACACCGCTTGCTAATTTAACAAATGTACGTACTCATTATATAAAGCAAAGCACTTCTTTTTTTATCGCTGGAGAAAAGCAAAAACTAAATCAATGTTTATTAAATATTTTAAAAAATTGCATTGAGGCTATGCCAAAAGGCGGTGATCTTTATTTCACATTAGTTCCTGATCATAAGCATATTCAGTTATATATAAAAGATACAGGAGTCGGTATGGATTCAGAACAAGTAAAACGTCTTGGTTCGCCCTTTTATTCAACGAAAGAAAAAGGTACTGGACTTGGAATGATGGTCGTATTCAGTGTTGTTCAAGCTATGAATGGAAAAATTGATATTATAAGTGAAAAAGGAATCGGTACAACCTTTTTATTAACTTTTCCACTCATACAAAAAACGTGATGAAATACTCATCACGTTTTTTCTGTTCCTTCAACTAATTCAGCAAAAGCTTTCACTTTTCCGTGCGGTTGTTGATTTTCTTTACGTGCTTTCCAGGCGCGCTCTTCTTCTCGCTTCTTCTTAGACATGTTTTTTCAACTCCTTCTTTTCTTTCTTATTTCTCCATGTAGTATTCCAAAATAAGAAAGAAAACTATGCACGTATCAAAAAAGAAGTGGTTTCCCACTTCTTCCACTTTAGCGTTGCAAAATTGCATGTTTCGCCTCTTTTAACTGCGTAAGATGTCTTTGTTCATGCAAATCAAGAAATTGAACCCATTGATACAAATTCAGATCATTAAAAACAGGATGCTTTAATCCATTTTCAAATAAATCTTTTTCATCTATAACACTATGAAGCGCGTGTAATAGTTCTTGGCGTGAATGTTCTAGCAATTGAATTCCTTGCTGTTTTTTCATTAAAGTTTCTGTTGGTTGCATTTGCTGAGGAGCTTCTCGTTTATGTGTGCGATCAAGCGTAAGTTGGAGGTCTTTAAATGGAGTCATGTTTCTTTCATTTTTTTGTAAAGCATATACAAGGGCAGACGTGACAGATTGTTCAACTAAATGCAAGTGGTGTAAAATTTGAATAATACTCCATTTATCACGGCGTGGCTTTACATTCACTTCTGTGTCATTTAACATTTCAATTTCTGATAATAGCGTGCTTCGAGTAGCCTGTAATGAGTTTACTAAACTTTCTAAACTTACATCCATATTAGATTGAAGCATACTTGTTCCCCCCCTTTTGTTGGTGAAAAGAGGTGCTCCTTATTAGAAACACCCTTTAGTATTCTGAATTTTCTTTTATTATCTCATCATTTTCCCATTATGTCGATGTTAAACATGTGAAAAAAAGCGCATGTTTTTTACAATTTTGTGTCGTCAATCGCATGTAACCATGCTTCAATTTCTGTAATAACACTTTTCACACAGCCTTCAGCAAATGGTGATGTTAAATTTGCAACCTCTACTAATTCTAAGAACGATTTACTTCCACCTTGTTGGCACAGATTCACATAATCTTCCCACGCCTCTTGTCTATTATCTCTTGCACGTTTCCAAAATTGTAGCGCACAAATTTGAGCAAGCGTGTAATCAATATAATAGAACGGTGAGCTATAAATATGCCCTTGACGTTGCCAAAAACCACCGCGCTCTAAATAATCATTCTCCTCATAATCACGATGTGGTAAATATTTCTTCTCTATGTTACGCCATGCTGTCTTACGCTCTTCAGGTGATGCTTCAGGATTTTCATATACATAATGTTGATATTCATCAACAGATACACCATAAGGTAAAAACAGAAGTGCTGAACTTAAGTGAGAGAAGTAATATTTATCTGCATCTTCTTCAAAGAATAGCTTCATCCATGGCCATGTAAAGAATTCCATACTCATAGAGTGGATTTCACACGCCTCATATGTTGGCCAATTATATTCTGGAATTTCAAATTTACGACTTTCATATACTTGGAAAGCATGACCTGCTTCATGTGTTAATACATCAATGTCACCAGATGTTCCATTGAAGTTTGAGAAAATAAATGGCGCTTTATAATTCTCAATATATGTACAATATCCGCCACCAGCTTTTCCTTTTTTCGCAACTAAATCTAATAAATCATTATCTAGCATGAAATTGAAAAATTCATCTGTTTCAGCCGATAACTCTTTATACATTGTCTTTCCATGATCAACAATCCAATCCGCATCTCCTTTTGGAGTTGGGTTACCTGTAGCAAACTCAAAGTTTTCGTCGTAATAAGCTAACTTCTCTACACCGATACGTGCTTGTTGTCGCTTTCTTAATTCCGTTGTAACGGGAACGATATAATCTAGCACTTGCTGACGGTAATTAGCCACCATCTCCGCATTATAATCTGTACGGTACATTCTTGCATATCCAAGTTCAACAAAGTTTTTGAAACCTAAAGATTTTGCGATTTTCGTTCTCACTTTAACAAGCTCATCATAAATACGATCTAGTTCTTCCTCATTTCCAGCTAAAAATCCGTAGTATGCTTCACTTGCTGCTTTACGTTCGCTTCTTTCTTTTCCTTGCATAAACGGAATCAGTTGCGATAACGTTCTTTCTTCTCCAGCAAAGTCAATTTTTGCAGATGCTAATAACTGTGTATATTGCGATGATAATTTATTTTCTAATTGTAAATCTTTCACGACTTCATCTGAATATGTTTTTAAATCACATTCTGCTAGAGCAAATAATTGTTTTCCATAATACGCCTCTAATTCTTCACGAAATGGAGAATTAATGAGTGCCTTATAATATTTTGTACCATATCCTTGTACAACTGGAGAGAATTCATCAAAGAAATCCTGCTCCTCCTTATAAAAAGTATCCGTCGTATCAACAGAATGGCGAATGTAACAAAGGTTTCCCATTGTACCAAAATCGTTGCGAATCTCATTAATTGAATGAATGACTTGTTTTTGTTCTTCTACAGTTTTTGCGTTATCAAACTTCTCTAAAGCAACAGTAAATTTCTCTTTTAACTCTTCAATATTTGGGCGTTTATATTCATAGTCTTTAAATGACATGAACGAGCCTCCTCTCCATTACATACCTTTATTATAATTCAATACGTATTCTTGAATTCCCTCTTAATTTTCAACAAATTTCGGCAGTGATTGCCCTGAGCTCATTACAAATAAAAAAGCCTTGGATTTATTTATCCAAAGCTCCTTTGGAACATATTATTTTTCATACTTCCCAATTTTTTTTAATAAATCAAGTAATTCATCTTTTTCATCTTTCGTTAACATTTCAAAAGACTGATGTATAACTTTCTCATGCCCCGGAAAAATAGAAGCAATAAAGTTCTCGCCAGACTCAGTTAATTGCGCGTAAATAACACGTCTGTCATTCGGACATGGAATTCTCTTTACTAATCCCTTTTTCTCCAGCTTATCTACAACATATGTAATGCTGCCACTAGCTATTAAAATACGCTCACCAATTTGCTGAAGTGGTTGACCGCCTTTATGATATAGCAGTTCTAATACAGCAAATTCAGTTGGATTTAACCCGTTACTTTGTATAGATTTATTTGTAGTATCCATAACAGAACGATGTACACGAGATAATGCAATAAATACTTTTAAAGATTGAGAAATATCTTCTCGTTCATTATTTGATGTCATACAAATTTCAACCCTTCACTTAAATTCTCAGCAATAAAAAGAAAATGCCAGTTCATACTTCCTGTGAATTCCGAATGAGCATTCACTCATCCATTTCCTCTCCCCTAATATATTAAGAATCATTCTTGAATAAAAACATGACAATTTTAACATAGTTTATATATAATGATAATAAAAAAAGAAGGAGTACCACATTTGAAAGTCAAATTCCAAAGCATAATTGTATATATATTGCTTGTTATCCTACCGACAATAGGGATTGGTGCTACATTTTATTCGTATCATACATATAAAATGAAACAGGAAAACAAATTATCTGCTCATACAGTTCTCTTTTTATATAGAGATTATTTGGATCATCATCTTGGTGAAGCAATTTCTGCTTTAGACATGCTTGCAAAAGTTGTAGGCACCGAGACTGGTAATATAAATGGTATTAAACAAATTGTACATGATACAGATGGAAACGATGCACGCTTTTCTGGTCTATATTACGCTACACCAGAAGGAGTCATTACAATCGCATCTGAAGATGAATCAGAGCCTATAGATGTTTCAGACCGTAAATATATTCAAGACGCGCTCCAAACTAAAAAAACCACTGTATCATCAGTCATTACTGATCGCGTTCTTGGACATAAAGCTATTATGATTGCTGCCCCCATATTTAATAAACAGAAGGAGCTCTCAGGATTATTATTAGCTAGTTTACGCTTTGATTACATTTCATCTTCTTTAAATGCCATTAAACCACAATACCATTTTGAGGTAACTGATAAACATGATGTAGTTTTTCTAACCGATGATAATAACGACACAAGTGATACGCATTCTAATATGCTTACTACCCCACTCCAAAGATTAAATTGGAAGGTCTCTGTTTCTCCATTACCTATTCATCAAAAAACCTTATACCAGTGGGTTGCAATAGAGTGTATAGCTACTTTATTTTTAATGTCTATTTTATTTTTACTTGCTCAATATATGTTGTTAAAACGTCAAACAAAAATTGAAAGGCAACAAAATGAACTACAAAAAATTGAATTAGTTGGAACTTTTGCAGCGAGTACAGCACACGAAATCCGTAATCCTCTTACTGGAATTAAAGGACTCGTCGCTCTATTAAAAGAGAAATATAAAGATGAGCAAGATCAGTTCTACTTTTCCGTAATTGAACAAGAAATAGAGCGAATCAATGAAATTGTAAGTGAATTTCTTATTCTCGGAAAGCCAACCGCCATCATCGAACAAACGTATGATGTAAGAAAAATTCTAAATGAGGTAGCATTAATTATTCAATCTGAGGCGAATTTACATAACATTGTATTCCATTTACATTTGCCAGACCATCCTGTTCATATCCGTTGTTCGAAAGACCATATGAAACAAGTGGTTTTAAACATTACAAAAAATGCAATTGAGGCCATGACTTCTAGTGATACACTAACCATTGTAGTAAAAAACAATGAAACACACGCACAATTGCAGATTATAGATACTGGAAAAGGGATTCCGCAACATATTCAAAAACACCTCTTTCATCCGTTCTTTACTAATAAAGATACTGGAACAGGTCTTGGACTTGTCATATGTAAACGAATTGTAGAGATGTATAATGGGCATATTTTTATTGACAGTACAGAAAACGAAGGAACAACAGTTCATATCGAAATTCCGTTACACATAGTATAATTATCCTTATCCTATAAGGGTAATTATACTTATTTCATAAAACCAGCCACAAGCATTCGCCAAAAATTATTTGATTTTCCTTCATACCCGATTTGGAAAATAGGTATTTTTATAATTGAAAACCATTTCGGTGTTTGTTTTTCTTTATAACATTGATATTGTAAAATAAGCTTGTCCAATTCTTGACTAACTTGAATTGTCTCCCTGCTATTTAGCCCACTTGTTAATCCTAGTTGAATCATTTCTTCACGTTTCATATGAATATCACGTGAAAGCTTTTCTAATGTGTACTTCCTTTTTACAGTAAACATCCATATCCCCCTTATTATACTTCCATGCTCTTAACTTCACTTCTCCATTGACTTTTTTAACTACTTAATCATATGCAAATTTGAAGAATCAGAAATTTTAACATTTTCTCCCTGTAATTTACAAATCTTTACCCTCACTTTGAGAATTATTACAAATTATTCTATCTTTGTAAATACATTCGCAATAATAGACATTTTTTTCATCTTGTTTTTTTATAAATGCTACGTAAACCGTGGATTCTTAATTTTCCACCTACTTTTCTTCGACATTTTTTGTTTAATTTATATAAAAAAGCAAAACATAATGATGATTGATAAAGTGAAACTTTAATCAGTGTTTTTTGTTCAGCCCCCACTGATTATTAGCATTCACCAATCGGGTAGGCAGTGAATCTCCCACCTATCCAGCCCAATGTTGAGGTGGGAGTCTTACTCCCCACAAATAGCGGGATAACAATAGAAAGGAAATATTTATATGCGAAAATATACGATTGCATTATTCATCATTGTTTTGTTTTTACCGTCCTTCTTATTTCCTATTCAAGCAAATGCTCATACGAATAAAGTTGCTATTGTCATTGATGATTTCGGAAATAATATGAAGGGGACTAATCAAATGTTATCACTTCCCATTCCACTCACTGTTGCTGTTATGCCTTTTCTTCCTTCCACAAAAGAAGATGCAATAGCTGCCCATAAGAAAGGCCATGAAGTTATTATACATATGCCAATGGAACCTATAAAAGGTAAAAAAGAATGGCTTGGGCCGAAAGCAATTACAACTGATTTAAGCGATGAAGAAATAAACAACCGACTTGAACAAGCGATTCAAGAAGTACCGCATGCAATTGGAATGAACAATCATATGGGGTCAAAAGTAACAGCGGATGAAAGAATTGTTCGCCTTATACTTGCTGCTTGTAAAAAACACGGTTTATTTTACTTAGATAGTAAAACGAATCCTAATAGTGTCGTCCCAAAAATCGGAAAAGAATTAGGAGTTCCTATTATTGAAAACCAACTATTTTTTGATGATGTGTATACAGCAGGACATATTTCAAAACAAGCCCAATTACTCATCAAAAAAATTCAAGAAAAACCTATTATGGTAGCTATCGGGCATGTGGGCCCTCCAGGTGAAATTACATCACGCGTTATTGAAACTTCTATCCCTAAAATTCGTGAGCATGCAGACTTTATTTTCTTATCTGATCTAGCATTATCCCCGCCTCCTGTTTCAAAATAAAGTTCATTACTCACATAAAGTAAAACTTTAATCAGCCCTCACCAATTGGGCTTTTATGGGCAATCCGTCCCCCCACTTAACTTCTTTACTTGCGCTGAATTTTGAAGCGCGGATTTTACTGCCCACAAATGGCGGGACAAAAAAGTACCTATCTATATATAACAGATAGGTACTTTTTTTAACTTAAATATAATCTACATGACTCACTCTGAATCCTTTTTTCTCTATTTTTCCGATTAATTGCTTTAATCTTGTTTCATCTAACTCATCTGATATATTTACAATAACGCGGCGGATATATTGATCACCGTTATCTAACGTAAATAGGCCACCGATATTATATGCTTTTAACAATGTCCCAAGCTCTTTAATCGTTCCCTTACAATCTTGTGTTGCAATTGTTAATATATAACCACCTGTTCGCATACCAAATGAATCTTCAATAACATCAAATATATTCGAATGCGTTAACATACCGACAAATTCATTATAATCATTTAGCACGGCTAAAAACGGAAGCCGACGAATTACATAAAAAGCTCTGAAGAATGAATCCTTTTCAAAAATAAATGCATTGGAATCATCAAGCATATCCCCTGCACTTACATGCTCTAATCCGCTATTGCATTTTTTTTCTAATAAATCTACTTTATAAATAATCCCCGTGAATTTCTTCTCATCTTCTGCTAATACCGGGATGGCTCGAAATCCCGTTTCGTTCATCATTTGCAGTGCCTCTTCACCAGAATCATTTATCTTGCAAAATGTTACTTGCTGCTTTGGCAGAAAATGATATTTAACTCGCAAAATATGTTCCTCCTTACATGTCAACATGTAATCTATATATAATAAGGAGACCTATATTTTATGAGTGAAATTATTTTTAAAACGCTTTCATTTGTTTATTAACTTGTAGCCATATCACATCCATTTTTATATAACAGAGCTCCTTGCACCCTTAATCATTAATAACTTTACATGATAGTTCATTAAATATTCTATACCCTCTAGCCATTTTTTCGCTTCTTCTGGCGTTTTTCCCCACACAATCATGCCGTAATTATGAACAAGAACTACTCCTCCACCTTCAATGAAATTCGGAACATTGCTTTCTAATAAATCAGCGAATTTTTTTTCATCTTCTACAATTGGAATTGTCATTTCTGTTATACCTTCTTTTCCGAAAACACGCTCCACACTGCGTTTATCGAACGTTACTTCTCCTTCTTCCCCATATAACTCTGATATTAAATGACTATCTACAGTCTGCACTTGTAAAATACATCCTGCACTACTTTTTTTATAAATATCCGCATGCATAAATGACTCTGCAGCTGGTTTTTCTTCATTTTCAAATACTGACTCGCACATGCAATTTACGACAATAAAATCTTCTTCCGAAAATAGCCCTTTATCTCTTCCCTCAACATTTACTAAAAATGTTAACGGCTCTTTTGACGTACATAGCGATAAGCTAATTTTGGTACCATAAAACCAATCACGAAGTGCCAATTCAGATTTCACATCTTTTAATTCATTCCATTTCTTCAGAAAAAATAACATTTCGTCACCCCCGACATAATATTCATATAAGGTTCGAATCCTTTCTATGTAAAAGGAATATTTTTTGATTATTCTAAAAATTTAATTGAATTATCACATGAGAACGCTTTTTTGTCAATATAGTTTCGTGGTTCTTCTTTAAAATAGGCTATTCATATGTCTATACTCCTATCTATTTCATTTTGCACATAAAAAATACGCTATTCTTTAATTAAAGAATAGCGTATTTTCCTCATTTTTTATTCCGCATTAACGGGCAGCCCGATTGGTGAGGGCTACTAATCAGTAGGGAATGAACAAAACCCCCACTGAATAAAGTTTCACTTTATTTCTTTATTGCATTATACAAAAACTGTGCGTATTGTTCACGTGTTACGAAATTATCTCCTAAAAAATTCCCTTCCCCGTCGCCTTTTGATATTTTATTATCCACTAAAGCTTTCACATATCCTTTCGCCCAATGGCCATTTGGTACATCTTTAAAATTCTCTGCACTATTTTCATTTTCTTTTAACTGAAATACTCTTTGTAGTACTACTGACATTTCATATCGAGTTAATACTCCATCTGGACGGAACATACCATTTCCATAGCCTGTCATAATTCCAGCTTGAACCACTGCATCAATAGCCGTTTCATACATATTTCCTTTCGTATCTGTAAATGCCGTTTTTTGTTCTAGATTATTTTCTAATTTTAAATACCTTTGTATTAGAAGTGCTACTTGTCCACGAGTAATGTTATCACCAAATCCAAATTCACCATTTCCATAGCCTATAAATAATTTTTCTTTCGCTAAGTAATTAATTGCTTCTTCTGACCAATGTCCCTTTGGTACATCTTTAAATTCTACCACTTCTGTTTTCTCATCTTCTTTAGATGTATTACCGTCTTTACTTTCTACTACATTTTGAATAACAGATCCTGTAAAGAAGATTCCTGTATCCGCGAATGGATCTTTCACACCAAATTCATATACTTTCTCACCTGGTGTACTCCATTTCACTACACCATTACTATACGTACCATTATCGCTCTTCAGACGGATTTTCGTAGAAATCTCACCATCTTTTTCATATATAGGTACTTTTACTTCTTTATTTACTTCTGTTTCCTCTAAAAATACTTTTTGATTTTGGACATTAATATAAGCCGTCTTACTTAGTTCTATAACTGGTCGGACATCACGGATTTCATTTGCAACAAAACTTAGAAATACTAATTTTTTTAAATTACTAACTGGTGATAAGTCTGAAATATAATTCGCTTCTAAATCAAGCTTTTGTAAGTTTACTAAACTTGATAATGGAGTAATATCCTTTAACTCATTGTTAGGTAAGTGTAATTGTTTTAACTGTGTCATCTTACTTAGAGGAGTAACATCTTTTATTTCATTTTTCCCGATCCACAATTCTTCTAATTGCTTCATTTGCTCAATGCCAGATAAATCTTTAACTTTATTACGTGTTAATACTAAGTCTGTTAAAGGTAATGAATATAACGCTTTAATATCTTCAATTTGATTACCTGCTAAAGTTAAGTATGTTACATTTTTTAAAGCGCTTAATGGAGCAACGTTCTTAATTTTATTATTTGCTAAATTCAAGTAATCTAGTTGTTCCATTTTCGCTAATGCTGTTACATCTTCTATTTGGTTGCCTGATAGATATAAACTTTTTACATTTTTCATTTCAGTTAGTGGTGCAACGTTTGTAATTTTATTATTACTTAAATCAAGAGATTCTAAATTATCCATCTTAACAAGTGGCGTTACATCTGCAAATTCATTACCACGCAAAGCTAAATGATTTAATTGCTTTAAGTTCGCAAAGAACGACGGGTCTTTTATCTTCGCATTCGCAACTGTTAAAGATTTTAAATTTGGCATATATTTTAATGCACTATAATCAAGTATCTCATTTGTATTTAAAAACAAATCCTTTACTTGTAATAAATCTTCTTTCGTAATTGGTGTATTTAAATCTTTTCTATTAAATACTTTTTTATTAACAAGCTCTCTTAATTTGTTATCTGTTATCATATTTTGATTATCAACTGGATTATCCGTTTCCGTATTTCCTGAATTAGAGTTATCATCTGGTTTCTCTGTTTCTTTGTTACCTACAGTTGGATCTTTAATTTCAAATTGAACTTGATATTTGTGATCATATCCAATAGCTGGAATAAGTATATGCATTTGCATATTGTGCTTCTTCTCAAACTCGCCAATTTCAAATTGAACTACTTTCGTTCCATTCTTCCTCTTATCTTCTGACAAAACCTTCACATCATGAAATACACCAGGCTGGTTTTTATCTTCTATTCTAAGATATTGAAAATAATCGCTATCTTGCATTGTTACAGTGACAATTTTTTTGCCAGCTGCAATCGTTACTTTAGGATCTTTTATATATTGAGAAACCATAGATGGCTCGTCTTTTTGGTCCTTATATATTTTAATTTCAGTATCATACGTGCGATCACTCGCTGCTGCTACCGATTGATTTGCTTCAACTTTTAATGCCGCTAATGCTGGAGTAGAATACGTAGCAAATGGAATTGCTAATGTTGTCGCTACTACTAGCGCCTTCATATAATTTTTTTTCAAAATAATATCCCCTATCATATACAATTTTTTATAATTGATAACCCTTATCAATTACCCACAAATAAATGATAATGAATATCATTATCATTGTCAATGAGAATATTACATTAAATTTATATTTTTAAAGATAAAAAATAAAAAGCCCTTTATTCAAAGGGCTTTTTTACCTATCGTATGAAGAATTTCACTTTTTTCCTTCTCATTGATGACACCAATTTTTTGCAAAATATTCGCGTACAATACAAGTTTATTATATATTCGTTCTGACATGTTCTCCCTTCTTTCCTTCGACCAACTTTTTTTGTATTGGTAAATTATATGAAAGAGATGAGAAAATGTGTCCACTTTTTGCATAAATGCAAATCTTTTATTTTACGATTTGCAGACAATAAAACTCCCTCCTAAAAATTAGGCGGGAGTTTAGGCACTTTCACTTTATTTAACAAACTGTCCACTGAATATTATGCTTCATAAGTTCTTCTTCAAAACTATATGGCATTTTTTTATCACAAATTACATGTTGAATACGTGAAAATGCTGCTATACGATAATTCCCTTTCACGCCTACCTTCGTATGATCACATAAAATATATGTCTTCTCAGCTAATTTCATCATCGCCTCTGACAATTTCGCTTTCTCTAATTCAAAGCTGGAAACTCCAAAACTAGGTAATAACCCATCAATCGAAACGAACGCTTTATGAAAATGGAATTGCTGTATTACTTGCTGAGAAATAGACCCTGATACACGCGAATGCTTTGGAGATACTTTTCCACCTATAAATAAAACTTCACCGTGAAACATCTTTTTATTAATAGAAGAAATTAATTGTGTTGCGACTGGAAATGAACTTGTTACAATCGTTAAGTTTTTACGATGAACAAGGTATGGAACCATTTGAAGCGGTGTACTTCCATCATCAATTGCAATGACATCACCATCTTCTACAAATGTCGCTGCTTTATAACCAATTCTTTTCTTCTCTTCTATATGTAACATTTCTCTTTCTAACATTGGCGCCTCTACCCCAGCGCCTGGAAGTTGAACAGCTCCACCATACACTTTTTTCAGCTTCTTTTCACGATCTAATTCTTCTAAATATCGACGAATCGTTTCTGTTGATACAGCAAATTCTCTCGCCAATTCTGAAACCTTTACTTTTCCTTTAAATTCTACCTTTTCAAGAATGGTTCGCTTTCTTTCTTCTCCTACTACAGACATAGATTCACCTCATTTATATCTCCCTCATAAGCTTCCTTGCTTATACAAAGTTATAATTTTCTTTATAAGTAGAAACTTCTTCATGAATATGAATACCGCGCTTTGCTAGTTCATCAAAAATTAATTGTGGATTTTCAAAAGCTTCTTCAGGCGTAACAACACCCACCCTACTTACATTTCCAGTTGCAATTAACTCTGCAGCAATCCCAAATGGAATACCGACGTTTCTCGTATACGCCCTTAATTTTTCCCATCCTACAACAGAACCATCAGATAACGGATGTGTATGATATAACACATGTCTTTGCTTCTCATTATTTTTCATACCTATTACTTCTACATGAAGTGCATAACCATAAAGCTCTGTTTCTTGTCCTTCTTTCGATTGCAATAAATACTGCGAAATACAATCCATAATGCCTATTTCTTTCCCGTTTATTTCAATCTGATCATTACGCAATATGCCGTAATCATATAAAGCACGTACAAGTTGCATATTTTGCTTCGGCCAAGTTCCTCTCGTCTCTATCAGTTTGACACCTTTATTTTCTAGTGCCTTTGCTAACGTAATCGTTTCAGAATGCGGAATGATATACTGCGTTTCCTTACCATAAGGCGCTGGCAATTCTATTTCTCTCGGACGCGCAAACGGAAGTACTTGTTTAAATTCACCATCTTCATACACTGTACGCGATGGTAAATGTGGATCATATTCATATGTCGTTGTCTCTGTAATTGAAGCAGAAAAAGCAATCGGACGATACGAACCGTGACTTACGCGGACAGACTCTACAGTATCCAGTTGATTTGCTGCATGCATTGCCATCATTTGCGTTACACCTGGCGTCATGCCAAACCCAGGCAAACATGTTTTTTCATTTTGAACAAATATAGCATGCGATTCATTTTCTTCACCAAATCCATTTAAGTTCACACCGTGGCAGCCTGCTTCTGCAATACAGCGAGTCGACAATCTGTTTAGCTTTATCGTCGTACCATCCAATACAATGTCATAACCTTTCATTTTTGCAACCGTATCCTCGTGATTCGTTACATCTACTTTTACAAAATCAACACGAGGATCGTTGAGCCATTCTACTACTTTACGGCCTTCTTCCTCGTTAAAATCGGCTACAGTAATCGTCTCAAAAGATGAAAATTGAACTAAATCCAAAATAGCTTCACGACAAATTTTACCTGCTCCACCTAAGCAAAATACTTTCACCCAATAACAACTCCTTTAGCAATACTATCAACTAAGCGATTAATATCTTCTTCATGTACATCACCGATATTTCCAATGCGGAACGTATCTACTTTCGAAATTTTCCCAGGGTAAATAACAAATCCATAACGCTTTAATTCGTTATATAACTGTTGAAACTCAAACCCCTCTTTTGGATAAATGAAAGATGTAATAATAGGAGATTGATATTTCTTATCTACTAGTGGCTTAAATCCGATTTCTCCCATTCTATTCACTAGTAGTTTTTGATTGTTGTAATATCGATTGTAACGTGCTCTTACTCCACCTTCTTTTTCTAACTCAAGTAGCGCTTGATAAAAAGCATGTACAACATGTGTAGGTGAAGTAAAACGCCATTTCCCATTTTGTTTTTCCATCGTTTCCCACTGATCATATAAATCAAGAGATAAAGAGCGTCCTTGCCCTTTACACTTCAATAATTCATCACGTTTTGCGATTACAAATCCGAATCCAGGAACCCCTTGAATACACTTATTCGCACTACTAATTAAAAAATCAATTTGTAAATCAGCAATGTCTATTTCAATCCCGCCGAAACTACTCATCGCATCAACAATTGTAACCTTTCCATACTGCTTTCCTAATTTACATACATCTACAATTGGATTTATAATGCCTGTCGTTGTTTCACAATGAACAACTGCAATATGCGTAATCTCTTTATCTTCTTCCAATAACTTTTCTACTTCTACAATATTAGTAGGTTCCCACTCTTCTGTTTGGCTGACCACTACATCAATCTGTAACATCTCTGCCATTTGTACAATGCGCTTACCGTACGCACCATTTGTACAAACGAGAAGCTTCCCATTTCCCTGAATAACAGAGCCAATTACTGCTTCAACTGAAAACGTACCGCTTCCTTGCATTAACACTGTTGTATATTTCTCTTCTTCCTTCGTCGCTAACGATACAAGTTTAGCTCTTACTTCTTGCACCATCGTATTATATTCAACATCCCACGTACACCAATCGTATAGCATAACTTCTTTTACTGATTTTGTTGTCGTTAATGGTCCTGGTGTTAATAATAAGTAGTGATTTTCATTCATGATCCCGTACCCCTTTTATGAAATAATAAGTTCTTGTTTCTCGATATGTTCCATTACGTTTTCGAGCTCCTGCATCGTTTCAATCGTAAAATGAGCCCCATTTTCAACAAACCGATTACGAACTATTTCTATTTTTTCACGAAGCTCTACCGAATCCATACTCTCCACTTCCTCTTCCGTTAAACCGAGCTCACTACTTCCAAGAATTACACCAACTGTCCACATTCCAGCATTTCTACCTTCTTTCATATCTGATACTGTGTCCCCTACCTTTATCATATGGTTCATCGGATACACACCAAGTTCCATTGCATTTTTATAGCACATCCATGGGTATGGGCGGCCTGCTGGAACATCATCTGGCGTAACAAGAAAATCAGGTTTATATCCTTGTAACGCTGCTTCCTTTGCTACAATTTCCATCATTTCTCTCGTATAGCCCGTTGTTGAACCGATTTTAATGCCTCTCTCACGTAAAGAAGCGATTACTTCTTTTACCTCATCAATCGGCGTAGCATAACTTGGTAAAATAGAAAAGAGAATTTCTTCAAACTCTTCATACATCTCATGGATGTCTGCTTCTGTTGGTAATTGACCGAAGACACGCTTCCACTCATCCGCAATACGAGGCATTTCTGTTAGTGCCCTTACATGATCTATTTTTAATAATCCCATTGGCTTACGTGCTTCTGCTGCTGTAATTTCAACGCCACGTTTTTGAAAAATCTTCATGAATACTTCTAGCGGTGCAAAACATCCGTAATCAACCGTCGTACCTGCCCAATCAAAAATAACTGCTTCAATTTTCATTCTGTCCATCACCCTTCTTACTTATCTTTTTTGCCATTGTGAAGTTCGGTTACGAAGTGCTTTCGTTCCCCATTCATATACAACTCTCACTACAATATTTGTAACAACAATAAGTACACTCATTGCAGCTGCTGGTGCTACATTTCCTGCATCATCCATATTTACGATTGATACGGCAGCTAGTTTAAAATCAGCTGCATATAGGAATACAACTGCCGATACAGTTACCATTGAATTTACGAAGTAGTACATTACCATTTCTAAAATTGCTGGTAAACACATTGGTACTGTTACTCGGAAGAATGTTTTATAAAACGGAATACCCATCGACTGCGAAACAAGCTCAAACTCTCGGTCTAATTTCTTTAAAGCAGTCGTTGCCGTGACAAATGTTACAGAATAAAAATGAATGATATTTACTAGTACTAATACAGCGATTGTTCCGTATAAAGAATGAAACGGATTCGTTACTGATAGTCCAAGAATTTGAATCGTTGGTTGACTAAAGAAAAAGACATATCCTAATCCGAGTACTAAACCTGGTATCGCTAACGGCACTATAGAGAAAAAGTAACCTGTTTTTCTGAAAAATTGTAGCTGGTCTATTTTCTCAATTGCATATGCGAATACAAATGTTAAAATCGCCCCAATAACTGCTGTAACTGCTGAAACAATTACGCTATTTTTAAATGCTTCAAGTCCATCTCCTGTTAAACTTGAAAAATTAAAATGCTCAAATGTAAAACTCATATTATATGGCCATACTTTCACACTTGCAGCAATACCAACTGCAACAAATAATAGAATGATCATAAGTGTAATCACACTACAATATATGAATGAGATTACATCTCTTTTCTTATTAGCTATTATTCTGTATGGTACTGCTTTTGAAGATAAGAAATTCGCCTGCTTTCTTTGCGTAATACGATCAACTACAAATGCGAATATAGCTGGGATTAATAAAATCATTCCGACAGTTGCACCCATCGGCATATTTTGCTGTCCAATTACTTGTTTGTATACGTCAGTAGCAAGCACATTATATTGACCACCAACAATTTTTGGTGCCCCAAAATCAGTAAAACTAAGTGTAAACACAACAAACATTGCACTAATTAATCCGTACTTTACACTAGGTAAAGTAACCGTGAAAAATTGCTTTGTTTTACTCGCCCCTAACATATTAGAAGCTTCATATAAACGATAATCAGATCCTTGGAAGGCAATTAGCAATATAAGAAAGGCTTGTGGAAATGTATACATAACTTCAGCTATTACAATTCCTATTGGTCCATATAAAGGGATTTGTATACCTTCAAATAAACCAAACATTCCTTTCGTTACTAGCCCTTGATTACCAAATAAATATGTAAGTGCTATACCGTGCATCATCGTTGGTGCGAACAATGGTAATAACGCTACATACTGAAATACACGCTTTCCAAAAACATTCGTACGGGCAATTGCATATGCGTAAACGAATGCGATTGCAACTGAAATAATTGTTGTTGCGCCCGAAATCCATACTGTATTTTGTAAAGACTGAACTAAAGTTGGTGTTGTGAAATATTTACTGAAATTCGCTAAACCAACGAAAACTCCATCTTTATTATAAAAAGCTTGTGTAAATAGTTGTAATAGCGGTAATACAAGTATGATAAGGAAAGAAAAAATCATACCGATAATTACGAGCCGTTGGATCCATTCCTCTTTCCCTATACTTCTCTTAATCTTTTTTTTCGTACTTTCTACCTTATAGTTTTCTAACATCTCCATCTATACAATGACCTTCTTTCCATATGACAACATATGATTTTCTGAGAAAGAGATTTGAATCGGCTTTCCTTTTCTAATAGCCGTTGCTTCTACTTCTGATGCTAATATATCCACTACAATTTTCTCATTATAAAGGTGTGTGTTTTCTTCTAAGACTCGCACTTCCGTCCGATATACAGATCCGCGAAATTCCATACTTTCCACAACTGTTTTAATACCGTCCTTTTGTACAATTGTTACATGTTCAGGACGAATTGCATGTTCTTCGTTATTTTTCGAAAAGAAATTAATAGAACCAATAAAATCTGCCACAAACGGATTGGCTGGTCTTTGATAAATCTCCTCTGGTGTTCCAATCTGCATAATTTCCGCATGATTCATTACAACAATTTTATCAGCCATCGTTAATGCCTCTTCTTGATCATGCGTTACCATAATCGTCGTTACTCCTATTTTCTCTTGCAAATCACGCATTTCCCTACGTAATTTTTCACGCACTTTTGCATCTAAAGCTGATAACGGCTCATCGAGTAACAAAATATCTGGAGACAGAGCGAGCGCACGTGCAAGTGCTACTCGCTGCTGTTGTCCACCAGACATTTGAGCAGGATATTTATCTTTTACATTCAGCAAATCTACAAGTTTTAACGCATCTAGCGCTTTCTCTTTCACTTCTGCTTTCCCATATTTTTTTGTCTTTAAGCCGTATTCAATATTTTCAAGTGCTGTTAAATTCGGAAATAAAGCATACGATTGGAAAACCATTCCGAAGTTTCTCTTTCCAGGAGGCAATGCTGTAATATCTTTTCCATTCACAGCTATACTGCCAGTCGTTGGTTCCTCTAGTCCCGCTAAAATGCGAAGCAACGTCGTTTTCCCACAGCCACTCGGGCCTAATAAACAAACAAACTCATTTTTGTTCACAGTAAAAGAAATATCTTTTAACGCTGTAAATGCATCAAACTGTTTTTGAATGTGTTGAATTGATAAATATTCGCTCATTTTTCTCTCTCCCACTCACTTACTTTTTCGGTTCTGCTTTTTGGCCAAACTCTTTTTCCCATTTTTCTAAAATTTTGTCACGATTTTCTGCTGCCCATTTAAAGTCATTCTTTTTATATAATTTTTCAGTAACATCTTTCGGGAATCCCTCTGGAAGTTTATAATCATTTTTAATTGTCGCAAATCCATTTTTCTCAAAGTATAACTTCATTACATCATCAGTAATTGCCCAATCTAAAAATGCTTGTGCTAATTTATCATTTTTCGCATTATCTTTCTTAATAAGTGCGTTCGCTTCTACTTCCCACCCTAATCCTTCTTTCGGCAGTACAACTTCAACTGGTGCACCTTTTTGTTTCTCTTTTAAAGCACTATAAACCATTGATACACCGACTGGATATTCACCTGCTCCTGCTAATTTCGCTGGTTTTGATCCTGAATGCGTATAACTTGCCATATTATCATGAAGTTTCTTCATGTAATCCCAGCCTTTATCTTCACCCATGATTTGTAGCCATGCAGAAACTGTTAAAAATCCTGTTCCAGATGATGCTGGATGTGGCATAACAAGTGTTCCTTTATACTCTGGTTTCGTTAAATCTTCATATGATTCTGGCATCGGTAAATTTTTCTTCTTTAACTCTTCTTTATTTACAGCAATCCCCGTCATAAATGCAGTATTTCCTACCCATTTTTCAGGTTGCTTATCATCTTTAAATTGCGGAAGAACACGATCTGCTCCTTTTGGAGAGTATCCTTTTAACATATCTTTTTTATCTAAAGCTAATAGACTTGATGCCGCAGTTCCCCATACAACATCTGCTTGTGTATTTTTCCCTTCAGCTAGCAATTTCGCAGTAATAACTCCTGTTGAATCACGTACAATGTTCAATTTCACATCAGGATATTTCTTTTTAAAGGAATCAAGATAAATTGGTACAAGCTCTTCTTCAATTGCTGTGTAAACAGTTAATGATCCAGATAATTTGTCATCTTTCACTTTCGCTCCAGCACTTTCTTCCTTCTTTGCACCACACCCCATTAATAACGAAAATACCATTCCAGTCGCTACAGCTTTAAAGATTGTTTTTTTCACTGTTTCTCTCTCCTTTTACAAATCTTATGTACAACTCAAATATAAACAACTAGTGTAAAAGCAGTATTAAACCAACATTAATCTTTTGTTTGTTGTTTGTTTTTGTGTAATACGTTGCTACTTCTATGTTTTTTCGCATTTTTCTGCTAATAGAAAACACTAAATTTACAAATAATTAAAAAAACCTTTATAATCCCACAAAAAAATGAGGCGTTTGTAAAAAACGCCTCATTTTTGTTTCCCTTTTTTTGAATTACGATTAGCATACTTTGCGCTATTTTCTCCTTCATACTCTAATGCAAATTCTGCATCTGGTAAGCTTTCTTTCGGAGTTTTATTATTATTGATTGCCGCATTTTGTTTCACTTTTCTTTTTACCAATACATTCACCTGCTCTCAAGAAATCACTTTCTACTCTAGTTTGAAACAACTTAAAATAATTATTACTGGCAAGTGTTAACAAGTACATAAGAGGCGTTAGATGGAAATACTACGTATGAAGAAATCATTATAAAAAGGAGCGATAATTTTGAAGAAAAAAGAAAAGATTCAATCACCAATTTTAGACGAAACGCTCCCGCATCAAATGAATTTTCCATCTTTTAAAGGAACAGGAAAAACGATGCAACAACCTTTTGTGAATCAATATGATGTTGTAATTGGAGACAGTAAATATAATTCCGAGAACAGTCCACTTAACAATTGGAGTGATAAAATAGATCCTGCCATTATGGCTGGCGATGAGTGGATCCATCCTACAAATGATATTGGGTGGATTTCAGAAGAAAATCAAGAGTTGCTAAAAAACGAAGCGGATAATAAAAATGAAGCTTTTATGCATCCACAATTTGGAATTAACGACTAAAAAACCATTCTACCTAACGTAGGTAGAATGGTTTCATACTATCCAATAATAATCCGCTCTTTCGGGTATTTATAGCGAGGTGGTTGTTCCCTTCCACCACTAGCTAAAATAAATGTTAAAATACCAACGCGTCCGATAAACATAAGCACAATAAGTACAAGTTTCCCAACAGTTGTTAAATCAGGCGTAACACCTGTTGATAGTCCCGTCGTTCCGAAAGCAGAACAAACTTCAACAATTAAGCTCATAAGCGGTACATTTTCCGTAATAGATAAAATGAATAGCGCAGTAGCACATAACAAAATCCCCATCGTCATAACGACAGATGCTTTCAGTACATCCTCTTCATGTAGCTGACGTTTGAAGACTCTAACTGTTCTACCACCCCTTGCAAAGGTATATAGTGACAATATACTAACAGCAAATGTTGTTGTACGTATTCCGCCCCCAACCGAACTTGGAGATGCCCCTATAAACATTAATATACTCATAAATAAAAGCGTCGGTTGTGACAATTCACGTATATCCATCGTAGCAAGTCCACCACTTCGCGTCGTCACAGATTGGAATAATGTATAAAATACAGTTTCATGCCATGACTTTCCTACTAAAAAATGATTTCTCTCCAGTAAAAAAATCATAATTGTACCAACAACAACGAGTGCAAAAAATGTTGTTGTCGTCAATTTTGTAAATAATGAAAAACGGAATAATTGTTGTCTCCTTTTACTAAGGAATTGTTTCACTTCCATTAGCACAGGGAAACCAATCGCTCCTAAAATAATTAGTAACATATGAATCATTTGAACAATATAATCTTTTTTATAAGGAATTAATGATTGTCCTGTTAAATCAAATCCGCCGTTCGTAGTCGCACTAACAGCTGCAAAGAAACCGTGAAAATAAGCTTCTTTCCAAGTCGGAAAGTAAAGTAAAAATCTTGTACCTAATAGGATTGCTCCAATAAGTTCTATTGAAATAATTACAATCAAAATAGAACGCATCAATTCTACAAGACCCGATAAATTCCCTTGATTATGGTCTGCCATAATTAATCTTCTTCTTTGCAAACCAATCTTTTTCCCCGTAATGATCCAAACAAATGTACCAAGCGCCATAATTCCTAAGCCGCCTAATTGTAGAATAAGGGCTAAAACAATAATTCCTGCTGTAGTAAACGTATCTGAAATCGTAATAACAGACAGTCCCGTAACGCTTACCGCACTAACCGATGTAAAAAGCGCATCTATAAATGTCCATTTCACACCAGGCTTCGTAACAAACGGTAAACTAAGCAATATCACCGATACAACTACTGCTAACAAATAAAACAAAACGATGAGTTGTACAGGACGTAATTTTTGTAAAAACTTTTTTATATCTCTCATTCCATCACTTCGCTACCTTTTTTCTATCGATTAAATAAAGAAAAATCTTTACTTTCTTTATTTGTAAATAACTGCTCAAATAATTTGGCAAAGACCATTCCATATACAGTTCCATTACCTCCATACGGCAATGCGTAAAACAAATTATGTATCTTTTCGTCTTCTTTTAAAATGGGGAGACCATCATGAGTACCACCAAACGCGGCTGCCCAATAGTAGTCTGCCTGTATATTTTTATACTGCGGGAACATCTCTTTTACAATATTAATAAGGATATCACGCTTATGCAATAATTTCGTATCACCAATTGTTTGAATTTGCAGCGCTTCATCTAATCCGCCTACAATAATGCGGTTTCGATACGTTCGAAAATATAAGTAGGGCCGTGCCGTTTCCCAAATTAACGATCGCTCATGCCAGCCTTCAAACTGATCTATTTCATTTGTTACAATTGCATAAGAGGTGTCTACTGTTGTATTTTTTCTTTCTTTCTTTCCAAAAAGCGCTTCATAACCTGTCGCCATAATAATATTCTTTGCTACAATTTGATTTCCTGTTTTCGTGTAACAAATTAAATCATTTTTACGTTTTTTTATATGTATTGCCTCTGTATGTTCATATATATTAGCTCCCATTTGATTTGCTTTATGCAAAAGACTGTGCGCTAATAAATACGGATTCACCTCGGCATCACCGTGTGTATATAATGCCGCTTGTTTTATGAAAGGATAACGTTTCTTAATATCAGATTCTGTAAAATACTCAACAGGAAATCCATAATTCTGTAACGTATTGTACTCCTCTTGTAAAAATGAGACATCCTCACTTTTACTTGCATAATATAAACTACTTCTCGGAATAAAATAGGGATCAATATCGAGAGTAGGTACCACTTTCTCCATTGTCCGTAACGCTTCGTAACACAGTTTATATGCTCGTACCCCTGTTTCTTCACCAAATGTATGGATAAGTGAGGTTAACGATTTATCATGAAGAAACTGTAATACACCTACATTTGCAAATGTACTACCACATGCAATTTCTCTTTTTTCAATAAGCATTACACTCATACCTATTTTCGCTAAAGAATACGCTATATGGGCACCTGCTTCGCCACTTCCGACTACAAGCACATCACATATCATATCATTTCCTAACGGTGGATAACAAGGTACTGAAACTCCTGTATTCCAAAACAACTTACCTGTCATAAGTTTCATAATTATACTCCTAAAATATAAATTTCTCCTTTCTATGTTTTGTTATTTTTCATAAAAAAATCCAACTAACATAGGCTAGTTGGATTTTTTATTTTTAATTAGAACGCTCTTCAAGCCAATTTCCAATCGTCGGATATGTTTGTTTTACAGCTGTTCCACCGTAAACGATAGACATATGCCCTGTTGGTAAACATACATATTGTTTATCTGTGCTAGAAATATGGTCTAGTAATGCTTCTACTTGACATGGCAAAGCGATATGATCACGTTTCCCGGAAATATTTAAGACATTCGCCTTAATATTTGCAAGATCTACCTTTTGTCCGCGAATAACGAGTTCACCCTTAACCAATTTATTATTTTGATAAAAATCACGAATCCACTGTCTGTATGATTCACCTGGGAACGGAATACCATCACCAACCCACTTTTGAACCAATCTCCAGCTTTCGACGAAGCGTTCATTCTCTGAACGATCTACTAGAGCAACATATGGACCAACAAAGTTCGTAATTGGCTTTAACATTTTGTTTCCGAAATCAATCATTTCTGGCGGAATATTTCCAAATGTATCAACCGCTTTATCTAAATTGAAGTATTTCTCATCTAATAAAGGACCATACAATCCTGTTTCAGAGAAATCAAAAGGACTTGTCATGAAAATTAAATTACGAATTGGCATGTGCGGATGAAGCGCTGCATAAATAGAAGTTAGCGTTCCACCCATGCAATAACCAAGTAAAGAAATCTCGTCCGATTTTGCAGTTCGCATTACTTTTTTTACTGCTTTTGCAATATAATCAAACACGAAATCATCAAATTTCAAATGACTATCTTCTAAACCAAATGTGCCCCAATCAAGCATATATACATCAAAACCACGATCCACTAGATATTCCACTAAACTATTTCCAGGAGTTAAATCCATAATATATGGTTTATTAATAAGAGCATATATTAACAGAATTGGAACTCTTTGTGTTTTTTCTTGTTTTGGAATGTAGCGATAAAGCTTCGTCTTATTCTTCGTCCAAATAACCTCTTTCGGCGTTAATCCGACTTGCGGCTCTGGTTCACGTAATAAAATTTCACTCGCCCTTTTCACTCGGCGGTATGCTTTTCGGTACTCTTCTGGGTATAGCTCTAATTGCTTTTCCCATTCTGTTGCGAATGTAGTCATTTTTCTATCTCCTTTTTGGTCGATTTCCTTCTTAAAAAAAAGAAGTGCATTCCTGCTATGGATATGCACTTTTTTCTTACTTCATTACATATATAATCCGCCGTTAATGTTTAATTGTTGACCTGTGATATACGCACCGTCACGGCATAGGTATACTACACCTTTTGCAATTTCATCAGCTTGACCAAAACGTTTTTTCGGGATTTTTGCAACGATTTTTTGACGTACTTCTTCTGGTACTTCTGCTACCATTTCAGTATCAATAAATCCTGGGCAAATAGCATTTACAGTGACATTTGTTTTTGCAAGTTCTAACGCTAATGATTTTGTAAATCCTAACATACCCGCTTTTGCTGCTGAGTAGTTTGTTTGGCCAAATCCACCTGCTTGACCAATAATAGAAGAAATGCTAATAATTCTTCCTTCTTCTGCTTCCGTTATGTATGGAAGAACCGCACTTGTCGTATTAAATACGCTGCTTAAATTCACGTCAATTACGCGCTCCCAATCTTCACGATTTAACTTTTTGAATGTACGGTCTCTTGTAATACCAGCATTATTAACAAGAATATCAACTTTACCAAAATGATTCACAGTTTCTTCTACAAGTCGGTTTGCATCTTCTACTTTAGAAACATCCGCTTGCACTGCATAAACGTCATGTCCGTCTTTTCCTAATTCATTTACTAAATTTTCAGCTGCTTCTTTACTGCTATTATAGTTAATAACTACTTTCGCTCCCTCTTGTGCTAATGCTACTGTAATTGCTTTTCCAATTCCTTTTGCTCCACCTGTTACGATTGCTACTTTTCCATTTAATTGAACCATTTCTTTTCCCCCTTAAATGAATTTGTGAACGATTGTTATGAATCATTTTGGTACTCATACTATAGAGTCCATATATAATTATGTTTCGCTGTTTATACGTGAAAAGAGATTCTCCCTCTCTCTTTTATCTGTTATAAACAAGCGCTTTTATCATTTTTTATTTTCTGGTTTATTCGCAGGCTTTACCTCTTCTTTTACAGGTACTTGTAGTTTAGCTAGTACTGCATTTTGCTTTTCTAGCAATTCTAAAATTTGATCTACTTTTGTTTCAAGCGTACGAATATCTTGTTTTACTTTCGTTACATCACGCTTTAATGTAGGAGCTTGCCCTAAAGAATCTACTTTCTCCTCTAGAAACTCCTCAATGTTATCTACTTTATTTTCTAAGTTAATAACAAGCGTAGCCACTCTTGCGATATCCTCTTTCGTCGGCACATTTACTTGTTCTAAATAGTTTTTTGTCGTATCATTTAATGCTTTTTGATAAAACAAATTCAAATCTAGAACGCTGCCCATCCAAGCAGAATATTCTTCTGTTTTAATTGTTTCATTGAGCGCTTTTCCCCAAAATGTTTCGGTTTGTTCATAAGCATTTTTCCATGCTTGTAGTGGATCGAATTTTTGATCAATCACTTTACCTACACTCCCTTTTTCGTTTTTGAAACAATTCAACCTATTCACTATTTTCTAATATTCTGAATAAAACTTCAAGTCTATATTTTATTTTTTTCTATTTTCTAACAAATGTGTTGACTTTAAAAACAGATAGGTGTAAATTGCACTTATAAGCAAAAAATTCCATCTAACTGATTCATGAGGTGATGCACAATCATGCTACAAAATGAACCAGAACAACGCGAAAGTTTGGAGAGCAACCAAGCGAAACAACCAAACTCCATGCCAAAAAACTTCTTAGTTCCCTTCTTACTTCTCTGTCTAAAAGACTGGAGTCTTCATGGTTACAAACTTATTCAAATGCTAATGGATATCGGCTTTTCTTCTGTTGACCAAGGTAATGTTTATAGAACACTACGCAAATTAGAAAAAGAAAACCTTATTTCTTCTACTTGGGATACAAGCGATGGAGGGCCGGCAAAAAGAATTTATTCTTTAACTGAATATGGAGAGCAATATTTAACAACATGTGCGACTTCTTTTGAACATTATCAAAATATGTTGCGAACGTTTTTCACGTTATACACCAATGCATTCTTTCCATTTTCTACTTCTCCAGAAAAGGATGAAAAGGATTCTTCATCTTCACCTGGTGGTACAGCAGAGTAATCTGCGTTCACAATATGCAAAAAAACATTTGGGGGTCAAACAATGGAAACTAAACCATACGAATTAGTCGATGCATTTTGGAAAAACTGGTCTCAATCACTTTCCCTTTTCTCTTCAGCTGGGAAGCAATTAGAGCAACTTACTTTAGAAACATTAAAACAACAACAAGACGCTTTGCATAAATTAACATCAGGAGTAGATGAACTAGAAAAAGAACTACAACAACTCACTGCTCAGTTCAATAACCAATATACAGATTACGTGAAACAATTAACTGGAAACTCCTTAAATGATCAAATTAACGAGTGGCAGGACAAATGGAAGGAACTTTCTGCTCATATGCATCAGCTTACTGTTTCTCCTACAAAAACATCATTGTCAATTCTTACCCAAACAAGCGGCCAATTTGAAGAAACAACAAAACAATTTATTGAGCAACAACAATTACAACGTGAAGAGGCTCAAAAACAGTTAGAGGGTTTTTTGGAAGAGTTCAAGTCAAAACAGTTGGAACTCGCAAAAAAGTTCGAGGAAAACTCAAAAAATCTATTTACTTCCATCAAGTAAGAAAAATGTGGGAGCTAACCGCAGCACAAACAAAACTCTTTCTTCCTCCTACTACATCAAGATGGCTAACATTTTTCGATATGGAAAAGAAGGAGGACAAAATGAATCCATTTCAAGAAGCACAAACTGTTCCGGAGCTTCGCTATGATGAGATTCAAGTCGGTGATCAAGCATCCCTTACAAAAACAATTACAGATGAAGATGTTATCAATTTTGCAAAATTGACTGGGGATGTGAATCCTATTCACATTTTAGATTCTTTTGCAAAAACGACAATGTTTAAAGAACGTATTGCTCACGGTATGCTCGTTTCGAGTTTTATTTCTACCATCCTTGGAACGAAACTCCCAGGCAAAAATACGATTTATTTATCCCAAAATGTTTCATTCCGTGCCCCTGTCAAAATCGGTGATACACTTCGCGTTGTGGCAGAGGTTATTAAGAAGCGTGATGATAAAAAAATCATTACGCTGCAAACAAACATATATAATCAATCAGATGATATTGTCGTGGAAGGAACAGCGACAATACTAAAAAAAGAGTAGCAAATTTGCTACTCTTTTTTCTATCCAAGAACTTCTAATCGCACCGATTACTTCCGCGTATGAGTACGTCGTTTCCACATAAAATAACGTTACCAGTTTAGATAAGAACTTAGCTGAACTGGACTACTCATAAGGATGTGTATCAACATGGTAAAAACAAACAAATTATTAGTTCCAGGTGCAGAACAAGCACTTGAACAATTTAAATATGAAATTGCACAAGAATTTGGTGTAAGCTTAGGATCTAATACAGCATCTCGTTCTAACGGTTCAGTTGGCGGTGAAGTAACAAAACGTCTTGTTGCTTTAGCTCAACAACAATTACGTGGATAATAATATAACATATGGCTTAGAGGCAGATATTCTCTGCCTCTTTCTATTTTCAACATACATAATGGTGCTTTTTCACATACTAATCAAAACGAAAGGAGCGATCTGTAAAATGAAACGGATTAATATTAGCATGAGCCCTCCCCGCGTTCTTACTTTGTCTTTTCTTGTATTATCAGTTGTCGGCACATGTTTATTAAAACTACCCATTGCTACGACAACGTCCATTTCATGGCTCGATGCCTTATTTACAACCGTTTCCGCTTGTACTGTTACTGGGCTTGGTGTTGTAGATACTGGAAAAGTATTTACTTTGTTTGGACAATGTGTCATTTTAACGCTTATACAAGTTGGCGGGCTTGGCATTATGAGCTTTGCTGTCTTAATTGCGATTATGCTCGGAAGAAAAATCGGTCTTCAAAATCGGATTTTACTGCAACAAGCATTAAATCAAACGAATATCGGCGGCATCATCCGTCTTGCCAAAGCATTATTTTTATTCTCTTTTACAGTCGAATGTATCGCTACTATAATTCTTTCTTTTGAATGGGTACCAAAATATGGGGTTATGAAAGGGATCTATTATAGTTTTTTCCATTCAATCTCAGCGTTTAACAATGCTGGCTTTTCTGTGTGGAGCGATAATTTAATGTCCCATTCTCATAGCATTCTTGTCAATCTCGTCATTTCCTCTCTCATCATTTTAGGTGGAATTGGTTTTACAGTAATCGTAGACGTAAAAAGAAAGAAAAACTTTAAAAACCTTACACTACATTCAAAACTTATGCTCTCTTCTACTCTAATCGTCAACATTATTGCTACCCTTTTTATTTTTATATTCGAGTTCCATAACTCCCTTTCTATGAGAGGTTTTACCCCATTTGAAGAAGGATTGGCATCTTATTTTCAAGCAATTTCAACGCGAACTGCCGGGTTTAATACAGTTGATATTTCTACATTGTCAAAACCTTCTCTCCTATTAATGATGCTCCTTATGTTTATTGGTGCTGGTAGCGCTTCAACTGGTGGTGGGATTAAGTTAACAACATTTTTAATCATATTTTTTGGCGTATTTAAATTTTTACAACAACAAGAGGATATTGTCGTATTTAAAAAATCCATTAAAGATACTCTCATTGTCAAATCATTAACCATTACTATTATTTCAATTTCATTTATCTTTTTTGCTATTTTAATTTTGAGTATTACTGAGCGAGTTCCTCTATTGATGAGTGCTTTCGAAGTATTTTCAGCATTTGGGACTGTTGGCCTCAGTATGAATTTAACACCCCACTTAACTATAATCGGAAAAGCTATTATTATCTTTATGATGTTTTTCGGGAAAATGGGTCCTT
Organism: Bacillus sp. cl96; assembly: GCF_900100505.1. Classification (NCBI taxonomy): domain Bacteria; kingdom Bacillati; phylum Bacillota; class Bacilli; order Caryophanales; family Bacillaceae; genus Bacillus; species Bacillus sp. cl96. Next base: position 221,614 of record NZ_FNDM01000001.1, read on the forward strand.
TAACATTGGCTTTTTCATTTGCTCGTAAAAAGAACCTGAAAATAAAATATCCGAATGAAGATATTTTAACAGGTTGACAACCGTATAAATTATCCATATAATGAGAATACAATAGCATATCTCCAAAGGGGAGTAGCGTCCAAGAATATTTCTTGGAAACAAAGTCGTCATTACGTAGAACTTAGTTCTTCCGGCTTTGTTGGCATTTTTTATTACATATGTCTAGCAAGACCTTTGCCTATTAACGGCAGAGGTCTTTTTTGCATTCACTTCCAGATTCTTCCAAAGTTAATAGGCAGGAGTATGGGGAAACTAAATAGTGGGGAAATTCTTCACTTATTTAGAACTTATAGAAATGAGAGGAGAATGTACATGGATGTATCATTATTATTGGAGTATGGTTGGGTATTACTCATCCTAATTGCACTTGAAGGGATTTTAGCGGCTGATAACGCTCTTGTTCTTGCAATTATGGTAAAACATTTACCAGAAGAAAAAAGAAAGAAAGCACTATTTTATGGATTAGCGGGGGCATTTGTTTTCCGATTTGGATCGTTATTTATGATTTCGTTCTTAGTCGATGTATGGCAAGTGCAAGCAATCGGTGCCATCTACCTTATGTTTATCGCTGGTAATCACTTATTTAAAACATATGTTAAAAAGAACACAGATGAAGAAACAGAAGAAAAAGAAGCAAAGAAAAAACAAGAGAACTTTTGGTGGACTGTATTTAAAGTTGAGGTTGCTGATATCGCCTTCGCAGTTGATTCAATTTTAGCTGCTGTTGCACTAGCAATGACTTTACCAAAAACAGGATTAGGTACAATTGGTAGTCTTGATACTGGGCAATTCGTTGTTATCTTTGTAGGTGGACTTATCGGATTAATCATTATGCGATTTGCAGCAACTGCTTTCGTACAAATCTTAAAACGTAAACCAGGACTTGAAACCGCAGCATTCTTAATTGTAGGTTGGGTTGGTGTGAAGCTAGCAGTTTATACATTAGCACACCCTGCATTAAATGTAATTCCACATTCATTCCCAGAATCCACTCCGTGGAAGCTTACATTCTGGATTGTATTAGTCGGAATCGCAGTTGGTGGTTGGTTCTTCTCAAAAGAAGTAGAAGTAAAAGTAGAAAAGAATTTAGACGAAAAAGCGCTGTAATTACAGCGCTTTTTCTTTTTTCTTTCTTCCTCTCAATGTCCAGAAAAAATTCCATTATACTACCTTTTGTAAACGTTTTCTTGATGTATGTATGTCCTTTTTGTGAAACATTGCACAAATTTGTTGAAAGTGAGAACAATTCCATGTACTTTATTCATATAAGGAGTATTTATAGAAGATTTACTAAAGGAGCGTATTACTCATGCTAGAACAAGGACTAGATTATGTTGTCAAACTGGCTAAAAGCAAAAAGAAAATACTAGATACAAACCCAATGCAATATTTCATTCGTGCTGCACTTGCGGGTATTTATATCGGTTTTATTATTGTACTATGTTTTAAATTAGGTAACTTTTTTCACATTGCAGATTCACCAGCAACTTATTTAGCTGCTTCTATGTTTTTCGGGATTGCTCTCGTACTTATTATATATGGCGGTGCTGAATTGTTTACTGGGAACACAATGTACTTTACTGTAGCAACTTTAAGAAAAGAAACAACGATTTCTGATACACTACGTAACTGGGTTGCTTGTTATGCAGGTAACTTAGCCGGCGCATTATTCTTTGCCTTACTATTTTACGCAACTGGAATTTTTGAAGCAATTGATCACGGTCACTTAATGAATAAAGTCGTTGAAGGAAAGATGAACACACCTACAATGCAGTTATTCTTTAAAGCCATTTTATGTAACTGGCTCGTATGTCTTGCTTGTTTCTTACCTTCTCAGGTTAAAGGTGACACAGCAAAAATAATAGTCATGATGCTACTTGTTTTCACATTCTTCTTATCTGGTTACGAACATAGTATTGCAAACTTATCACTCTTTGCTTTATCTTTAGTTTCACCGCATCCTGAGACAATTTCTTTTTCAGGTGCTATTCATAACTTAATTCCTGTTACAATCGGTAACATTATTGGCGGATCAGTATTTGTCGGTATGGTATACCACTACTTAACAAAGAAAACACCTGAAGTTCAACAGGAAGAAACTGAAATCGCAGCAGCTCAACAAGAAGAGATTATTCCTTTACAAGCACATATGAAACATTAAAAACTCCAAAGTTTTACTTTGGAGTTTTTAGCTTCCCACGTATTTAACAACAAGGTGAGGATTAATTTCTCCTTCTTCTTTTCCCTTATCCATTCTCTGTTTCATCTTGTGCATACCGATGACATCATTCGTATGAAGGTGAATTTCATTCACATATAATCCCTCTGTACAAAAAGCTTCTACAAAATCTAGTCCATTTTTTGCTCTCCACCCCATATTAAAATCAAGGGAAAGAATATTCACATCATAATTCCGAACCATTTGCAAGGCACATTCTACCGTAGTTGCGGACACATACCCGAACGGGCAACTTCTTTGATCATCCATATATACGTTCATTTTTGACTCCCTCTCTAATTTGAATATGCGGCCAATACATAACACATTGCCCCAAGACTAATAAAAGGACCAAATGGAATTGGCTTTCCTACTTCTATACGTTTTAATACGATACCAATCCCGAAAAAACAAAGACTAAAACAAGATGCTAAAAATAAAACGATAAAAACTCCCTTCACTCCTACTATAAAACCAAGTAACGAAAGTAGTTTTATATCTCCTCCGCCAAGCCCTTCTGGATATATCTTTTGCATGCAATATAACAAAAGGAATATAACACCACTACCAACTATACTATCTGTCCAAGTAACTAATTGTACAAAAATACTTTCGAGAATGAGTAAAACGGCAAACGAAATTAAAATACAATCAGGAATTAACATATATAAGTAATCTGTAACTGAAATAATAAGAAGTAGCGAAAAAAGGGATAAAATGATAATAAGTTCTCGTTCTATTCCAATCATATACACGGTAAGAAGAAATATACTTCCTGTTATACATTCAAATGCTACATATATAATTGGAATTTTCCTCTTACAATTCGTACAACAGCCTCTTTGTATATAAAATGAAATGATGGGGATTAGTTCTTTTGGCCTTAGCACATATTTGCAATAATAACAATGTGAACGCGGGGTAATAATAGACGCACCTAATGGAACCCTCACCGCAACTAACATAAAAAAAGAACCAAACACCATCCCTGCTAACAGTGCATATAAATAAGTGAACATCCCTTCCTCTCCTTTCCAAAAAAACATAGCAAAAAAAGGAGAGAACTTCTACTTCATATTATCCTTTATTCTACTAAAAAAGCAGGCCATTTTCCGGCCTGCTTTCCCCTCTTTTATAAGATGAAATATACTGCTTTTAATGGTCCATGCACTCCGACAACAAGATTCATCTCAATGTCAGCCGAGTTACTTGGCCCTGTAATAAAGTTAATACAAGATGCCGCTGTCTCCCCATTTTCTACGCGTGAGTTCATATCCTGAACTGCTTGTGTAATACGAGGCACAAGTGTTTCACGTGGAATAATAGCAAAATATACAGTCGGTAAAAAGTGTAAAGAACGTCCCTGCCCTTTATGACTTTGTACAACAATTGTACCAGATTCGGCTAATGTATAATCACTAAATGCAATACCAATATTCGCTTTTTCAGCTAAACGCATATTTTCGTCTTTTCTCTCTGGATCCCATACGTTTACTTCAACGTCTCGCTTTGGAAGTTCTTCTTTAAATAAAGATGTTAAACCATATGCATCAAAACGATCATCTGCTGATAATAAAATAGGTCCCCCGCCGTTTTCCATGATTACTTTTTGAAGGTCTTCACCTAAACGGTCATTTGTCGTTTCTACTACAGTTGTATGAATGTTTGTACATTGCTTTTTAAACACTTCTAGTAATTCTTCTTGTGAATAATCTTTTAACGTTTCTATATTCACATTACTTTTCCATACTGGACGCTCTACACCTTCTGTTTTACGTGCGCGCCCAAGTTCTTTTGCAATGTTATCTAGAAAAGCATCACGGTTTTGAATTAATCCTGTCATTATTTATCCCCGCCTTTCTTATGATCTTTATACCAATCACGGAATCGTTCTTTACTTGGAGCTGGGAATTCACGAATATCCGTCCAGTTTTTAAGTGGTCCAACACCTTTTGATACACGATTACCAGATGTAAATGGACTCATTGCCGCTGGTGCCATTTTTGAACCCATTTTATATAAAGCAGCTGAAGAAGCACCCATACTAAACATTTTCATCGCTAGTTTTTCTGCAAGTGGTGCACGACCTTCTTGCTCAACGATGACTTGACGATGTTTTAATAATAAATCATGCAATGGAATTTTTACTGGACAAGCTTCTGTACATGCTCCGCATAAACTAGATGCATAAGGAAGCTCTTTGTAATCATCATATCCACCTAGAAGCGGTGTTAATACCGCACCGATTGGTCCTGAGTAAATCGATCCATATGAATGTCCACCAACGTGACGATATACAGGACATACGTTAACACAAGCAGCGCAACGAATACATTGTAATACGGAACGGAATTCAGATCCAAGAATTGGAGAGCGACCATTATCAACAACCACTAAATGGAATTCTTCAGGTCCATCAACTTCCTCTTCTTGAATTGGTCCTGCTACTGTTACATAACTTGTTAATTTTTGACCTACTGCACTACGACATAGTAAACCAACTAAAACATCTAATTCTTCCATTGTCGGAACCATACGTTCCATACCCATTACCGCAATTTGTGTTTTAGGAATTGACATAACAAGATCTGCATTACCTTCATTCGTTACTAAACAAAGAGATCCAGTATTTGCAACAGCAAAGTTACAACCAGTTACACCAATTTCTGCATCCATAAATTTCTCACGAAGTTGTTTACGAACAAACTTTGTCATTTCATATGGGTCATCAGAATTTTCATAGCCTAGCTTTTCTTTAAATACATCGCGAATTTGCGTTCTATTTTTATGAAGTGCAGGTGCAATAATATGTGAAGGTGGATCGTTATCTACTTGCAAGATATACTCTCCTAAGTCACTCTCTAACACTTCACAGCCAATCTCTTCAAGCGCATGGTTCATACTAATTTCTTCTGTTACCATCGACTTTGATTTTACTACTTTTTTCGCTTGTTTCTTTTTGGCAACGTCTTGAATATACTTTGCAGCTTCCTCTTTCGTCTTCGCAAAGTACACGTGTCCGCCTCTTTTTGATACATTTTCACTTAACTGCATTAAGTAATAATCCAGATTTTCTAACGTATGTTGACGAATTTGTTCACCTAGTTCACGCCACTCTTCCCAGTTTCCTAATTCATCTGCAGCTTTTAAGCGATTCGTATATAAACGCGTTTGTGCAGAAGATACTGCTCCGCGCATAAACGAATCTTGAATTCCATCACCAACGCGATCATTAAATTTTTTCTCACTGATTTTCATAGACATAGCTTATGTTCCCCCTTCATGAGCGACTATTCAGTACCTCAGCAATATGCATTACTTTTACTTCTTTTCCTAAACGCTCAATACGTCCGCCAATGTTTAACAAACACCCACAATCTGCACCGATTAAATAATCTGCACCTGTTTCCATGACACTATCTACTTTTTCGTCTACCATTTGCTCAGAAATTGGAGTCATCTTAACTGAAAACGTTCCCCCAAACCCGCAACAATTTTGCACGTTTGGCAAATCTCTCACAGTTAATCCTTTTACATTTGATAATAAAATTCCTGGTGCTTCTTTTACTCCAAGCATACGCGTCATATGACATGATTTATGAATAGTAGCTATCCCTGGTAAACTTGCACCAACATCTGTAACTTTTAAAACATCTACAATAAACTGTGTAAATTCATAAGTTTTATCAGCAACTTTTTGTGCACGTTTAGCCCACTTTGGATCATCTTTGAAAACATGCGGATACTCATGAAACATTGTCGCACAAGAACCAGATGGCGTAACGATATATTCTGCATCTTCGAAAGTTTCAATCATATGTTTCATCGCTTCTTTTGCTGCTTCTACATGGCCGCTATTATAAGCAGGCTGCCCACAACAAACTTGTGCTTCTGGAAATTCAATTTCACAACCTAAACGCTCCAACACTTCAACTGTTGCTTTGCCGACATTTGTTTCAAACATATCGACTAAACAAGTAACAAATAAAGTAACTTTCATAACTATTACTCCCCCTTTTTACAACTTCACCAACAAACATATGGTCATCAGATGACTTAGTAGAGAAGAAATAGGCTCAACCGTGGCCTATCCTCTCCCTCTTCTAAAGAAAACGCTTACTTAATCTTTCTCTATTTTATCAGAAAATTAAATTTTTAAAAGATTAAATTACGAATTTATATCGTTTTTACCTGTGACAATATGTTCTACATTTGTTAAATGATCTAGCATTGCTTGCTGCGCTAATTCTACATCTTGTTTTAACACCGCATCATATATAACTTGATGCTCTTCTATAAGTCGTTCTGATGTCGTTTGTTCACCATATAAAATAATGCGTCTTGATTCACCAATTGTTTCAGCAATCATCTCTGAAACATGATTCATGAGTTCAAGCAAAATGTTATTATGCGAAGACTCTGCAATTCCCATATGAAATTGAAAATCGGCTTTTTCGCCAGCCTTTTCATCTCCAATGCTCTTTGCCATTTCATCTAACCAATGTTTCATATTTTGTAAATTATCTTCCGTACGTTTTGCCGCCGCTACTCGAACTGCCCCCACTTCAAGCACCTTTCGTACTTCTAATAAATTCAAAATATCTTCTTTCTTCATTAATAATCTATTGTTTAATGATTTCGTTAATGAAGAAGAATCGAAGTTCTTCACATATGTACCTTCTCCTTGTTTCATCTCAATTAAGCCCATCGCTCTTAGCGCACTTAGCGCTTCACGAACAGCAGATCTGCCAACTTGAAACTGCTCAGCTAATTGATGCACAGGGAGTAGTTTGTCACCAGGTTTTAACGTACCATTTTTAATCATTGTTAAAATAGCTTCAGATACTTCTTCGTAAATTTTTTTCGGTTTAATAGATTTGTACTCCAGTTAAATCACCTCAGTATCTTCCAAACAACAATTGAAACGATTTATAAGAACTTTGCATCATAACTATTTTAGACCGAATTGATAAGAAGTACAAATGTTTTGTTCATAAAATAGTCAAATTTTCGATATTTATTACATATTAATTTATATTTTTACGTATAAAGTGAAACTTTAATCAGTGGAGGTTTTGTTCATCGCCCACTGATTATTAGCTCTCACCAATCGGGCTTTTACGGGCAGCAGGGCCTCCACCTAACTTCTTTGCTTCCGTTGAATTTTGAGGTGAGTGTCTTACTGCCCGGCGAATAGCGGGATAAATATTTTCTTCAATAAAAAGAACATGTCCTAAAAATTAGAACATGCTCCCCTCATCCTGTACATTCAGTTTAATAATAACCGTTGTTCCCTTATCTTTTTCACTTTCAATTTTCCACTGTCCACCATGTATATGAACAATTTGTTTCACAATAGCAAGGCCTAAACCTGTTCCACCGTGTTGACGACTTCTCGCTTTATCAACTCGGTAAAAGCGTTCTCCAAGATTCTCCAAATGTTCTATATCAATACCAATTCCTGTATCTTTTATTTTTAATTCACAGTAATCATCGATTTGCTCTAAAGTTATAACGATATTTCCTTTTTGATTTGTATACCGTATCGCATTATCTAACACATTATGAAGCACTTGTTGCATACGATCCTCATCAATCATGACAATGACCTCTGGATTTAAATTGGTTGAAATATGAATTTCCTTTTCTATAAACTTAATCTCATACGTATCTAATACGTCTTCAATCAGCTGTGAAAAAACGATAGGTTGCTTCTTTAACGGAAAGTGCTCACCTTCTAATTGTGCTAAGTCTAACAAGTCATGAACGAGACGCTGCATACGACCTGCTTCTTTATGAATTAGCTGCGTTACTTTTTCCTGCTGCGGTCCCTTTGCAACACCATCTAAAATAGCCTCGCTATACCCTTTTATATAACTAAGTGGTGTTCTAAGTTCATGCGAAACATTTGCTAAAAATTCCTTACGCTTTACATCTTCTGTTTCTAATGAATTTGCCATTTTATTAAATGCTTTTCCTAATCGTCCAATTTCATCCTCTGAAGAAACTGTAATCCGCTCCGAAAAATCTCCCGTAGCCAAATGATTTGCAACCCGCTCCATTTGCGAAAGTGGCTTCGTAATTGCAATTATAATTTTCCTTCCAACCCATATCGTAATTAAAATCATAGCAATTGCTAACGGTGCTAAAATAAGACCCATATCATAGATTAAATCTTTTATACTTTTTAAAGGAATATACGAATAGACAATTCCGACTAATTTTTTATTTTCCAATACAGGGATGACAACCCCCATAATATTACGGTCAAAATGTTCTTCATATCCTATTTTTGTCACAGTTTTCCCGTCTAATAGCGTTTGCCTATCTCCTTCACTTATAAGAGAATGATGATGCACATCAAAAGGCAAACATGCGCTTAAATCACGCGGATTAGACACGAAAATAACGTCTGAACTAGATATTTGATCAAACGATCTTACTTTCTCTTCAAAAGTTGATATTCCTTCACGCTTATCATATTGAGCAGCAAGACTTTTTCCTTCCATTACTAACGAAGCTTTTAAATTATCAACGTATAATTTTTCATACGAGTATAAAGATACGAAATAAAGAAAGGACACTGTTACACATACTGCACATACTACTGTAAGCCAAAGTTTTTGTACCATCGTAAACATACGTTACACCTCAAATTTATAGCCTACACCCCAAACAGTTTGAATGTAGTTTCCACTTTCTCCAAGCTTCAAGCGCATCGTTTTCACATGCGTATCTACCGTTCTTGTACTTCCGGCATAATCATATCCCCATACCTTTTCAAGTAATTGCTCCCGGCTAAATACTTGTCCTGTATGTTGGCAAAGAAAATATAATAAATCAAACTCTTTTACAGTAAGAGAAATCGGCTCACCACCCGCCTCTATTCGTCTACTTTTTTCATTGATAAGAATTGGTCCAAATTGAATCTCTTCTTGCTGTTCTTGCTTTGTATATCTTCTTAGCACGGCTTCCATACGGGCAACCAATTCACCAGGACTAAACGGTTTTACAATATAGTCATCTGCTCCCATACGTAAGCCGTTCACCCTATTCCACTCTTCACCTTTTGCCGTTAAAAATATAATCGGCACATCTGACGTTTTTCTAATTTCTTTACAAACTGAAAGTCCATCCATTTCTGGCATCATTATATCTAATACAACGAAATCATAATGATCCGTTTCTAGTTTTTTAAGAGCCTCTTTTCCATTCTCAGCTTCTCCCCACTCATATCCAAAGTTATCCAAATACATTCCAACAAGCTGTCTCATATCACTTTCATCATCTACAACTAGCACTCTATATTTATTCATTGTCCTTCCCTTCCCTCTCTATGAGTTGAAACGGTCCTTTTCCGACTTTAATTGTTTGTTTTATTTTCAAATTCTTCATATCTATAACGCACACTTCATCACTATCATAACTGGCTACATACCCTTCTGCTCCGCTCTCAAAAAATGCAAATGGATTCGACCCTACTTCTACAGAAGCTATTTCTTTATATGTGCTAATATCAAACTTTCTAAGTGTATTCGACCCATGACTGAGTGCATATACGTACTTACTATCCTTCGTTATATTCACAGGCATAAATGGAGCGTGTAAAGAACGCACCATTTCTCCACTCTGTAAAGAATACACTAACACTTTCTCATTTACTTGATTTCCATCACCATGTCCGCCAATCCATATTTCTTTCCCATCAGGACTAATCGTCGCTCCTGTTGATGCTGGCGGAATCATAAAGGATTGAATAACTTCTTTTTTCTTCGTATCAATTGTCGTTAGTTTCGTATCATAAAAGTTTAGTACAGATAACCGATTCTGATACTCTACCATCGTTATAGGCCCTTTTCCTGTTGAAACATTTCCTGTCTCTTTCCCATTTATCGTAAAGAACCTTACCTTTTGAACATTTTGATCAGCAGCAAATAATTGTTTTTTATCGGCTGATACGACCACATTTACAATGCCCTTTCCAGTTTTATATTTTCCCACTTGCCTTCCTTCCGCTAGTGAATATACATACATATATTCTAATTGCTTACCGTATACAAGTATTTCATCGCCATTTGGAAGCAGTGTGATTCCGGCCATTGGCTCATTTAGTTCCCATGTCGTAATTAACTTTTTATCTTTTTTATCAATAAAACTAATGCTGCCTTCTTTTATATTCGTAGTTATAATAACATTTTTATCTTTAGCAATTGGTGTATATGAACTTCCTTGACACCCTACTAGTAGAAATAAAAAACAGAGAAGAAAAACATACTTTCTCAAAAGATTCCCTCCATCTTCGGATGATTTCGTTATAATTGTAAAATAACAAATAAATGTGTGGAAAGTGTGAAATTTCCCTTTCTTACTCAATTTACATATATAATGTACAACAAATAGAATTTGAGGTGTGTCAATTATGCTATTTCCTGATTTAGCGAATAAAATTGTACGAGAAGTACGCAGACTAATTACAGAAAATATTATTATCATTAATATAGAAGGCGTTATTATCGCAAGTACAGATACAGAAAGAATTGGTCAATTTCATGAAGGTGCACTCCGCTGCGCCAAACAAAAGAAAACCGTCATCATTACAAAAGAAGATGAAAGGCGATTGCAAGGTGTAAAGGCTGGGATGAATCTTCCTTTATTATTTCATGATGAAGTAATTGGTGTCATTGGGATTACAGGAGAACCTGAAAATATTTCACGCTACGGAGAAATATTGCGTAAGATGACCGAATTATTAATTCATGAAAACTACTTTTTAGAGCAACTAGAACTTGAGCACCGTTCTTATGAAGCTTTTGTCTTTGATTGGCTTCAAAATACAGAGTGGTCCCCGAGTTTTCTTGATCGCGCCAAAACACTTGGCATTGATTTATATAAGAAAAAACAACTTATTTTGTTTTCTATTGGCAAAAATGACACGATGCTCCAGCGTAAAATATGGCAACACATACGTAATATTTTAACAAAAGAGCATCTATTTGTTCGTTGGGGAAATGATCGTTTTATTTTATTTACAGCAACGAGCTCAAAAGAGCAAACTTATCAATTTTTAAAACGGTTAAAACAAGACTGCGAAACTTTATTTTCTATTTCTTTATATATCGGGATTGGACAAACAGTTACCTCAAACAATATGAACATATGTTACGAACAAGCATTACGCGCTCTTTCTGTATCATTGGAAACGAAAAAAATTGTATTTAATGAAGATTTACGTTTAGAAATGTGTTTACAAGATATTTCTGCCGAAACGCGTGAACAATTTCTAGAGCGTACCATCGAAAACTTATTATCATTTCCTGAGCTTATACATACTTTGCGCTTATTTATCGATTATAACCAATCTTATAAACAGACGGCTAAACAATTACATATACACATTAACACATTACATTACAGGCTAAAAAAGATTGAAGAACATACAGGACTTGATCCAAAACAATTCAAAGACTTAAACGTTTTATACTTCGCACTCCTCCTATTAGATGATCATACAAAAAAGAACGATAAAACAGATTAATCTTTAGATGATTATACATAGAAAGAATCCCTCGACTTTTTTATCATTATAATGAAAGCACTGTTACCACGTTGTTTATTATAACTAAACACGTTAACAGTTTGAGGGGGATTTCCAATGTTAGAAAAACAAATTATTCATTCATTCGTATCTATTGTTGGCGAAGATAATGTAGATACATCCAATATGGGGCGTTTAACTTATAGTTATGATGCCACCCCAAACTTCCAAGCAATGCCTGATGCAGTCATTGCTCCTCGTAATACAAATGAAGTAGCTGAAGTGTTAAAAGTATGTAACACTCACAAAATTCCTGTGTATGTGCGCGGGTCTGGAACAAATCTTTGCGCAGGAACATGTCCACTTGAAGGCGGTATCGTCCTTATTTTCCGCCATATGAACAATATTTTAGAAATTGATGAAGAAAACTTAACAATTACTGTACAAGCTGGTGTCATTACACTTGATATTATTAAAGCGGTAGAAGAAAAAGGTTTATTTTATCCACCAGATCCAAGCTCGATGAAAATTTCTACAATCGGCGGTAATATTAATGAAAACTCAGGTGGATTACGCGGTTTGAAATACGGCGTAACACGTGATTATGTAATGGGGCTTGAACTTGTCTTACCAAATGGCGATATTATTCGCACTGGTGGTAAATTAGCAAAAGATGTAGCTGGTTACGATTTAACTCGTTTATTTATCGGTTCTGAAGGAACACTTGGCGTGGTAACAGAAGCTATATTAAAACTTGTTCCTATGCCTGAAACAAAGAAAACAATGCTTGCACTATATGAAGATATTAATGAAGCTGCACGTGCTGTTTCTTCTATTATTGCAAATAAAATCATTCCAGCAACACTGGAGTTCTTAGACCAACCGACAATTGAAGTAGTAGAAGAGTTTGCGCAAATCGGTTTACCTACAGATGTAAAAGCAATTTTATTAATTGAACAAGACGGCCCTCCCGAAGTAGTCAATCGAGATATTGAAAACATGGCTAATGTTTGCCGCTCTATGAATGCAGTTGATGTTCGTATTGCAAAAGACGAAACAGAAGCAGATGCGCTTCGTACCGCTCGCCGTAGTGCTCTATCAGCGCTCGCACGATTAAAACCTACTACAATATTAGAAGATGCGACTGTACCACGTTCACAAATCGCTCCGATGGTTGAAGCTATTAATGCCATTGCAAAAAAATATAATATTCCTATTTGTACGTTTGGACACGCTGGTGATGGTAATTTACATCCAACTTGTATGACAGACGCTCGTAATGCAGAAGAAATGCACCGAGCTGAACAAGCTTTTGCTGAAATATTTGCGAAAGCAATTGAACTTGGTGGCACAATTACTGGTGAACATGGTGTTGGTGCAATGAAAGCTCCATATTTAGAAATGAAATTAGGTAAAGAAGGTATTGCAGCTATGCAAGGAATAAAGCAAGCTTTCGATCCAAATAACATTATGAATTCTGGAAAAATGTTCGCGAAAGACACTCGAAAAAGAGTGGTGGTTGAGCAATGACCACATTAAATAAAGAAAATATTCAAAAAGAATTTAAAGAACGATTAAGTGAAGATGAATTACTAAACTGTATGCGATGCGGTTTTTGTTTACCTACTTGTCCTACCTACATTCAATCCGGATATAAAGAGTCACATTCACCACGCGGACGTATCGCATTAATGAAAGCAGTCGTTGATGGTTTAATCGAACCAGATGAAGATGTTGAACATACATTAAACGTTTGTCTTGGTTGCCGTGCTTGTGAACCTGTTTGTCCATCTGGTGTAAATTATGGACATTTATTAGAAGAAGCTCGTGATATTATTAATCAAAATAAAAAATTCTCAGTGCCAGTGAAAGCTGTTCGAAAAGTCGTTTTTGAAGGACTATTCCCCCATCAAAATCGAATGAGAACATTAACTGGACTAATCGGATTTTATCAACGTTCTGGTTTACAAACGCTAACACATAAAACAGGGATTATGAAGTTATTCCCTGAAACACTTGCAACGATGGATCTCGTTTTACCAAAAGTCCCTAAAATGAAAGCCATGAAAGATCGTCCTTCATTTTTACCTGCAGAAAGCACAAAGAAAAAACAAGTTGCATTCTTCACAGGCTGCTTAATGGATACGATGTTTTTAGAAACAAATAACGCAACGATGAAACTTCTTCAATTAGCTGGTTGTGATATCGTTATTCCAAAAACACAAAGTTGCTGCGGTGCATTGCATGGACATGCTGGTGAAAAGAGTGGAGCAAAAGAATTAGCAAAGCGAAATATAAAAGCATTCGAAGATTTAAACATCGACTATATTATTACGAATGCAGGTGGTTGCGGGGCTTATCTCGTAGACTATGATTATCTTTTAAAAGATGATCCGGATTGGGCTGAACGTGCTAAGCAGTTTGTTTCTAAAATTAAAGATATTACTGCTATACTAGTAGAACTAGACTTCCATAAGCGAACTGACTTACGACTCACGCCGCAAGTTATTACGTATCAAGACTCTTGTCATTTACGCAATGTTATGCGCACATCTTCTGAACCTCGTATGTTACTAGAGGCTATCCAAGGTGCAACATATCGAGAAATGAAAGATGCCGACCGCTGCTGTGGCTCTGCTGGTATTTACAATATTGTTCATTCAGAGTTATCAATGGAATTTCTAGATTACAAAATGGACCGTGTGCATGAAACAGAAGCAGCAACCATTGTTACTGCAAATCCAGGTTGTTTATTACAAATGAAATTGGGTATTGAGCGAGAAGGGCTTTCTCATAAAATGAGAGGAATTCACATTGTGGATTTATTATTAGAAGCAATTGAAACTAACTCGTAACATACGTAATAATAGGAAAACGGCTATCTCCTTCGTCTATGTAAAGAGATAGCCGCTTTTTTGTCTGCTACAACATTAAAAATATGTTACTTTATTATAAAAAAGAACAACAGAAACATTACAGTTTTGTAAAAATCAATCCATTATATTCCTCAAAAAAACGTTCAAACCATTGATACAATAGGATTCTTCATTTTCTATTTAGGTAACTTTATCCAAAAACCCCCTCTTAAAACCAAGTATAAAAACACTATAAATTCCTTTTATACTCTATATTTCTCTTATTTTTGCTCCCTTCTTCTCTTAGGATAAATTAGGTAATTTTAAAGTCTATGAATTTTTTTCCATCTTTTTTCTCGCAAATTGTATGCTACGATGAATTTGTCAGTCAGACAGGCTGTCAAAAACAAATCGTGTGAAAAACAAATTAAAACTTTATATAGGGGGACACACATCATGAAAAAGCGTGTTTTATTATCTGTAGCTGCTGCAACAGCTCTTACTTTAGGAGTATCTTCTCTAGATGCACAAGCTGCAACAGTACAACCATCTAACGTAAAGGTTCAAAATATTCAGCATTCAAAAGTAATGATGAAACAAATGAGCCAACAAGAATTACAAGCATTCTTACAATCTATGGGAGTTGAATCATTAGCACAATGGCAACAAGGAAACTTCCAACCAAACTGCTTCATTCCTGGTCAACAACCTACTGGAAATGTTGTAACTGAGCAACCAACAGCTAAGCCAGAAACTCAAAAGCCAGTTGAGCAAAAACCTGCCGAGCAAAAGCCTGCTGAAGAAGTTCAAAAACCAGAAGCTCAAAAGCCTGCTGAAAACAACAATACTCAAAAACCTGCTGAACAAAAACCAGCTGAGCAAAAGCCTGCTGAAGAAGCAAAATCTTTAAGCGAGTTTGAACAACGTGTTGTTGAATTAACAAACGCTGAGCGTGCAAAACAAGGCTTACCAGCACTAAAAATCGATACTGAATTAAGCAAAGTAGCACGTATTAAGTCTGAAGATATGCAAAAAAACAACTACTTTGATCATAACAGCCCTACATACGGGTCTCCGTTTGACATGATGAAGAAATTTGGTATTTCTTATACATCTGCAGGCGAAAACATCGCTCAAGGTCAACGTACACCTGAAGAAGTAGTACAAGCTTGGATGAACAGCGCTGGACACCGTGCAAACATCTTAAATAACGGCTTCACTCACATCGGTGTTGGTTATGTAGAAAGCGGCAACTACTGGACACAACAATTTATTACGAAGTAAATAGATTAAAAGAGTCTTCTCATAATGAGAAGACTCTTTTTTAAGTTTCATAGCTTTCTATTATGTATGAATAGAAAATATATAACATAAACAACATAGATCCACAGCTTATTACACTAAGCAATACATAAAATCCCCACTCTAAGTTCAAAAACAATGAAAACAATATGCCACATGCCATCACTTGAAAAATCCGTCTACTCACTAAACAAATTTTTTGTAATTTAATTGGATCTTTTTCTTTGCCTTTTATTTTCTTAAATTCTTTACTCAGCATAAAAAGAAACATACTAATCCCAATCGTTAATCCTGTTTGAAAGGATATCAAATCCCCAAAATTAATAAAGAGAATAAGCGTATGAATAAACAACATAAATAACGTAATTTTCTTTATAAATCCGCCTATAATACCATGCTCTCTTTCATTAAACTTAAATATATTATGTGAAATAATATACAAAAATCCATATGAAAAAATAATAAAACAGGGAATAAATGCTACAACGACTTGTTTACTCATAAACTCGTTTGGCTGACCATTTACATTCCAATGTACTGCCATACGATTTGGTAAATAGGGATAGAGAAATAGAGTAAGTAAAAGACAAGCGAAAAATATTCCCAGTACATACTTATATTTAATCAAGTGATTCTCACCTCTCTTTTCTCTTAACGGCTTCGCTTCTTTTAGAGAAATCCCTGCAAAAATCTACTTTTTTCAAGTTAAAACTTATACTTTACGCATTTTCTTTTTGAAATTCTTTTATTTTATTATTTAACTTTGTAGGAAACGGCACATCAACTTCAATCGCTTCTTTCGTAATTGGATGCAAGAAATGTATCTTCATCGCATGCAATGCTTGACTGGACATATATTTTGTTTGTCCACCATATAATACATCCCCAACTAATGGATTACCATTATGACTCATATGAACACGAATTTGATGTGTTCTACCCGTTTCTAATTGTAACGTTACGAAAGTCGTGTTTTGCTTCTTAAAATACTTTTCTACTTTATAATATGTGATAGCTTGGTCACCTTTTGGAGAAATACGACGCCTTGTAGCATGATGGCGATCCCTTCCGATAGCAGCATCAATCTTTCCTTGTTTCTTCTTTACTTTCCCTTCAACGAGCGCTGCGTACGTTCTTTTAATTTTTCTTTCCATTAATAAGCGATCCATAATTGAACCAGCAATTCTATGCTTAGCAAACACGACACCACCTGTCGTATCTTTATCTAAACGATGAATATGACGCACCTTCGTCTCTAAACCTTGCATTTGAAAATGAAAAGCAACAAGATTTGCAAGCGTCCCGGTTCCACCTTTTTCAGCAGGGTGTGTGTCCATTTGCTCTGGTTTATTTACGATAAGTACGTGATCATCTTCGTATACTACATGTAATTCACCATATTCTGGATCTACACCGTACTCTTCCTCCGCAAACATATGGACTTGTAACTTATCGTTCTCTTTTAAAAGCTCATTCCATCTTCTTTGTTCCCCGTTAACCGTAACACCTTTTTCCATACGAAGCTGATGTAATAGCTTTTTCGGTATTTCCCATTCTACTTTTAATACCGATTCAATACTTATACCATTCCATTTAGCTGGAACGGTAATTTCACACCATTCACCCTTTTTCTTTGTTTCCATACTGTTTATCACCTTATTTCTATTGATTCTCTCATTGTAACGGAAAACACACTTTGATGCACCGTCAAAAATAGAGGACAGTCTTATAATAGACTGCCCCTCAAGCTCTAAGTCTTTTCATTTCTAACAATACTTCTTCAGCTTTTTGTTCATACGATAAATCCTTAAAGAAATCCGCCAACCTTTTATAATCATTGTAAGCATCTAATAAATCGTCCATCTTTTCTATTTTCATCACTTGTTGTTTTTGTTTCATTTTTACTGGATAGCGATAACCTGATACTTCTTGTATTTTGTAATACTCATCCTCTACTTGAACGACCTTTACAAGTTCTTCCTCTTCTGCATCCATCGTATACCCGTCAAATTCTCTAAGTAGTTCATAAATGATATGAGTCCATTCATCTTTTGGATAAAATCCTTTTTCTAACCGATAACCGACAATGCGATACATATGCCCATCGTTCTCGGCAAACTGTACTGTATCATTTAACTTAAACTTAAAATAACGAAACATTGCCTTCACCTACTTATTATGTAATGTTCTTATCACATACTATTTGCAAAATGTAGGCTTTGCTATTCATAAAAAATGCTCATCATATTGATGAGCATTTTTTACGATGATTTTTCTCGTTTTTTTCGAAATGGTAACCACCAGTTCCAGTCTCCAAATAACTTCATTAAGCTTGGTACGAGCATAAGACGAATAATTGTTGCATCAAGAAATATTGCTAATGCAACGCCAAGACCCATCTGCTTTACTGGTAAAATATCAGTAAATGCGAATGCACCAGTTACAACAATCATTATTAAAGCAGCTGATGTAATGATTCTACTTGTTGAAACGAGCCCTTCTAACGTTGCTTGATCGTTATCTCCTGTTTCTTCATAGAGCTCATGAATACGTGAAATAAGAAATACTTCATAATCCATACTAAGCCCAAATACGAGGCCAAAAATGAAGATTGGTAAGACAAACAGAACCGGACTTGCTTCTAAACCGAAATGACCACCTTCAAATAACCAAACAACAATTCCAATGGTTGCACTTAAACTAAGTATATTCATAACAATTGCCTTAATTGGAATGAGTATAGATCGGAATGCAAATAATAATATAACAAAGGTCGATCCAAATATAACAGACATACCAATTACAACTTTATCTTTAATTTCATCTTCTAATTCTTGTTGAAACGTCGTCATTCCGCCTAGATAATACGTAACATCCGTTTCTTTATAGTTCTTTTTAAAGTCACGTACCCACTGTTTTGCAGTCTCTGTACGTGGTTTTGTTTTCAAAAATATTTCTATCGTCGTCTTATTCCCTTGCGTGTATGCTTCAAATACAGGAGCTAGTTTCGCTGATTCTGGCGACTGCAACATTCCAACAACTTGATCTGCTTTCATTCCAGTTAACCCGTCGTATAAACTTCTTACTTCATGTACTTTCTTATCACCTTTTAACTTTTGAACGACTTCTTCTATCTTTTGTAGACTTTCTTTTTCTTTCATATCTTTTTTCGTCTCTACAACTAACGTAACATCAGCGTGTGTTTTGACAGTTTCATTAAATGCTTCTTCATACTTTTCATATGCAATCCTTGTATCACTCTTTTCAGGTAAAGCTTCAACACCAGGGAACTGCAAATTAGCTGTACGTAACGGTAATAAGCAAATAACAATAAATGTTGTAACAACAATAATCATTGCAATTGGATGTTTCATCACAAATTTTGCAAATTTACGCCATGCTTTTGCCGGCGTATGTGCTACTTGATTCTTTTTTAATATTCTTTTACCGATTAACGATAATAGTGCTGGAAGAAGTGTGAGTGAGAATAAAATACTCATAATGACAACAATCATTCCGCTAATCGCGACAGATTGAATATAATCTATCTTAAAGAAAAACAAACCGGATAACCCAACAAATACGCATAATCCTGAAAATACAATCGCACGTCCTGCCGTTTGATATGTAATTGCTATCGCTTCTTTTACCGTTCGTTTAGCAACTTCCTCTCGAAAACGGTTCACAAATAATAGCGCAAAATCAATAGATAATGCAAGTCCAATCATCGGTGCAACGTTTAACACGAAAATAGATAGTTCTTTATCAACACCGATGAAATACAATATACCCATCGTACTAATAACACTAAGCGCCCCATTCAAAATCGGTAAAATTGATGCCAAAAGGCTACCAAACGAAAATAGTAATACAAGAAACGCAATTGGTAATCCAATCATCTCTGCTACTTTTAAATCATTTTGCGTTCTTTCATTAATCTCTTTATTAATTTTCGGAAACCCTGTAGGTGTTACTTTTAATGCTATATTACTTTCTTTCTCAATCTCATCAGCAAATTGTAATGTCTTTTCCATTCGTTCCTTATTTGTTTTCCCGGAAAATAAAATTGTCGCATAGCCGATGTCATCTTGTAGCATTTCTTTATTTTGGATTGGGTGATGGAAAGATTCATAGTTCTCTTTCTCTTGAACATTCTTTACAATTTCATTTATTCGCTTTTTAAATTCCTCATGCGAAGCATCTTTATTTTTCTCAAAAACGAGCAGCAGCGTATCTTGAGACTTCTTAAAATCTTTATCTAAAATTTCTTTCGTTTTTTGATAGTCGCCTTCCGTTTGGAAACCGTCACCACCTAATACTCCCGGTAGCTTTGGAGCAAAAATCCCAAGTGCGATTGCGAGCAACAGTAACGCTACAATTACTGTATAACGAAACTGATACAAAAAGGCTCCTAACTTCCCCCACTTATCAACTTTATGTACATTTGTCTTCACACATTTTCACCTACTTTACATAATTCAATTGTCACTTATACTGTATCACATCTTGATATAAACAAAAAACGTCTGGAAAAACTATAATAATAGTTTTTCCAGACGTTTTTCTATCTCTCTTTATTAAGCCCTAATCTCTCAGTAAGTAAACGATGGTAGTAAATCGCGATAATTAACAAAATACCACCTACGCAGTAACCAGCTAAAATATCAGTTGGGTAATGTACATTTAAAATGACTCTACTTAATCCAATCGATAGAATTACTATACCCATCAAAATCGTTGTGACACATTTCCCAGCTACGCTTTTCAAATTAGCAGCAATGATATAAGTAAGAAATCCAAATGTCATAATTGATAGCATTGCATGTCCACTAGGAAAACTATATCCAAGTGCATCTAACGCTTCATTTAATGACGGACGTTCTCTCTTTACAATCTCTTTTATCCCTTTATTCACAAGATGTGTTACTAAAATTCCCATTGGATATACAATCATCGCAGCATAATAACGCTTCTTCCAAAAAACAAGCAAACTTATAACGAGCGTAGCGACTATCCCAATTGCTGATCCCAATTTTGTAAAGTACGAGAAAAATGTAAGAGAACTTTCCGTTTGTAGCCCTCTTACTAATCCACGGACATATGTATCCATCACTGTAACGCCACCTGCATGTACGCGCCAAGCAACAATACCAAATACAGCAAATAACAAACCGATACACATTACCTCATACTGATGTAACTTCTTCTTCAAACGATTTCCTCCTACTATGAAAAAATGCGATTTCTACTTTAGAAACCGCATTTCCTTGCTTATTTACCTTTTGTTTTTAGCTCTGTCCAGTAACGATCATAGTCTTTTAACTTATCGTCTACATCAACAAGCCATTCTGTACGATCTAACTCTTCTTTCGTTAAGAAAATCATGTGATTATCACGGTATTCTTTACTATGAAGAGGATGAGCTTTTTCATTTGGATTACTGTAACCAATTGACTCGTAGTTTTTCACACTTACTTTTTCATCTAGTAAGTAGTTCATAAATTTCTCAGCAAGCTCTTTATGTTTTGCACCTTTTGGAATTGCTAACGTATCAGCCCAAATTGTGCCGCCTTCTTTTGGTACAACATATTCTACATCTTTATTATCTTTTGCGATAAATGCTGCATCTCCAGACCAAACTGTTCCGATCCAAGCATCTTCTGTAATGAATTTTTGTTTAATGTTATCTGTATCAAACGCTAATAAGTTTGGAAGCAGCTTCTTTAAATCATCTGCTGCTGTCTTTAATTGTGCATCGTCTTTCGTACTGTTTGAGAACCCGTGCTTCTTAAGACCCATTCCTAATACTTCACGAGAATCGTTTAGTAACGTTACATGTCCTTTATATTTCTCATTCCATAAGTCAGCCCAGCTTGTAGGTGCTTCTTTCACATACTTTTTATTGTATGCAATCCCTGTTACACCCCAAGTGTACACTAAAGAATATTTATTCTCTGGATCAAACGCAGGTGTTTTAAAATTAGAAACCATGTTTTCGATATTCGGGATATTCTTTTTATCTAACGGTGCTAATAAGTCCATTTTCGCCATTGTTTTAACCATGTAATCAGACGGCTGGATTAAGTCATACTTTGCGCCACCAGCTTGTAATTTCGCAAGCATTTCTTCATTACTTGCGTACTTGTCATAGTTAATTTTCACATTATACTTCTTTTCAAAATCTTTTAGCACTTGCTCATCAAAATTGTCAGCCCAACTATAAATATTTAATTCTTCTTTCTTTTCACCACAACCAGCAAGCACACCAGCAACAAGGCTAAAGCTAATTGCTGCGCCAGCTATTCTTTTCATTAATTTCATCGGTTTATTACCCCCTTGTACTTTCTATATCGTTCGTATTATAAAGGAAGGTGTCCTCCAGAGTTTTCTTCACCATCTGCACCTTTGTTTCGGAAGATTTCAGATAGAACCATTAATCCTACGATAGCAACAATTAAAATTGTAGAAAGAGCATTAATTTCTGGTGATACTCCGCGCTTAACCATACTGTAAATGTATAGTGGCAATGTTGTTGATCCTGGTCCTGATACGAAGAAACTAATTACAAAATCATCAATTGATAATGTGAATGTTAATAATGCTGCCGAAATAACTCCCGGTGCAATTGCTGGGAACGTTACATAACGAAACGTTTGCCAAGGCGTTGCTCCTAGATCATTTGCAGCTTCTTCTAAGTCACGTCCCATACTTGAAAGACGCGCAGCTAAAATAACAACAACAAACGAAATGCTAAATGTAATATGTGCAATAATAATCGTTGTTTGTCCAAGTTCCATTCCTAACTGACTGAAAAGAATTAGTAAAGATAATCCCATTAAAATATCAGGAATTAAAATTGGTAAATATACAAGGCCATTAATAGCCCCTTCGAAACGATATTTATAACGATGTAAAGCAATTGCAAAGAATACACCAAGTACCGTTGTCACAATCGTTGTTATAACTGCAATCGTAATACTATTTACAAATGCATCAATAACATCTTGTTTTTGAAATAAATCTGTATACCAATGGAATGTAAAACCTTCCCACTCCGCATTAATGCGAGAGTCGTTGAAAGAATAGACCATTAAAACCATCATTGGAAAATACAAGAATAACAAAATTAACCAAGAATAAGAAACTAAAAACTTCTTCATCTTTGCCTATTCCCCTCCGTTCTCATTATATTTATATACTTTCGTTGCACGATAATATAAGTAAATTAACAGAACAGAGAATAGAACAACGATAATCGATAACGCAGATCCAAACGGCCAGTCACGTGCACCTAAGAATTGATTTTGAATAACGTTTCCGATTAATGCTACTTTCGATCCGCCCATCACGTCTGATACAACAAACATTCCGATAGAAGAAACGAATACTAAAATAGAACCAGTCGCAATTCCTGACATCGTCATCGGCACTGTTATATTCCAAAATGCCTTTATTGGTGTTGCTCCTAAATCATAAGCCGCTTCTAGCTTACGCTTATCCAGCTGCTCAATTGCTGCATACACTGGTAAAATCATAAATGGTAATAAAGAATAGACCATTCCGAGTATTACAGAAGGAGTATTATATAATAAATTTAACGGTTCACTAATAATGCCAAGCTTTAATAACAACGTATTCACAAGACCTTGTGAACGTAAAATAACAATCCATGCGTATGAACGAACAAGAAAGTTAATCCAAAACGGGATCGTTGCCAATAATAAAAGAATAGAGCGGTATTTGCGGTCAACAATTGTAATTGTATACGCAAACGGATAACCAATTAATAAACATATTACTGTTGTAATAACTGCGATCTTAACAGTTTCCCATAACGTTCCTAAGTACAATGGATCAAATACACGGGATATATTCTCCAGCGTAAATTGCATTTCTACTGTCCCGTAAGCTCCGCGCTGCATGAAGGCGAATCCTAATACGAATACGAGCGGGATTAGGAAGAAAATTAGCAGCCACGCGACTGTAGGTAGTGCGAGTAATTTCCCTTTTTTCAATTTAAGGTCACCTCGTCCTCTTGCTCCCAGCCTACATATACATTATCTCCAATGCTCCACTGCGCTGCCTCTTCAGCAGTTTGATATGCCATTAGTAATTCTGATGTTTTCTCATCACGTACATAAAGCTTCTCCATATTTCCGACAAACTCAATATCTTCAATATGTCCAAGATGGTATTCTTTTAAAATTGGTTCTTCAACCGAACGTACTTTTACATTTTCAGGGCGAATTGCTACATAGCCTTCCCCGTTCTTCACAATATTATTTTCACCGATGAATGTCGCAACGAACAATGTTTTCGGCTTATTATAAATTTCTTTCGGCGTTCCGATTTGTTCGATATGTCCTTTATTCATAACGACAATACGATCGCTCATGCTCATTGCTTCTTCTTGATCGTGCGTTACGTATATGAACGTAATTCCTAAATTACGTTGTAAGTTTTTCAATTCACGTTGCAAGTCTTTTCGTAACTTAAAGTCAAGCGCTCCAAGTGGCTCATCTAATAGTAATACACGCGGATTATTTACAATCGCTCTTGCAATTGCAACACGCTGCTGTTGTCCACCAGAAAGCTTCGCAGGTTTACGATTACGGAACTCAAGTAACTGCGTTAAACGCATTGCCTCTTCAGCACGCTCTTTCTGCTCTGCTGCTGATACTTTCTGCATTTTCATACCAAAACAAATATTCTTCTCTACTGTCATATGTGGGAATAGTGCGTAATGTTGGAACACTAGGTTCATATGACGCTTATATGGCGGCAAATCGTTAATTCTTTCATCATCTAATAAAAGATTCCCTTTAGTTGGAGTTTCAAATCCTGCGATCATACGAAGTAAAGTCGTTTTCCCGCAGCCACTCGGCCCTAAAATTGTTAAAAACTCTCCCTCTTTAATATCTAAAGAAAGAGGTGGGATAATCACTTGATTTCCAAAATGTTTTTCAACTGCTTCAACTTTAATAATCTTTTTCATTTTCCCGTCCTATCTACCTTAAATTTTAAATTTTTATATTCATGAATAAATATTTATGTTCTATAGACTATTTTTTGTTTCGATCCAAACAAAAATGGTTATTTAACAAGCGTTCGTTTCTATTCTTTATGTAGTATGTTTGATTCATTTTCGCATGATACATAACGTCGAACAGAAAAACCCCTTCCATTGCGAAGGGGCTATTATCATACGGCTACGCCTACTGATAAACACCATCATCATTTTAACAACTTTCGTATGAATTTTAAAGCACTTTTTGTAGAAGAGTAACGAATTTTCATGTCGAATGCTGTAGATTGGGCTAAAATGCTTTTATAATGTGAAAAAGTCCGAAAACTTTCTTTCCCATGATAACCCCCTAATCCACTACTTCCAACACCCCCAAAAGGTAAATATGGCGTGGCAAGATGATAGACAACATCATTAATACAGCCTCCACCATATGAAATATTACTCGTCACTTTCTTTTGTACTTCTTTATCTTCAGAAAATACATATAACGCTAACGGCTTCGGATGTTGCTGGATTGTGCCAATTACATCTTCTATGTTGTCGTACTCTATGATTGGTAAAATCGGACCAAAAATTTCGTCTTCCATAACAGTATCTTTCCATGTAATATCCGCTAGTACTGTCGGTTCAATATGTAATGTATCTTTCTTATAGTTTCCACCAATTACGACTTGACCATCTTGTAAAAATCCACATAATCTTTCGAAATGACGCTCACTTACAATACGCACATAATTTTCATTTTGCAAAGGTTCTTTACTATACTGCTCTATAATTTCATGTCGCAGTGCCTCAATTAGCTTTTCTTTCACGGAAGAATGCACATACATATAATCAGGCGCTACACACGTCTGCCCTGCATTTAAAAACTTACCCCAAACAATTCTTCTTGCTGTCATCTCTATCTTTGCATCTTTATGTACAATACAAGGACTTTTCCCGCCAAGTTCTAAAGTGAGCGGCGTCAACTGTTTCGCTGCTGCTTCCATTACAACTTTTCCAACGCCAACACTACCAGTAAAGAAAATATAATCAAATGGTTCCCTCAGCAAAGATGTACTCTCTTCAACGCCACCTTCTACTACCGCTACAAGCTCTTCTGGGAATAATTCATCTAACATTCTCTTAAGCACTTTTGAAACGCTTGGTGTTAACTCTGACGGCTTTAAAACGATTGTATTTCCAGCTGCCAGTGCTCCTACAAGTGGTGCAATTGCTAATTGAAAAGGATAGTTCCACGGTGCAATAATAAGTGTCACACCATACGGTTCTGGCACTACTTTTCCTTTTGATCCAAAATGAGTAAGTGCTGTTCGAACTCGTTTCGGTTTACTCCACGATGACATATGTTTCAATTGAAAGGAAATTTCTTTTAATACATATCCAACTTCCGTTGTAAACGACTCGTGAACTGACTTATTTAAATCTAATTTCAATGCCTGAAATATTTCTTCTTCAAAATGCTGAATGCCTTCATAAAGCTTCTTCAAATTATTCTTTCGCATTTCGATGCTTCTCGTATGCCCTTTTAAAAAATATTCCTTTTGCCTACTTACAATAGAGGAAATACTCATTCACTCACCTTCTCCCACTATTTTTATCCAATTCTTTCATTATTTATATAGACTTCATATATAACAAATTTCTATTCTTAAGGTTACATTATATATGACTTTTTCAGCTATATAAAATTCATTGCTCACAAAAAAACTACCGAAAGAAAATCTCTCGGTAGTTTTACAGTATTAACGATATAAACGAACAGCACCTGCAGAATTATCATCAGCTTGTCCTACTACTTCAAACTTCAGACCAAGCTTCGGTAAAATACGTCCTGCATCTGGAATCTGTTGATTAATATACGTTTTAGAATCATCAAACTTCGGTACACCTGCTAAACCATCATACGTATACGTTCCACGCGTTGGAGATACAACTTTCCAAGCTGGCGTTTTATCGAATGAGAACGCCGCATCTGCGATTTGGAATCGCGTACTACTTTCCACTGTCGGTTTACCATTTAAAGTTCCTACAATTGCTTCTGGATGAGAATCAACTACACCTAGGAAACCGTGTCCTGGATGTACACCTACCCAGTTATCTGTGTAAGCTGAATCTGCATACCATACAACCATACCAGCGTTATATACTGGACCACGTGCAAATTTTAACGCGTTATCTGAACCAGCATAGTTTCTCCACTCAACATAGTAGTTATGGCTTTTCTTCTCTGTTCCGTTAGAAACAGCAAAACCATCTAATTTGAATTGTGGCGTACCTTCTGCGTCATCAGAGAATACTACTTTATCATCTACTGTTAATGAAGCATTATCAAGTAAGAAACCATTTAATGCTAAACCACCATCAGTAATGTAATCAAATGTTAATTTTACTTTCTTACCTTTGAACTGGCTTAAATCATATGATTTGTCAATCCATTTTCCATTTGTCGAATCTGCATTTCCACTATTTGCTTTCTCACCAAGTCTTTCAATTAACGTTTGTTGACCATCTTCCGTTACAGCGTGTACTTCAAGGAAATCATACTCTGCTTCAATTTCATATAATGATTTGAAGTCAAATTTTGCAGTCGTTGCATTTGTTAAATCGAACAGTGGTGTTTCCATCTTCGTATGAAGATCATCACCTTTTGTGCTGTAGTAATACTGTTTTCCGAATGCCGGCTCAATTGTTTTTATATCTTTGTCTGGTAAGTTAACACGAATCATACCTGGACGGTTAGATTTCGTAACACTTTGGTCTAAATATGTTGCTAGGCCGATACCTTTATTTAATTTCTCGTAATCTACTTCTACGATATTTGCCCAGTTACCACCGATTGTTTTTTGGAAAAACTCTTTATTTTGTGGTGATAAGCTCGTTGGTGTTGTACCTGCAATTTTACCAGCCCAGCTTCCGCCACTCATGATAGACCAAGCTTGAATTGGCTCACCAGCACCGCTATATTGTGTATCATACTCATCTGGTAAACCTAAATCATGACCATATTCATGCGCGAATACACCAACTGCTCCATCTTCTGGTTCAATTGTGTAGTCGAACGCTGCCATCTTTCCACCCCAATATGGAACTTTCGCTTGTGTACCTTCAATTGCGAATGGTTTTGGTCCAACTGTCCAGCGATGTGACCAAATTGCATCATCACCTAATTTACCACCACCTGCTTCTTGTCCAACACCTGCATGAATAATCATTAAGTGATCAATTAAACCATCCGGTTGATTTTTATTTCCATCACCATTTACATCATATTGATCAAATTGATCAAACTCTGATAGATCAAGACCGCTATCTACAGCTGCTTTTAATGCATCTTTTACTAAATCACGTGGGCCTTTTGGTCCTTTATTATCATGACCGCCGCTAGCAGCATCTGCACCGTAATCAGCAGCTTTACCAGGAACTGTTAACCATTTTGTAACTGTTCCGTCCACTGTGTAACTACCACCAGATTGCTCTTCGTAATATTGTTTAAACGTTTCAATTTTACTTCCATCATCTAATGTAAACGGCTCGTTGCCGAATAACATTTTTTCATAATGTTCTTTATTAAAATCGTTAGAATACATATATCCAGGCTCTTTGTCGATATTATTATGTTTAAAGTCAGCGTACTCTACAAGTAAAACGAGTACTTTATCTTTACGTACATCACCGTTATAGTCTTTTTGTTTCGCTGGAGAAGTTGGTACTTTACCATTTAGACCGCCTTTAACTGGGCCTGTCGCTGCAGGTGTTCCTGTTGCAGGGTTATCTAATTTTTCTTTCGTGTCTGCTTTCGCATCTTTCACTTTCTTTAAAAAATCAGATGCTTCTTTCGTAAGTTGATCCCCATTTGGTACTTCTTTCCCAGGATTTTCACCCTTTTTGTTCTCTACATACTTTTCGACAGCTTTCTTTGTTTCTTTCTCTGAAGCTGACGAATCAATTACCCCACGTTTTTTTAGCGCATCTGCTAAACGTTCTTCCGGAATTAAGTGATCATCAACTGGGCTCGTAGCTGTTTTATTCGCAGGCGTTTCAGCATATGCAGATTGAGTACCAGCTCCGAATGAAAGGCCTAATACAGCTGTTAAAGCGATTGATGACAAAACTTTGAACGGTTTCTTGTTCATCCCTTATTTCCTCCCCTAATAAATAATATGTATTACAAATTGAATTTTATTAAAAATTCAATATTTTTTCAATATTTAGTCATATTATGTAATATTTTTAATATATTTGTAAAAATTTCATAGTTAGCATACGAATATATCACAATTCAACAATGTTTTCTGAAAATATTGAAAGTTTTTATCGAACAATTTATAATTTCCATAGAGGGAGTTTAATGGGGATTTTATCTTTGTTTCATCTACACAATATTTGATAATTCACTATATAAAACACAAAATCCGATTGCATTATCATGTATTCTGTAGCAGCAATTATGACCGATAATTAGGGAGGAATTACATTTGTACAAAGATAAGACAGACGCACTGGATCAAGAATGGATTGATTTAATACTTGAAGCTCTAGATGCTGGTATCGCCATGCAAGACATCGAGCAATTTTTCCAACGTATGAAGCCATCCAGTCAGGCTCAATAGGTTTGTTCTTTTTAACGAAGTTTATGTTATAATAATGACATCATAAGACAACTACATATTGATAGAAAGGTGCGCAAATATGATTGGAGAACGTATAAAACGCCTTCGTTTACAAAAAGGGATTTCATTAACTGAACTTGCCGAAAAAGCTGGCGTTGCTAAATCTTACATTAGTTCTATAGAACGAAATTTACAAAAAAACCCTTCCATTCAGTTTCTTGAAAAGATCGCAGCAGTTCTACAAATTCCAGTTGATACTTTACTTCATGATGAAACAACAAAGGAAACTAACCTAGACTCCGAATGGACACAACTCGTTAAAGATGCAATGAACTCTGGTGTCTCCAAAGAACAATTTCGTGAATTTCTTGAATTTACAAAGTGGAAGCAAAATCAAAAATAATAATAGAAAGAAGTGCTTACAACCAGCACTTCTTTTTCTTTATAAAAAAAAGCGGGAATACCCGCTTTTTTATTATTTTTCTTCCCCAGCTTCTTGGTTGGCATTGAATGTCCATTCTAAATTCAATGTATCACCTTGGAAGATATTTTGGTCTTTTCCATCATCTACGAATTCAAATTGTACCCATAGATAATCCTCTGTACCAGCTGCTAATCCACCCTTTTCTCCCCACTCAGGAGCAAAGATATCTTTAGCTAAAAGATCTGGATCAACTTTTTGTAAGTCTGCTAAAGTTGTTTCATATACAGGCTCACTTTGTTTATCCCAGTTCCAAAGGAATTTTACTTTAACGTGCTTACCAAAGTCTTCACCAGCATTATCACCTTTTGCATCTTTAACAGTATACTTTGTTGCTAATTTAACGTCTTTAATAGTTAACGAACCGCTGTTTTGTAATAAGAACTCTTTCTTAACAGAATCCCCTGGTTTTAAATCTTTAATATCTACAAGCGTCTTAGGGTTTAATGTAAGATCTAACGTCCCAGCTGCAAATGTATTGTTTGATACTTCTTTATCGCTAAAGAATGCAAATGTTCCTCCACCAATTAAAGCTAACCCCAATGCTGCTGATGCAACTCCCATACCTAATTTCTTTTTCAGACTCACAATCAATTCCCCCTAGCTTTTTTTTATATTTTTATCACTTATTTTTCAATAAGAGATGTAAAGAAAACTATATTAGCTTAGCTAATATGCGTTCTTTTTTAAAAACCTTATGTTCATTATAACGAACAACTCTATATAAACACAACACATATTTATTAATATTTTCAGTTATTTTTATTTCTCAATATTTTTTAGACTTTTCAGAAAAATAATGATAATTTATAACTTTTTTCACACTCAAATCATTTAATACTATAAGAAAAAAGAAAAACAAAGAGGTGAGGGCTAACGTTCCCTCACACTCGTATAAATATTACTAGTCTTGCTTATTCGTTCACTCTCTCTTACACCACATTCTTGTTTTCTGGCTGTTTCACTAAAGCAGTTACTCCGCTTTCTTCTGCTCTTCTAGCTTTTTCTGTTCTTCCACTTTCTTTTGCTCTTCTACTTTTTTCTGTTCTTCTACTTTCTTCTGTTCTTCTACTTTCTTTTGTTCTTCGGCTTTCTTCTGTTCTTCTACTTTCTTTTGTTCTTCGGCTTTCTTTTGTTCCTCTGCTTTCTTTTGTTCTTCTACTTTCTTCTGTTCCTCTGCTTTCTTTTGTTCTTCTACTTTCTTTTGTCCTTCCGCTTCAATTGCAACGTTTAATTGTTGCTGAAGAGCCTGAATTTGCTCATCAATAGCTTTCAAGCTAATTTCTTTCTCAATATAGTCACGCTTCTCTTTGATACTGCGAAAGCCTTCATTTACATATACGGACACTTGCTGCATCGACTCATCTTTATTTACCTTTAATTCTTCTTGTATTTGATTGTAAGGAGCTTCTATTTCAGTATATACATTTTGCAGAGCTTCCTTCTCAGCAACAATTTTCTCACGCCCTTGTTGCCATACAGAAATCGCCTGTTTTATTTCTTCAATAGAAGTTGCTTTCAATTTCCCCTTCATCGTTCCATACTCACGCTCAATAAACTGTTTATGTTTCTCAGATTGCTCTTTTAACGTATTAACTGTTTTCGGAAATATAATTGCTGTAGAAAGCGTCGCTTCTACTTTCGTTTCATGAATGAACGCCGCTTCTGTATGCGTCATAATTTGAGATCCTAAATAAAACGTAATAGAACACATACACGGCAATATAAGCATCTTTTTAAAATTACGCGGTCTTTTCAGCATCTTAATCTCTCCCATCGAACATTACGTTCTTTATACAGAACATTATCTATATTATAGTAAAGAACTATTAAAATTGATAGACAAATACTAGAAAAATAGAAAAAGGGCTATCCATGTGATAGCCCTTTTTATTATTATCTTTCTTCACCTGCTGTTTGTTGTGCATCAAACGTCCAATTTAATTGTAACTTATCGCCTTGGAATTGATTTTGATCTTTTCCATTATCAACGAACTCAAATTTCACTTTGAATTTATCAGATTTACCTGCTGAAATACCTTTTTCATCCCAGAACCAAGCCGATAAATCATTATCTACAGCTGTAAGTGTGTCACCTTTTAATTTATCTAAAGTAGTTTGTTTCACAATTGTCTCATGCTTATCTACATTTTTTAAGAATGTTACTTTAATATGTTTACCAAAATCATCTTTATTATCTTTCTTTACATCTTCTACATTATAATCTGTTTTCAGTAGAACCTTTTTAATATCTAAAGAACCTTTATTTTCTAGTTTAAATTCTTTTTCAATTGTATCCCCAGGTTTTAAATTCGATACGTTAACAACTGTTGATGGATTTAATGCTAAATCCAGTGTTCCAGCCGCAAATGTATTGTTTGACACTTCTTTATCACTGAAAAATGCAAATGTTCCTCCACCAACTAAAGCTGCTCCTAATACTGCTGATGTAATACCCATTCCTAATTTTTTCTTTAAAGTCATGTCCATATCCCCTTAATATATATTTGTTAACTTCCTAAACGGAAAGTATAACCAAACGAACTAGACGGATTGTTCTACTTTTTTATCTTTCTTTTCTCCGTCAATGCTACGAATAGCACCAAAAATAGAAATAGCGGAATAACCAAGCAAAAAGACTCCTGGAATAATAAGAAGCAATGCTGCTCCCGCTTTTGAATTCGCATAATTCAGTAAATAACCAACATACGGAACTGTAATATCTGCATACTTTCCAACTACATTTTCTGCAAGTACTGGCTCTAAATCTGGTCCGTTGTTGTTATCCCCTTTTGTTTCATACATTACTTTTCCATTTGTATCTTTCACACCGATAATACGGTGAGTGATAATTTTTTGATCTTTCTCTTTAAAGGTAATAACATCACCTTTTTGATATTTAGAACCATCTTTGTTTGGTTCTATTGCAATGATTGATCCTGTTAAAAACGTCGGCTCCATTGATCCTGAAAGAACGCTCTTAAATTGATATCCCATCACTGTCGGATCACCACCGCTTGCTTTTGAAGAAATAACTACAAAAGCTAAAAAAACCATCAATGCAAATAAAACAAATGAGATCGCGTTGCTAATTATCTTCCATATTAATTTCATCGTCTCTCTCCCTCTCCGTTGTTTTATATTATTTGAAGTATGCAACATCCACTTTGTTCTTTAACAAGAACACAAGTAAATGATATAACGAACTTTAAGTTATTGCAATAAGAAAATTTACAATTATTAGTTATTTAAAATATAGAAAAAAGACTGCGCCAAAATTTTACACAGTCTTTTTATTAGTAATTTATTTATCTTCTGATTTCATTCCTTTTGTATTTCGGCGCAACACTACATATAAAATTGCTCCAAATAATATAATCGCACCTATCCCAACACTTATTACTTTCACATTTGAGTCTTTTACTTCAGGCATAGTTGTATCTTTTTTAGGCATCGTAAAAGTGACATCTTCTGTTGAAAGAACATTTACCGTCGCAATTGTTTGATTATTTTTCGTAATATCAACTGCACCAACTACCTCACCACGATGTATTCCTTTATGATATAAAGATTCTTTATCTAATGAAGCCGCCCGGAAAATAGTTTTCACATTTTTCCCTTCATCTTTCTTAAGCATAAGCTCCGCACTTTGTTCCAACTCAGAATTAACATCTTTATTTAAATATGTTGTTTTTTGATGCCAATTATGTTTATCAAGCACCATTTGCTTCGTAAATTGACCGAAAGAATATTCCGCCATCTGCTTTAAATCTTCATAAATTTCAGGTCTCTGAGAAGCCATTACTACGCTTATAATACGATTTCCATCTTTCTCATTTAATAAAACAAGTGTATTACGTGCTTCATTCGTAAACCCTGTCTTACCGCCAATGCTATATGGATTTTCAAAAAAATTAGATTTATTAAAAATAGACACCGTCTGCCTAGACGTCGTAACTGTCGTTCTTTTCGTATTCATCGCTTGTAAAATTTCAGGATACTTTTGCACACCCTTCGTAATCATAGCCATATCATACGGCGTCGTATAATGGTTCGGATCATGCAATCCATTCGGTGTTACAAAGTGGCTATCTTTCGCTCCTAATTGCTTCGCTTTCTCATTCATCATATTAGCGAAATTCTCAACACTCCCGCCAATCCGCTCCGCAATCGCATACGACACATCATTCGCACTCAGCACCATTAAAATCATAAGCGCAGTATTTCTATTAATTGTCTCTCCAGGTTGAAACTCAATTTGATAATTACTCTTCTCTTGATCTAATGCTAATTGTGAAAATGTAAATTGATCCTCTGGCTTTGTATGCTCCATGAGTAAAATCGCTGTTAACACCTTCGTCGTACTAGCAGGATATGCTCGGTGATATGCGTTTTTATCATACAAAACATCTCCTGTTTTCGCATCAATTGTCGTTGCAAACTGACTAAAAACATTCGGTCCTTCCGCAGGTGGTGGTGCAACTTGTTCTGGATTTACTCCAATATTCGTCTCAGCACGCAATGTTATGGGCGTCAAAAAAAACGAACAAATAACTGTAATAAAAACCAAAATTTTCTTAAAATTTACCATATGACTCTCCCTTTTCCATTTACTCCTTAACAAAATAATAAATCTACCAATCATATGTAATTTGTATTATATTGGAAGAAATTTCACTATTTTTTACTATATCATACTTTTACGATAAAGAACATAAATATACAATAAAAATAAGAAGGAATTACTCTTTCTTATCCTTCTCATCAATCAACGAATCTATTAACTTTTGACTAGCTTCCTCGGGCGTAATCTCATCTGTTATTCCCATAAACGACCAACCTTTAGAATCAACCCACTCAACAAACTCTTGTAAAAATTCATCATGTGTAACATCCACATCAAGAATCGATCCATTAATCGAAATCGTTCTATTTTTAGACACGCGCATCTTGAACGTTTTTCTTACCATTACAACTTTTCTCCCTCTACTTCTGAATATTTATAAAGTGAAACTTTCATCAACCCTCACGAATCGGACTTTTACGGGCATTCCGACCCGAACCTAACTTCTTTACTTTTGCTGAATTTCGAGGTAAGGGATCTTACTGCCCGCAAATAGCGAGATAAAATAATCATGTATCTCTGTTATACATGATTTTCAGTAAATTGTAAAAAGGATATATTGGCCAATTTAAATAGCAAAAATGAAAATCTCTTACCTACGTAAACGTAATACGGCATACAATTGCTCATAAATTATTAAATAAATCCATAAAAATATACACTTTAAAACATAATTGAGTAAGCCATTCTAGTCTTTTGGAAGATATTATCTAAAATAGTATACTAAACGGATAAAGGATATTTGAATAAAGAAACTGAGGCTTTCTATTTAGCTGGACTCTTAAGTTGTAGACTTAGAGACTGATGCCGGAATTCATATTTAATTTCTATTTCTGTACATCATATCGTAAGAAAGAAGGTAGTACTGTGAAAACAACAGAAAATTTTACTGACAGGGCCGATATATATGCAAAATATCGCCCTAGTTATCCTAATGAATATATTGATTACTTGCTTTCAGCTAACCAACTGAAAGGGAATCGGATTGTGGCTGATATTGGTTCAGGTACGGGGATATTTAGCCACCAGCTGCTTGAAAGTGGTTTACATGTTATTGGAGTTGAGCCAAATGATGCTATGAGAAAGATGGCTGAGCAATCATTAAAACTATATTCTCGTTTTCAATCCATAAAAGCAACTGCTGAAAATACCACTTTAAAAGAAAATAGTGTAGATTTAGTAACTGTTGCCCAAGCATTTCATTGGTTTGATAAAGAGGCTTTCAAAATCGAATGCCAACGAATTTTAAAACAAAAAGCAAATGTTGCACTTGTTTGGAATAGTAGAGATTTAACTAGTCCACTTATTAAAGAGAATGCAGAAATTTGCCAGAAAACCTGTCCAAACTTTAAAGGCTTTAGCGGTGGAATAGATGAAACTCCAGAAGTATTTAACAACTTTTTTAAAGATGGAAAGTATGATTTTAAAGAATATCAAAATGATTTACTTTTTGATTATGAAGGGTTTTTGGGAAGGAATTTATCAGCATCTTATGCTCCGAAAGAAAATGACGAACAGTATAAAAACTTTATTTTTCTCCTATCAGAGCTATTCGAAAAATACAGTAAAGATGGAAAAATTATTCTCCCGAATTTAACACGAAGCTATCTAGGCAATGTATAAACAGCCTGATACAAAGAGACATTGAACGGAATTAAAACAAGCCTAGCCCCTCCCTGAATGTAGAACGAGGTTAGGCTTGTTTTGCATTTTACCACATCAAATTCAAATGACTTTCGTACAATAAAGTAGAATATATTAGAAAACACCTTAAACTGAGGAGGAACTCAATGGCGCGTTGTACGTATTGTAAAACGAAATGGAAAGTAAAAGATGTATGGTCAATACTCGTGACATTTGAAAAAGATTGTCCGTATTGTTTTGGGAGGCAATATCTATCAAAGAAAACAGTGAACGCTATGCCAGAACTTATAAGCTTACCTTTACACTTCTTGTTCCCTTTTCTTGTTGATTTGAGTGATGAAGGTCCTTTGGATTGGTATCGGAAATAATATAACCTCTACATCCAAAGACTACTTTCTACTAAATTCGCTTCTCATCATTATCCCTTCATACATTACTCTCATAATCGCTTATACTTTCCCTTTTAAAGATCCCATAGCTCAACAGGAAGAGCGTCCCCTGAACAAATTTTATCAATTATGACTAAAAAAACAGTGATATATGTATACTGTTAAACATAAAAAATTAGCATTAGGTTCCAATTAAATATTAATTGAAACCCAACACTACTTGTATTCTGTAATTCAGAATACAAGTAGTGTTTTTTATTATGCATTTTTGCATACAGTATTGTTTTCTCTTGTAAATAGATAATAATGGTATATAATAAAACCAACGTTTTACCAATAAAAGGTAATAAAGAGTAGTGGGATAAGCAAATAACCAAAACGTATTAACAGATTTGTTCTATGTAAATCATGATACATATACGGAATCAAAACTATGAAATTTTATGTAGAGGTTAGATTACTACAAGATGAAAGATTCATAGCGAATACACTTAAGGAAAAAACGTTCCATTAGATTAATGTGATATCTATCGAATGAATTGAGAATATACTTAGGGGGAATTTCAAGTGAAAACATTTGGTAAAGTATTATTAACTGGCGCATTAGCTTTAGGCGGTTTAACGGTTATGAACATTGAAACACCAAAAGCACATGCTGACGAATGGGATGGTTGTCATTACATTTGTGGTCCTGGTGAAACGGTGAACGGTGTTACAGTTCAGGTACACTCTACACAAGTTACTTTTGGTAACAGCGTAATTGCAAGAATTACAAATGACCGAGCTGAAGAAATTCATTACAATGTCAGCCTTGAAAAGAAATATGGCGATAGATGGGGAGAATTTGAAACCAACTTCCGTTGGCAAAATCAATGGGTCCCAGCTGGAAGCAATGATGAAATTGCAACTTTCACAGGATATGGCGATGATATTTATGAGGATGGAACATATCGTTATAAAGTCGAAATAAAAGGCGCTGACGGTTCTATTGATACAATTTACACAGCAGGAATGACAGTTACAGGACGATAGCTTATGAACAAGCTCCATTATTTATGATTGTATTTTTGAAAATATCATTGATAATTGCGTTGATATTATTATTAAAATAAGCTCTTCGGGGCTTATTTTTTTATACAAAAATTAGAATATAAATATTCAGAAAATTACATCTTTACACCATTGAAGTTCGTTGCTATTATAGGAATACATCAAATGTTACAATACTCAACAAATTGTACAAATTCTCCGATTACACGGATGAAATGAAAATACATTGCTGATGGTAACATTTATAGTTGGGATCCCGTAGCTCAGCAGGGAGAGCGCCACCTTGACAGGGTGGAGGTCGCTGGTTCGAACCCAGTCGGGATCATATGAAAAACCCCTTGATAGTCAAGGGGTTTTCTTTATGTAGCAAATAAATGCTTATTATTAAAACTAAATTTTTTCCCTACTTCTTTTCTCCATTTTGGAGAAAGACATAAATTATATTAATCATCGCTCTGCGTTGTTCGCTAGAACTCGATTCTTTACTCTCTTTTGAGAGCTTTTTAAAATTCTCTTTGAAAAATAGCCTAATACGACAATTTTTATATTTATTTATATAAATTTCTCAACAAAAAAGATCTACACAGTTTAACTATGCAGATCTTTGTAAATTTAAGTTTAAAAATGAATAGACGAATCCTATTTTTGCCCTAACTTGATTGCCTTTTTGATATTACTAAATGCACCTTTACCATATATTAATACGCCACCGCGGTAAACACGACTCGTTAAACCAATCATTATACATATTGTTGCGATTAGAATCCCTAATGCTAGCGCAATCTCCCATACTGGGATATTAAGGAATCCAATTCGTACAAGCATAACTATAGGAGTAAAGAAAGGTACATAACTAGTAATGGTAACAACCATGCTGCTTGGATTTGACATTCCATAAATTGCGATATACAAAGCAGCAAGTAACATAAACATCAGCGGCATAACAGCTTGAGAAGATTCCTCTATACGCGTAATGATAGAGCCAAATAGACAAGATAATGAGCCATATAATAAGAATCCTAATGTGAAGAATAGAATCCCATAAAAGACTAGAGTTGGAGCAACAGAATTTAAATCAATACTATTTAAAATATCATTTTTCGAATCATTAATTGCTGTTTTATATCCAACAGTTGCGACCAAGCCCCAAATTATGATTTGCGTAATACCAGCCAATAATGTCGAGAATAGCTTCGCATATAAATGTTTGGTAGGCGAAATACTTGAAACAACTAACTCCATAACACGAGAAGATTTCTCTGTTGCAACATCTGTTGCTAATTGTGCAGCATACATTAATATCATTAGATAATTTAGCATGATAAAGACATTAATTAAAATTCCTACCCCCTCAGTATGTTCTCCATCTTTAACCTTATCTGAAACCGTTTTGGTATGAATTTCTACTGGCGTTGTTAACACCTTTAATTCATCTTGCGATAGATTCAAATGCTGGGCGAAGTTAGAAGATTGTATTTGAGATAAAATCGTTTGAACCTTGCTAACATCTTGCTGATTTACATCCGTCTCAGTTATATACGTAGCCTTTAATTGTTTATTATTCAATTCCTCTACAACGATTGCATATGTATAATCACCATTTTTAACACCTGATTCTGCTTTTTGTTTATCCGTGCTACGTTTAACTTGTATCTTACTATCAACATTTTTAAACACTTGATGAATGGTTGAATATAATTCTTCTTTTTCTGTAACAACAACAACTTGATCGTCCTCGTTACCTGCAAACAAGTTATAAATCTTGTCAAAATTCATCAATCCTATAATTAACATAGAAACTATTATTGTAATAGCAAAATATGATTTTGATTTCACTTTAGATTTATAGTTTTGTAAAAAAATTGTCCAGAAACTACTCATTTTGTGCACCTACTTTCGCAATAAAGATATCATTTAATGTAGGCTCTTCTACTGCAAACTTTTTAACATACCCTAATTTTGTTATCTCTTTAAATAAAACATGTGACACTTCTTCATATGAAATTTTAAGAGTAACTGCATTTTTACGTTTCTTCATACTTTCTACACCTTTTATTTCTTTCAAATGGTCAAAGTCATGATCGCCAACGATTACAACGTTCTTTTTACCAAAATCACTTTTAATTTTGGCAATGTCACCCTGAACAACAGGTACACCTTTGTGCATAATACAAATGTGTTGGCATAATTCTTCCACATGTTCCATACGATGTGAACTAAAAAGAATTGACGACCCTTGTTTTTGCATATCAAGAACAGCGTCTTTTAACATTTCAACATTTACTGGGTCTAAACCACTAAATGGTTCATCTAAAATTAAGAGTTCAGGCTTATGTATAATCGCTGTTATCAGCTGGAT
Source organism: Bacillus sp. cl96 (assembly GCF_900100505.1). NCBI lineage: Bacteria > Bacillati > Bacillota > Bacilli > Caryophanales > Bacillaceae > Bacillus > Bacillus sp. cl96. The sequence continues at coordinate 261,772 of NZ_FNDM01000001.1, forward strand.
TTTTTGCTGATTCCCTTTAGAAAGTTCTCCTACCTTTTTGTTCAGATGCTCAGTAATATTAAAACGCTCCAGCCAATAGTGAAGTTCTTTTTCTGCATCTTTACTTTTCATGTTCTTTAGTTTTGCAAAAAAGTTAACTTGTTCTTTGACAGTCATTTTCGCATAAAGACCACGTTCTTCTGGTAAATACCCAATTTTATCTGTAACACCATAATTTATAGGTTTACCATTCCATGAAATGGTCCCACTTGATTTCGATAAAAGTCCAAGTATCATTCGAAATGTAGTCGTTTTACCTGCTCCATTCCCGCCCAAGAATCCAAATATTTCACCTTTTGGTATCTCGATATTCAAATTATTCACTGCAACATGCTCGTCAAATTTCTTTGTTAAATCTTTAATTAGTAAACTCATTATCCGCACCCTTAATTCCCAAGATGATTTATTTATACAATTGTATATCCATAGTCAACCACAATATTTTGCCCTCTAATGGCATCGCTTTTATCAGACATTAAAAATAAAATGACATTTGTTACATCTGAAATTCAAACAAATTCCATATATGTAATTTTTTCCAATAACTTATTTCCTTCAAAGGACTTCAAATAGCTTTCGTTATTATTGTTTATGCTATAGGACAGTGAATTGTATACCACTGTAATGATTAATTTTTTATCTTTCAAAAATTAATTATTACCAACAAATGTTATATTTCGCATTATAAGGTTAGCATAAGATTTAAAATATTTAATATGCAATTTTGCATATTTTAACACTCTCAATTATTTACATAGCGTTGACCATCTCTATTTAAAGCGGCCTCCAACATTCACAAAATTCACTTAAAACAAGAATTTGTTTATCCATACTTTTTCTTTAATTTTTCATGGAAGAACTGAAATTAATTAGTACCCCTGTTAAACACCTAAATCTGATACTTAAACTAACTAATCTTCCTCTAATAAATTGTTGTCTTATTTAACTTCACAATTAATAGTATTCAGCAGACATAGTCACAACATCTTCGTACACCTCCTCATTAAAACTGAAGGAAAACTAATTAAAATCTGGTCCAAAAATTTTACCTTTCTACGCTATAGGATCCGCATAAGAAAGCATAGAATACAGTACCTCCTCTGCTACAACTAGCTTTATGTCTTAAATTAAAAAATCATAATATCGAATTTATATAATTATTTTCGTGAGTTCAAACCTCTTCAGGTTCATAAAAAAAAGAGACACCATATCAACCTTCTACGTGATATAGTGTCTCTTTTTTATCTCATTCAATTACTTCCCACCAAACATCTTCTCCAAAGACTTTGCATTGGCAAACAATACTTCTTTCAAGTTATCGTCAGCAACGATTTTATAGTCACCATCTTTGTCTTTCTTTAAGTTCAAGGTAACTTCGCGAGTTGCCATTGCTGCATCTTTATCCGTTAAGTTTTTGATGATAGTTGAGGTCATTGTTTTTTCGATCGCTTTTTCAGATTGTTCTTTGTCTTCGCTAAATGCGCTAGCGAAGGCCATTGGCATAACTTCTCCCACTGCTTTTGTTACAGCAACGGATAGATCAGCAGATGTAATTTTCACTTTCACTTCTGCTTTGTCATCCTTTTTCGATACTTCTTCTATCTTTTCAAATTTAAAGTTCTTTGTAATTGCACTTAGCATTGCTTTTGCCTCAGTATCATCTGTTTTTTCATTTAGTTTATTAAATTCTTTGTCACTCTCAACAAATGTACGAGCCTTTTCTACATCACCTTTTTGTATCGCTGTTAAAAATTCTTCTGTAGTATCTTTCGGATTTGCACACCCTGCTAAAACACCTGCTGTTAATCCTACTACCATCATTAATAGCAATAATCTCTTTATCTTTTGCACGCTCATTCTCCTCTTATCTTTTCTAGTAAGTCAGCATCATACAATATTATGAAACTGACATTACAAACATTTTTTAGTATAGCATTTATATGATTCGTTTTCTATTAATTCCCAAAAGATAAAGGGCCTTGCAGCATTCCTACAAGGTCCCTCTTCTATCAATCTGTATCCGTAGCACAAATGAACCACATTTTCTGTTCCCTACTATCTAACACCATCCAAGTAACATCCCACGCAACATCGTAAAACCAATCTGTCCAAGGGCGATAGCTTTCGAACACTTTAATATCTTCGTATCGATCTTGGAACATATATTGACATACATTGACTGCTAATTGTTTTGCGATAACTGGTCGTTCCTTAAACCCTTCATATGCTCCGCCCCACAAAATTTGCGCAGCAATGCTACCATCAAGCATAACTGCCAGCTGCTCTTTAAAACGAAACTTATATTTGTCTGATGTATGTATTTTTAACTCTTCTAAGTTATTGATTATGTCTAAAGAGTTGAAGATTCTTCTAAAGAAGTGCTCATGTCCATCTTTCGAATGTGGTATTTCTTTAAAAAAATTTTCGTTATGCACTTTAAAACAGCTTATTATTGCTCCACCAATTAAGTTTTGTTCCTTAAACGTGTTTATAAGTTGCTCAACAGATGAGTTATTCGTGTCTATTTTTTCAAACGTTCCCTCTTTCCATCTCATAACGCCCACTACTCTCTATTAAAAATTTGTTTCTTCATTATAAATAGCAAAATAAAAACCAGCAACTTTAAGGTTGCTGGCTTAGCTCTTATTCATATTCGAAAAAACAATAACAACTGCTCCAAACAAATAATGCCCTACTACCATCCACATACTCCAATCAAAAATCATAAGCAATAACCAAAGTGATATATTCATAGCAGCAAATAATAAATATAAAATCTCTCTTTTGTATCGCTCCTCTATTCATCAAAATGTAAACAGCACCGATAAGAGGAAAAAGACAAATATTTTTCTTAACACCCACGGATACGAAATTACTGTCTGCATATGAATCTCCTTTTCATCATAATACTTGCTTCAACATCGGCCTCACTACCCTATATTCATCACTATAAGCTTCCTTTATGATTAAAGGCGGGTAATCACTTTTTTCTTCCTCAATCATTGTGAATACTTCTGTTTTCTCTTGTAATGTATTAGATTCTTTATTTTTAGTAGGTTTTTTACTTGTTTTAATTTTCTTTGTTACTTCGCCAAGTTTTTGCCCAACTTCTTCTACTTTGGCAGGTTCATTCGTAACATAGTATTCTTGTTCGTCCCATACTAATATAGGTGGCACTTGTTCTCTTTTTTTACATATTATATAAGTAGTACTAGCTACAAGTAGTAGACAAGTTAATAAATAGAAGATAGTTTTTTTATTCATATACTACACTCCTTATCTATCATTTCATTGGATTATATAATACAAGTCATTTATAGTAAATGGATTTAGTGGTAATTTTTAGGTTGAACAATAAAGAAAAAACCTTACCGAAGTAAGGTTCCGTTTTTACATTCTATAGTGACCGACTTATTAAAACGATCATTACAATAATCGCTATAAACATAACAACTAAACAGCCGATCATTTTATAAAATCCTCGTTTCGTTAACGTCCCGCCTTGAACGTCTTTACGAATAAATAAGAATACTGCTAAAAATAATACAAGCCCAATGCCAAAAGCATACATCATTTGCATATGTTAATCTTCCTTTCTCTCTTCCATCTTAATATCTTTTTGCCAAAACAACAAATGAGATAAAGACGGTACTCATCGTAAGTGCCATAAGTATATTCAATAATATAGAAGAAACTTTTTTTCAATTTCAGCACGTCTATTTTGAAGCGAAACACGGAACACTGTAAATAACTGTTACTATATCTCCTCACTTCTTTTTTTAAAATTTAATATCTCCATATTTGTTTTATCCTTTTAAAATATTTCATTTATTTCTTTATTTCACGAAATACGTTATTTGTTTTACGGTGTTTTTCGTCATATTTATAGAAACTAACTGTTTATGGAGCATTTTTTATGTTTAGCAACTTTTTTTGTAGAAATCCTTCACTTTCCTTTCAATATTTAACACTATCTAAATAAAGTTTACGATAAATTCATAATTTTTTATTTTTTATACTATATTCCGTTATATTGTTGTATAATATCTATGAAAGCGCTTATTATTTCAATATACATAATTCAAACTAATTTTATCGAAACATTCTAACTATTATACCTATATTTAAATGCAACAATTATAGCTATTAGTATAGGCATACCAAATATATCCACCCCATTTTTCTGTAAAATTACTTTATAACATGAAAGATTAACTTGGGTGATAAGTTATTGTGAATGTTTTTTTACAAAACAGATAAGTAATAGTGTTTGGTATTATGTAAATTATTGTAATAACATAAGAGTAAAGAAAACATTTACATTGATTATTGATTCATTACTTATTGAAAAAGAGCAAAATGCACCTTTGTATGGAAAAGGATTATATGCATTGGGAGGTTTAAACAAATGACGAGGAAGAATACAACGACAAACCCTTGGGCCAAGTTCCACGGTCCGAACCTTGGTTATGTTATTGAGCAGTATGATCTTTACGTAACTGGAGCAGGTTCTGTTGATCCGGAATTACAAGAGCTTTTTGAAATTTTTGGAGCTCCTTCGTTTCAAGATGATGTCGTAACAGGGGACAACACAGCAACACATTTTTCTCCTCAAAACACAGGTAACATTGAAAAAATTCTTAAAGTCGTTCAACTTGTTGAGCAGATTCGTTCTTTCGGGCACACGTTGGCTCACATCAACCCGATGGAAGATGCTGCAAATGGACAATCTCTTCTTGAGAAAGCATTGAACGAACTGAGCGATGCTGACTTGAAAGCGATTCCAGCGAAAACAGTATGGCCAGATGCACCAGAAGGTATTCACACTGCACTTGATGTAATTCATAGATTAAAAGACGTTTATACAAAATCTTTAGCTTATGAATTTTCTCATATACAAGATAGTGAAGAACGCGCGTGGTTGCATCAAATGGTGGAATCAAATTCATTGCGTCAACCACTATCAAATAAAAAACGAACTGCTCTTTTAAAACGTTTAACAGCTGTTGAAGGTTTCGAGCAATTCTTGCATAAAACATTCGTTGGGCAAAAACGTTTCTCTATCGAGGGCGTTGATATGCTTGTACCTGTTTTAGATGAAATTGTTCTAGAAGGTGCTAAGAACGGCGTAGAGGATGTCATGATTGGTATGGCTCACCGCGGTCGCCTAAGCGTACTTGCTCACGTATTAGAAAAACCATATAGCCACATGTTTGCTGAGTTCAAACATGCAAAAATAGAAGGCGCAGTGGCTAATTCTGGCTGGACTGGCGATGTGAAATATCACCTAGGTAGAGAACAAGTCATTAGTAACGAAGAAGTTAGCACTCGCGTGACATTAGCAAATAACCCGAGTCATCTTGAGTTCGTGAATCCTGTAGTAGAAGGTTTCGCACGTGCTGCTCAAGAGAATCGTAAAAAATCTGGTCTTCCAGATCAAGATACTTCAAAATCATTCGTAATTTTAGTTCATGGTGATGCTGCATTCCCTGGTCAAGGTATTGTATCTGAGACACTCAACTTAAGCAGATTGAACGCGTATCAAACAGGCGGAACGATTCATGTTATCGCAAACAATGCAGTTGGTTTTACAACTGATAGCTATGATTCTCGTTCTACGAAATATTCTAGTGACCTTGCAAAAGGTTTCGATATTCCGATTGTTCACGTGAACGCTGATGATCCGGAAGCTTGTCTTGCAGCTGCTAATCTTGCGATTCAATATCGCATGTTGTTCAAAAAAGATTTCTTAATCGATTTAATTGGTTACCGCCGCTACGGTCATAACGAAATGGATGATCCAGCAGTTACGCAACCACAAGTGTACAAAAAAATTAAAAACCATCCAACTGTAAGGGCAATTTATGCAGATCAATTACAAGCTGCTGGTGTTCTAAATGCAGATGAGGTTGAAACAATTACACAGTTTACACAAGAGCAATTAAAATCCGACTATGCACAAGTACCACCAGCTGATACGAGCGACGCAACAATTCACGTTAAAGTACCAGATGTTGTTGCAAAAGGTATTCAGTCAATTGATACTGGTGTTGAGATTGACTCACTTCGTGCAATTAATGAAGGTCTACTATCTTGGCCGGAAGGATTTAACGTATATCCGAAAGTGAAGAAAATTCTTGAGCGCCGTAAAGATGCTCTTGAAGAGAACGGTAAAATTGAATGGGCACTTGCTGAATCGTTAGCATTCGCTTCTATTTTACAAGAAGGTACGCCAATTCGTTTAACTGGTCAAGATTCACAGCGTGGTACATTCGCACACCGTCATATCGTATTACACGATACTGATACAAATGAAACATATTCACCGTTACATCGCTTACCAAACATTAATGCATCGTTCTCTGTTCATAACAGTCCGTTATCAGAGGCTGCTGTTGTTGGTTACGAATATGGTTATAACGTATTCGCTCCAGAAACTCTCGTTATGTGGGAAGCGCAATATGGTGACTTCTCAAATACTGCGCAAGCATTATTTGATCAATATGTTTCAGCTGGAAGAGCAAAATGGGGTCAAAAATCTGGCTTAGTTCTTCTATTACCACACGGTTATGAAGGTCAAGGACCAGAGCACTCTAGTGCACGTCCAGAGCGTTTCTTACAGTTAGCTGCTGAGAATAACTGGACAGTTGCAAACTTAACGAGCGCGGCTCAATACTTCCATATCCTGCGTCGTCAAGCATCTATCTTAGGAACAGAAGCTGTTCGACCATTAGTATTGATGACGCCGAAGAGTTTATTACGTCACCCACTTACGCTTTCAACTGCTAGTCAGTTAAGCGAAGGACGTTTCCAACCTGCTTTAGAACAAGAAAACCTTGGCATGAAACCAAATAAAGTAAAGCGTCTTGTTTTAAGCACAGGTAAAATGGCGATTGACTTAGCAGCAGAAATCGAGTCGGGTAAACATGAGTACAACTTAGACGAAGTTCATATCGTTCGTATTGAGCAATTGTACCCATTCCCTGCTGAGAAAGTTCAATCTATTATTAAACGCTTTAAAAACTTAGAAGAAATCATTTGGGTTCAAGAAGAACCTCGTAATATGGGCGCATGGCATTACATGGCTCCAATTCTGTTCGAACTTGCTGGAGATAAAGTGAAAACAGGCTACATTGGACGTCCTGATCGCTCTAGTCCATCTGGCGGCGATCCATTCGCTCACAAAGCTGAGCAAGAGCTAATTGTTGCACATGCTTTAGATGTGAAGTATAACTTCCGTCAAGATAAACAAGAAATTGAAGTTTACAGCAACTAAAAAGTAACAATGAAGGTTTCTAGCTTGTTCCTTGGGCAGAATATCTGCCCAAGGCCAGGCTAACAAATGGAGATTACCGAAGACAAAAGAAGAAAAAACACACCGTTAGGCAAATAAGGGGAGGACATTTAAAATGATCGAAATTAAAGTACCTGAGCTTGCAGAATCTATTACTGAAGGAACTATTTCACAATGGCTTATCAACGTAGGCGACAAAGTTGAGAAAGGTGGCAGCGTTGTTGAGCTTGAAACTGATAAAGTCAATGTAGAAATCATTGCAGAAGATTCAGGTATTGTATCGAAGTTACTAGGCGAACCTGGGGATACAGTTGAAGTTGGCGCAACTATCGCAATTTTAGATGCTAATGGAGCACCAGTTGCAGTAAGTACACCTGCACCGGCTGCTGAGCAACCAAAACAAGAAACAGCTGCTGAAGCACCGAAAGCTGCGGCACCAAGTGCTGAGCAAACTGCAACACTACAAGGGTTACCAAATACAAACCGTCCTATCGCATCACCAGCTGCTAGAAAGATGGCTCGTGAATTAGGAATCGACTTAAACGACGTACGTAGTACAGATCCACTTGGACGCGTGAGACCACATGATGTACAAGCTCATGCTGCAGCACCAAAAGAAGCACCAGCTGCTCCAAAGAGTCCAGCTCCTGCTCCAGTTGCAAAAACGGAATTTGAAAAACCAGTTGAGCGCGTGAAAATGTCCCGCCGCCGTCAAACAATTGCAAAACGTCTTGTAGAAGTTCAACAAACATCTGCAATGTTAACAACATTTAACGAAGTTGATATGAGTGCGATCATGGAATTACGTAAAGAACGCAAAGATGCTTTCGAGAAAAAACATGATGTACGTCTTGGCTTCATGTCATTCTTCACAAAAGCAGTTGTTGCAGCATTAAAACAATTCCCATTATTAAATGCTGAAATTCAAGGTGACGAGCTTATCATTAAAAAATTCTATGATATCGGTATTGCAGTAGCAGCTCCAGATGGATTAGTTGTTCCAGTTGTACGCGATGCTAACCAATTAAACTTCGCTGAAATCGAAAGCGAAATTCGTGAATTAGGTAAAAAAGCACGCGATAACAAACTTTCATTAAAAGAACTACAAGGTGGTACATTTACAATTACAAACGGTGGTGTATTCGGTTCTCTAATGTCAACACCGATCCTAAATAGCCCTCAAGTTGGTATTTTAGGAATGCATAAAATCCAAGTACGCCCAGTTGCAATTGATAACGAGCGTATGGAAAACCGCCCAATGATGTACATTGCTTTATCTTACGATCACCGTATTGTTGATGGTAAAGAAGCAGTTAGCTTCCTTGTTGCTGTTAAAGATATGCTTGAAGATCCAAAGTCATTATTATTAGAAGGTTGATAGATTAAAAATCTATTAAAGGCTGTAGAATGAATCATTCTACAGCCTTTTTTTATTGTGTTCATACGGGACAAATTTCATGACATAAAGTAATAATGTATGCCTAAACGTAAGGAGGATTAAAATGAATAACCTTCCAATTCATGCAAAACTTAAAGTAAATAAGGATACTTTCTTCCTCCCCGATTCAAACGGGGGTGTCTATTTTCGAAATAACGCCAGTTCATTTCGCATGGACGGTGATGGAATTTATGACTGGATTGAAAAATTAATGCCAATGTTTAACGGAAATTATTCTTTAGCAGAAATAACCGATGGCCTCCCTCTCCCCTATCAAAATCGGGTATTTGAAATTGGAGAGATTTTATATGAAAATGGTTTCGTTCGCGATGCAAATCAAGATGCACCTCATGAATTAAACAGTACATTACTCGACAGATATGCTTCGCAAATTGAATTTTTAGAAGCCGATTCTCATTCAGGTGCTTTAAAATTTGAAACGTACCGCGGAGCAAATGTCCTTGTACTTGGTTCTGGGGATATGCTCACTTCCTTAGTTTCTTCTTTATTAGAATCTGGTTTACCTACATTTCATTACCTCGTTACAGATCGAGATAAAACAAACTATGACAGAATACATGAGCTAATAGAACGTGCATATGAAGTTGATAACAGTGTACTCCTTCAAGAAATCGATACTACAATTGACCGTCCCTTACATGAAGTATTCGAACCTTTTGATTGGATTTTATATGTTTCTCAAAATGGAGACATTGACGGTTTAAAAACAGTTCACACTATTTGTAGAGAAACGAAAAAGAATTTTATACCAGCTATTTGTTTATCAACACTCGGTATAGCTGGACCTGTCGTAACGGAAAATCGTGATGAATGCTGGGAATCCGCATGGCATCGGCTACATGAAACGACTTTGCAAAATGAAAATTCATCGGATTCCTTCTCACCAATTACATCTGCCATGTTAGCAAATGTAATCGTTTTTGAATTATTTAAGCATGTCGCAGATGATTCTTATCGGGAAAAAGAAGCACAATTCTTTTTATTAAACTATGAAACACTTGAAGGAACGTGGCATTCTTTTATAAAACATCCTCTTGCAACTGATGAAAGTTTTACAATTGATACGATAGAAAATCTTTCTGAAAAACTTGAGCATCGGTATGGCCAACATACTTCAACTGATATATTCCGCTTTTTCGAATCATTAACTTCTAAAGAAGCCGGTATATTCCATGTATGGGATGAACAAGATTCATATCAATTACCGTTATCACAGTGCTATATTCAAGTAGCCACTCCACTATCAGATGGCCCAGCTCCCCTTCTGCCTCTTATGACTTGCAGTGGATTGACTCATAATGAAGCACGCCGAGAAGCCGGTTTAACAGGAATTGAAACATATGTAGCAGAAATCATTCACCGCCTTATTCCTGAACATAACGATATCGGTATCGGTGCTGGAGAAACGATGACAGAAGGATTTTACCGGGCACTACAACAACATTTAAACAATAAACTGTATGAGCGGCAGTCACATATGCTAGAAGAACTTACAACGATTGATTTAACTGATATTCACGATAAACATTGTAGATTTTATTACGATGCTCTTGCTACAATTCATGAAACACCTAAAATTGCAATGAGTGAAGAGATTCTCAGTTTTCCAGTCATTTGGGTTGGTGTAAATGATAGATGGTACGGTGCATCTAATATTAATATGACGTTAGCCTTACGGAACGCACTACAACTATCACTGCTCCACATTCAAAGTGAAGAGACTCCTTACAGAGCTAATATCTTGCCTGAATCATCTATTATTTTATATGACACGGATTCTTTTAGAGTGGAAATACAAGCGGAAGAAGAAATTCCAAGCGCACAATCTTTACAGCTTGCCTTACAGCATTTAGAAGAACATAATTTTTATCCCTTCGTGTTTGATTTAGCAATCGAATCATTTTTGAAAGAAAACTTAGACGGTGTGTATGGGGTATTAATTGCAAAGGAGGACGGTCTATGACTCAAAATATATTGCTTATAGGAGATGGCCTTCTTGCAGACTATGTACATGATCAATTATGCAAACAATATTCCATCATTCGTCAGCATACCCTTCCAGAAGTACTTCCTGAAAATATTCATCTCGCTCTCGTATTACATGACGGATCTCCTTCTACTATTCATCATGACGCTGAGCTAATTTTTCGGTCAAATCATATTCCATGGCTACGTGGTTTTACTTCATTTGGCGAAGGTATTATCGGTCCTTACATTCATCCTCTTACGCCCGGATGTTCCCATTGTTCTGATGGACGCCGTTTTATCGCTGGCTTTGACCAAAAAGAAATGTGGGAACTACAGCGGAAATATGCCTTTAAAGCAGATGATGTAACGAGGCGTGATGTACGTGCCACCCAAAATGGAATGTTACAAATGTGCCATCTTATTTGCGCAGAAACAGAAAAAATATTAACTCATAACCATTCTTCTTTAGAAAATGAACTTATTTTACTAAACTTACAAACATTACAATGTACGCGGCATTCTTTTCTTCCAGATCCTCTCTGTCCTGTATGTAGTAATTTACCTAATGATACTGCGGATGCGGCGGAAATTTCTTTACAACCGAGTTTAAAAGTAAGCACCGAAACGTATCGCTGCCGTTCCATTCATGAATTAAACACATTTTTAACGAGAGACTATTTAGATTATCGGGTCGGTATGTTGAACGGCAAAATGCAGCATTCATTATTACCATTCGCTGACGTCATTATAAACATGCCATTAATGTTCGGAAATGAAGGTGTTGCAGGCCGAACTCATTCATTTGCAGTGAGTGAAGCAACTGCTATTTTAGAAGGTTTAGAACGATATTGCGGGATGTCGCCTCGCGGGAAAAAGACAAATGTGCATGGTAGTTTTCATGATTTAGAAGAACACGCACTAAATCCCCTCTCGCTCGGTGTACATACAAATGAACATTACAATCGTGATAATTTTCCATTTAAACCGTTTGATCCTGATTATGAGCAAAACTGGGTATGGGGATATTCTTTATCACAAAACAGACCGCTTTTAGTTCCTGAATCAATTGCTTATTATAGCCTCGGTCATCGAGACGCTTTCGTGTATGAAACATCAAATGGATGTGCAATTGGCGGTAGTTTAGAAGAAGCGATTTTTCACGGCATTTTAGAAATTGTAGAGCGTGATGCCTTCTTACTCACTTGGTATGCCGAATTACCTCTTCCCCGCCTTGATCTTAATTCAGCAAATGATACAGAATTACAATTAATGATCCAGCGGTTACGTACGATTACCGGATATGAATTACACGCTTTTAACGCGACGATGGAACACGGCATCCCGAGCTTATGGGTAATTGCAAAAAATACGCGTGAAAATGGAATGAACGTTGTTTGTGCGGGAGGCGCTCATTTAGATCCTATTCGAGCTTTAAAAAGTGCCATTCAAGAAATAGCAGGCATGTTACTTATAACAGACGATGAGCTCGAGCACAAAAGAGAATACTACGAAAAATGCTTACAAGATCCTTATTTCGTTAATAAAATGGAAGACCATAGTATGCTGTACGGATTGAAAGAAACGGAAGAACGTCTTCACTTCCTTTTACGAGAAGATGCACCGGTGCAAACGTTCCAAGAAATGAATGTATCACAATCATTTGATATGGATTTAACATCCGATCTCCACCAACTTTTAAATCGTTTGCATCAATCTGACCTTGAAGTAATCGTTGTAGATCAAACCGTTCCCCTTATAGAGAAGAACGGACTACACTGTGTAAAAGTTATTATTCCAGGTATGTTACCAATGACGTTCGGACACCATCTTACTCGGGTTACAGGACTGGAACGGGTATATACCGTACCGATGACACTTGGATATACAGACGAACCTTTAACAAATGAAAGATTAAATCCACATCCGCACCCGTTTCCATAGTAAAGGAGGGATTTCATGCAGCTAGATACTTTTTTACATCATCTCCATTTCTCTATCGATGAAATTATGCCGAATCATGAGGTGGACTGGAAAGACGCACCGCTTCCTTATAAATTATATCGAAATGTACCTACCATCCCGCTCTCCTTAGAAATCCCGTTATCTTTATCGAACTCTTCTACTACACCTACTCTAAATGAGATTGGTCACTACCTTTGGTATTCATTTGGTGTAACACAATTATGTCAGCTAAATAGCGAGAGAAATGTATTACGTAGATCCATTCCTTCAGGCGGTGCTTTATATCCGAATGAATTATATATCTATTTAAAGATTGACGATTATCCAGACGGCATTTACCATTATGACGCCGCGCATCACCGGCTTATTTTACTTCGCGAAGGAAATTTCGATTCTTATTTAGCAGACGCACTCGGTAATCGCTGTAATATACAGGATTGTTTCGGTGCCGCATTCGTATCCACTATGTTTTGGAAAAACTTCTTTAAATACAATAACTTTTCATATCGCCTTCAAGGATTAGATAGCGGGGTTCTCATTGGACAATTACTTGAATGTGCCAAACAGTTCGGTTATACGAACGGCGTATACTTTCAATTTCTAGACCGTGCACTGAACCATTTACTCGGATTGTCAGAAGGTGAAGAAAGTGTGTATGCCGTTATTCCTTTAAGTACAGAGCCAGAAACTAATTGGTTTCACAATGATTACCATGAAAATAAAACAGTTACTTCTCATGAGTTGTTGCAACAAATTCCGCCGCTCGCACATGAACATTTCGTTCGCTCAAAACATGTAGATAAATATCCGATGATAACAAAAATAAATGAAGCTTCTATGATCGAATCGACAGCACACTTCCAAACACTAGCTCATGAAGAGCACTATCAATATCATGAGCATGCTGTAAAACTGCCGAAAGTAGAGCGTTTATCTTATGATTTCTTACAACTTTGCAGAAAACGGTATTCCCCTGATGCTGACTTTACTTTAACGAAATGGGATGCAGCCGAGCTCGCTACTTTACTACAAGAAGCGAGCCTCTCCCTCCCTTATTCCAACGACCTTGATGGTAAGTATATAAATGAAAATGCGCGCGTCTCATTATATGGATGTTTCTATAATGTAAAAGATATAAAAAACGGCGCTTACACTTATAACAGTAAAACGCATTCCATACAACCACTTCGATATGGGGACCTTCGTTATCCTCTTCAATCTAGTATGACGATGGATAACGTAAACCTTTTTCAAGTATCACTTTGCCTACATGTAGTTGGAAAGAAAGATTATTATACAAATGCATTAGGCTATAGAGGGTATCGTATTCATCAAATGGAAGCAGGTATACTTGTTCATAAACTCGTTTTTGCAGCGACCGCGATGGGGATGGGCGGGCATCCTTTACTTAGTTTTGATACAAATTCATGTGATCAATTGTACGGAATAGATGCTGGGAATGAAACATCTCTTATTCAAGTTCCAGTTGGGGCATATCGGGCGCGGAATTGGTTAAAAGGGGCTTTGCATAATTAGAAGCACGCCGGTAGACGGCGTGCTTTTTTACTAGATTAACTTAAAAATACTCTTAATTTGTCTAGCAAATAACCAATTTTTCGTACCGTAGTTATCATTTAAACTATCTAAATTGATAGATTGTCCGTTAGCAAACTTTAATTCTAACGTAGTATTTTTGTCATTTGTTTTTAAGTTACTATTTGTAATGGCATCATACTTTAATTTTTCAATCTCAACATATTCGTCTTTTTCTTGTCCAATCACGACATGGTCTTGGAAGAAGAAAAATACTTCTACTTTTTTACCGAAACAAAATACATTTTTCGTATAAATTAATGTCGCGTTATCAAGTCCGACACATACTTCTTTCATTTCTTCCACAACGTGTCCAAAGTCTTCTTCATGTCTTGCATTTGATTCAGCAATCCATTCTTCGATTGTTTTCATGTTAATTGCCATACTGCGCCCCCAGGTTCGTTCATTGCTTCGTTTAAAAAATAAATACTATATGAAAATATAAGCGATACGTAATATGTTTTCAAGGGGAAACGGTATATTCAAAATAAAGTGAAACTTTATTTACTCCCTCATTGTAAAAAAAATAGCACTTTAAAAAGTGCTATTCCGCTCTCCTTGCCGCTTGCTGAATTGGATCCCAAACGCTGTTATATGGTGGGGCATAACTTAAGTCGACATCTTCTAAATCATGAATGCTCATTTTATTGAAGAGTGCCATTGCGATTACATCAATCCGTTTATCTACACCTTCTTCTCCAATTACTTGTCCGCCTAATAATTGTTTCGTGTCGGAACGGTATAGTAATTTCAAGTAAAGTGGTTTCGCATTTGGATAATAGCCCGCCATATTAGTCGAATCTACTTTGACTGTTTTATACGGGATGTGTAGCCCTTTCGCTTCTTTTTCATTTAATCCTGTTCTTGCAAGCGTCAAATCCATAAATTTAATAATGCCTGTACCTAACGTACCTTTAAATGCTCTTCGTTTATCAAGCATATTCAGTCCAGCAAGTCGCCCTTGTTTATTGGCAGTCGTTCCGAGCGGGATATGATCATGAATTTCCTTTATAACGTGGTAATGTGTTGCGCAATCACCAGCTGCATATACGTCTTGCACATTCGTTTGCATATATGCATTTACTTCAATTGCCCCTTTATGATTCTTACGTATATTTGTTCCTTCAAGAAAATCAGTATTTGGCTTCACCCCGACAGATACTAAAACAAGATCTGCTTTATACGTACCTTTATCCGTTTCAATTGCTTCTACTCGTTCATTCCCTTTAAACGCTTTTACATTTTCATTCGTTAAAATTTCAATATGATGTTTATCTGCTTCTTTATGTATGTACTCTGCCATATCTGCATCATAAATCGTACCGATATGATCATTTCGCTCAATCATTCTTACTTTCTTACCAAGTTCGACGAATGTTTCTGCCATCTCAAGTCCGATTGCGCCACCGCCAATAATCGTTACATCTTCAACTTTATTCGTTTCTAGCGTTTTTAATATGCGCTCAGCATCAGGAATTGTTTTTAAAAGATGAACGCCTTGTAATTCCCGTCCTTCCCATTCTGGCATAACAGGACGCACTCCAGTCGCAATTAATAATCGATCGTACGGAAATTCAAAGACATCTTTCGTCTTCGTATGCTCTGCGTACACCATTTTCTTTTCCGTATCTACTTTCGTTACTTCATGACGCACTTTCGCATCAATTCCATATTTCTCACGAAACGTCTTTACGTTACGCGCGATTAACTTTTCAGTTGAAGCGATAGCACCACTAATGACATACGGTAATCCACACTGAGCGTATGAATAAATTTCACCTTTTTCTAAAGTTACAACATTTGCATTTTCATCGTTTCTAACAATTTGCATCGCTGCACTCATACCAGCTGCATCTCCGCCAATAATGACATAGTTCACTTTACCACTCCTTCTTTTTTACATACTCTTTACGTTTTCCATATTTTATAGAAATAACACCTACTTCCATTGTAAAGAAAGAGAATTTCATCTTCAAATTTTGTGCACAAACCTATGCTTGAATAGGTAACTGTCGTGTCTTATAAACAATATGTTTAATATGCTATAACAGTAACAATTGAAAGTAGGTGAAACATACATGTGCGCCGGCCTTCTCGCTCAAACTCCAGAGGAACCGAAAGAACCAAAACCCGCCTTGTCGCTTGATCAAGAATTCTCTATTAACGCAACCATCTATAGTGCTCGTGCTTGGTTATCTAATGATGAGACTTTCCCACAAACGATTTGGAAAGGCTCTCGCTTCGCTTCAGCATCACACGCTGGCAAGTCCATCTTACCAATCGGCACTGTAAAAATTTTGAACTTATCTGATGATACAATAACAGTTACTGCATCATCAGAATCAGATGATAATCTCAAAATAGTCGTACCCCCTCATTCTGAAGGTGTTTTAACATCTAATGGTTTATCTGATGTGCAAGCAAGTACATCAGGAGGAGCAAGTAAAGTCACATTTCTCTTTCATATCTTTTTCTCAAGGGATCCTGGTTCAGATAAAAAACCATAAAAAGGTACAGTTATGCACTGTACCTTTTTTCCTGTGTTCTATTCTCTTGATTTGATTAGTTCAATATTATAAGTTTCGATATCTGTTAACTTTCCTTTAAAATAAGGATTTTCTCTATACCAAGACTGTTTTGCAAAATACGCTTGCATATCTTTCGTTTGAAAAATATGTCCATGCCTTGCATATATTTCATTTCTAGCAATTTTCAACTGCTCTTTCGATAAATATGTTAAATCTGCACTCGTTAATTTTCGAATATCACTATCAGGAAAGATGAAACCATTATATACATGCCCAATCGCGGGCGTTGGAGTAACATTATAAACAACTGTTTTTTCTGTACTTTTCTTTTGGAATGGAAGATTATAAGACGAAAGTGTCGTTATCGTCTCTACTTGTGTCGTTTCTCGTCCGCTTTCTCCATTTCGTTCTAAATAAATCGTCGCACTTCCATCAGTCGCTACAGGCCCCCATGTAATTTCTTCTCCTGCCAGCGCTGTAACCGGTTTTTGATTTACGTACAATGTTGCACCAGGCGCGTTCGTTTGAACTGTAATATATTGACCTTGCAACGTTAAATCTATCGTTACGTTATATTGGCTTTGTTTCATAAGTACAACCTTTTCCTCACGAGATAATTTTACATAGTCATTTTTATAATCTGATTGAAACACTTGATTTCCCGGAAGAAATGGCCCATATTGCTTCTCAAACTTTTTGTCATCTGTCTTATCAATTTCTTTTCCATTCATTTTTAACGATACGCCTTTTTCATTTGTAAGCAAAGTTGTATAGTACGTCTTCGCTTTCAATTTATATCGATCAAATATAAAGAAATACTTTCCGTCTTTCGTTAATGAAAAATCAACTCTTTCTATCCCGTCCCGTTGTTTTTCACCTTGTCTCAAATATCCTTTTAATTCATTTACGTAAGATGGATTTTCTTTTATATATGAAAATAGAGGCGTTAAACTCTCTCTCGTTATCATAACCGATGGATCATCTGCCGTAACGATCTCAGCTAATTTCTCTCCATCCCTCTCTTGTAAAATCGTAATCATCCGGTCTACTTGTGCCACCTGCGTATAATACGATGCTCCGTACAAATACAAGCCAATAATCACTATAACAAATAGTGCTAACAGTGTAATGCCAACTTTTGTACCGCCGCTCATGTTCTTCTTTACTACAGGACGTCCCCTCTTCGACCCGCAGTTTTGACAAAATTGCACACCATCTTCAAACTGAGCTCCGCACTTTGTACATACATTCATTCAGTCAACCACCTTTTCATTAGAAGCCAGTTATTCCCTTTGTTAAGGCTTGAATTATCGTACTAATGTAAGACCAAAGTACAATGAACGTTGCAATTCCAATTAAAACATTTGCAATAATAAGTGTGTAAACGAGATCTAATCCGCCATTGTCTAGCTTTAATACGGCTACAGTTATACTAATCCCTATATAAGTTGCAGCTACGGATAATAATATAGGTAAGAAAAAGATTAATAAGAAACTAAAAAGAAAAGAAAGGACTAATATGACAATAGTCGGCGTCGCTATCGTTCCCCATATACCAAATACTTCAAGAAACGAAAAAGACGATTTCATCATCTTACCACTTACAAAAATAATAAATCCGACAAATAAAGTTAAAATTAATAAAAAGAAAAAGACCGTTATAGATTCTCCAAAAAACGTGGGAGTAGATATATCTGGTGCAAATGTTCTCGTAACTGCTGATGCGGCACTCATCATTCTATAAAAAATACATGCTCCTAAAAAACAAATAAGAACAAGACTTACAATTCCATTTCGCACTTCAATAGCGCCGCTTTTCATAATCGCTGTGGGTGCTTGTAATGCATGTTTAAAAAATTGAAAATAGCCGCTCGCGAACCGCTTCGCTTGCTCTACCGTTTCATTTGGCCGAGCTTCCTTTGCTTGTGCCGCACGTACTTGTTCCGGCCCTTCTTCTTGGCCACTACTTGCCACTACTTCTTCCGTTAACGAATGTCCACAATTCCCGCAAAACTTTGCCTCCGCTGCATTTTCTGTATGACATGACGGACATTTCATTCTCTTATCCCTCCTTAAGCATATACCTTATAGGGTGTTACAAGTTCAATATATGACTTTGGACATAAAACATGACTACAAGAAAAAGATTCTGAAATCCTTCTTCCGAAAGAAAATATATGTGCTAGTAATCTTGAAAAAAAATGCTATTATGAAACAGAATAAATAATATTTTTAACAGATTGGATGACTGGCAATGGAATTGGTAAACTCAATTTTTCAAATACTCCTTACAAGCGTAATCCAATTATTATCTTTAATTGGCGTTATCATTGTAATTGGATTTCTATTAGGCTATTTAGAATCTCTCACACGGATGTATTGGTCGAGAGCTTTCGGAAGAAAAGGATTCCTATTAACGGCTTGGATCGGTGTTCCGATTCACGAACTTGGACATGCCATTATGTGCGTACTGTTCCGTCATAAAATTGTGGCGACTCAGTTCTTCCCGACAGATACAAGCCAAGGCGCTTTAGGCTACGTACAACATCAATACAATCAAAAAAGTGTGTATCAACGGATTGGGAATTTCTTCATCGGCATTGGGCCTATTATTTCTGGTATTACTGCACTAATCCTTTTAATGCGCTATTTCGTACCAGAATCATATTTTTTATTTAATACAACTCTCGAAAAAACGATTGCTTCTACTTCTATTAATATAGAAATGATCCAAAACATGCTCTTGTCGACGTTTGTATTATTGAAAAGCTTATTTACAATAAGTAATTTATTGAATCCTTCCTTTTGGCTATTTTTATTTATCGCCATTTGTATTTCTGCACATATCGCTTTAAGTAAACCAGATATTAAAGGATCAATAGACGGTGTGATCGTCATGTTTATCGTATTATTTTTATTCAACATAATCGCAGGACTATTTCAATACGACAGTAACCAGCTAATTGGACAGGTTATGAAATATAATATGTATCTCATTGCGTTTTCTAGTGTAGCACTGCTGTTCTCTTGCCTTTCTACACTTGTTAGTTTTGGGTTTTATAAAATAAGAGGAGGGCGTTCTTTTTGAACGCCCTCTTCTTATTAATTATTCCTCTTATAATCACAATGTTCAACCGGAACACGAGCATGCCCTTCTTCATCGGTACACCATGACTGTGATTGGAATGCAAGAAAGATACCAATCCATTCTTCTTCCTTTTCAAAGTGAATGAGTATCCCTCCATCTTGCCATATTCCATCATCACCTTGCCATTTTTCTACATTCCCTTGGTTCATATGAATATCATGTATACCGTTTCCTGGTTTGAAATGAAAATAGGAATCTGGTGTATTTTCTTCTGGTCCCCATCTTTCGCCAAACGCGTAAATAATTGCTTTTTCTTCTATCGCTCGCTTTATATAACGTTCTATTTTTTCATTTAAATCATTATCTGCTCCTGCTTTTTCGGGAGGTAAAGGAATCATTTGATTTGAGTCAAATAGATTTCCTCTTATATAATCTAAAGCTACTTTCGGTTCATTGTTTTTTATTTCTGTAAAACCGAATGGTAATGTCGGTAAAATATGAATCGCCTCTGACTTAATATTGTTACTCGCAAAATATAAAACTTCTGATGGATAACTTTGTGACTTTACGTTAATTGCAATACGATAATCTACTCCTGTCTCGCCCTGTAAATGAACTTGATAATGAGGTGTTTTCCCTTTTCCAATCTTTGATTGTATAACTGTACCTTTTAACACACCGTAGTTTTTTAGGGGCATACATTTCATCTCCTATTCATTTAGTAGAAGCTATTCATATTTAAATCATTATCCATTCATAAAAAAAAATCCTCCTATGTTAAGAGGATTTTTAATTTCTCAACATATACCAAACAATAACCTCTACCACTACAAGTAAAACCGCACCAAAGATCATTAACGTCGTCTTCTTTAATAGTTCATTTTCACGGTAAGGGATATTACATAAGTAAGCACCTAATGTAATCCGTGATGGACAAGCGATTGTCGCTACTGATGATGCAGTGTTTTGAAGGGTTGTGACATATTGCCACGGGAGTGCTACGTTTTGTGCGGTTTGCATTTGGAGTTTTATAAACATTGCATTTGATCCTGCGTTACTACCTGTTAAAAATCCACCAATAGCGCCAATAAACGGAGCAACGAAAACGAAAAAGGTTCCAAATGTATCACCAGCTGTCTTTGCGAGTAATGAATGCATGCCTGATGCACCCATGAGTTCTGAAATGGCGATAAACATTGTCGTCGTAATCGCAAAAGGAATCCATTGTTTGATCGTTTGTGAGAGTGATTGTTTAATAATATTAGACGGGATGCGGAAGAAAATAATAGTAAATAAGCAAGTCATACCGAGCCAAAATCCTGGTGAATACAGCATTTCTAATTTGTAAGAGTATGATTTCAAATCAAGGACTGCATATAATCTGAACAAGTCATGTAATGCAGGAACGAGGCGAGAAAGTAAAATACAAACTGTTAGAAATATATAAGGGCTAATAATTTTTATAATGGATACTTCTCTCTCCGTTGCAGCCGCATGTTCTGTTATAAGATTTTGCCCACTTTTTCCTTTTAATTTAATGATAAGAAAGCCAAATGTAATCGTAACGATAGAACTTAATATCCCTGCTAGTTCAACACTTACGTACGCATTAGAAAGGTAGATTCCGAGAGAAAATAATAGAAAGAATCCTACTCCTTCTTTCCACTTTTCTATAACCGCTCGCCAGCCGCCAACAACGTGTAAAGAAAGAATAACGAAGTAAGCAAACATCGGAATACTTAATAGCGCTGTATTTGTGCCAAGTGTTGTAAGAGGCATATTTATTAGCTGCGAACCGATAATCGTACCAGTTGCCATTGCGCCCCATGAACTAGCTAGTAAGCCGATGAATGAGAGTAGTACAGCTTGAAATGGTTTATATCCTAGTGAAAGAAAAATAGGTGCTGCAACCATGAAGCCGATACCGAATCCACTTACTGATTCAATAAGCGGGCAAATGCCAAAACACATAAGCAGCATTTGTAATAAGCGATCTTGCGTCACTGCTTCTAGAAAACGTGCCACTTGATCGATGTACCCCATTTTGTTCATGAGGTGAAATAAAAAAATACCGAAAAATAAAACGTACCCGACAATAAAACAAATTAACCATCCTTTAATCGTTGCGTGTACAGTTTCACTTATCCCTAATTGAAACGTTGGCGAGAGTAAAACGATTCCAACACATACAGCATAAGAAATTAACGAAGACCTTAATGACGTTTGTTTAAATAAAAATAAACAAATGAAAATCATCATAATTGGGATAAGTGCCAACAATATGGCCATGTTATCATCTCATTTCGTTTAAAATACAATTTTTAACTATTATATAACAGATGCTATAATTTTCAATTGTTTTTAAAACAGATTCAAAAAAGGAACCAAACGGCTCCTTTTCATTCACTCCCATTTTCTATTATCCTGAAAAACTGTCTGCTTTCCGACTATTTCTTTCAACACAACAAACACAATGTAAGTACATATTGCTTGCAATATAATATTCCAAAATTTCATTAATGTAAATGAATGAATCCGTAGAAATAGTTCGTTTAATAATACAATCGAAACGATACTAAATAATTCTATACTAATCGAAAATAGACATATTTCTAAAATAGACTGTTCTTGAATGCGATTTAAGTTGGAAAAGATGAATACATACCCTAAAAATAGAGCCATTAATTCTATTTTCGTCATGCTAATGAGCCAAGCGTATAATGGTACAGTTAAAAATAGATATAGTAATTTACGTCTTAGCATGCCTTCTCCCCCTCTGAATTATATGTATTTTCTGTATATTTTAACACTTATTACGCAAAACAAAAAGAAGAGACTATGCCTCTTCTTTTTGTTTTGTTGCATATATTAATTCACATATTTCTTCTCGCTTTTCATTTTCTAAAAGCTCAATGACCTTACTTCCAACGACAACTCCGTCGCATATTGTAACCATTTCTTCTACATGTTCTTTTGTTGAGATGCCGAATCCAGCGACTACTGGTAAGTTGACGTGTGATTTTACTTTTTCTAAGTAACTATGAATCTCCTCTTTAAAGTTTTGACGTACTCCCGTTACGCCCGCTACTGTAACAGCATAAACGAACCCTTCTGATTCACTCGTAATTTTTTCAATTCTTTCAATAGGACTCGTTACGGTAACCAGTGGGATGAGCGCAATGTTTACCTCTCGAAGTAACGGCGCAATAATATTTTGTTCTTCATACGGTAAGTCTGGAACGATGATGCCGTCTACACCTGCTTCTATACAGTTCTCAATGAATCTCTCTTTTCCGAATGCAAGTACCGGATTTAAATATGTCATAAGAACAAAAGGCATTTGTACTTCTTTCCTTACCTCTGCTAACGCTTGAAAAATGCCTTTTAATGTTACGCCGCTATCTAGCGCTCGTTTCCCTGCTCTTTGAATCGTTGGGCCATCTGCGACTGGATCTGAAAACGGAATACCAATTTCAACGATGCTTGCTCCAGCCTCATCTAGAAAACGAATTCTTTCTTTTAATTTTTCAAGGCCACCATCTCCGCCCATTACGTACGGAATAAATGCTTTCTTGCCATTTTCAAACGCTGCTTTAATTTTTTCTACTCCCATTTTTTACACCTCTTCCATATAACGTTTTATACTCTCTACATCTTTATCACCACGGCCAGATAAACAAATAACAAGTCCTTCATCTTCCTTCATTTTCGGAGCTAATTTTAATGCGTATGCGACAGCATGCGAGCTTTCTAACGCCGGGATAATACCTTCTTTTTTCGTTAATAATTGAAATGCTTCTAATGCTTCTTCGTCTGTTATCGAATGATAAGAAACGCGGCCAATATCTTTTAGCAAGCTATGTTCTGGACCAACACCTGGATAATCAAGTCCTGCTGAAATAGAGTGTGCTTCTTGAATTTGTCCTTCTTCGTTTTGCAGAAGATACATCATTGATCCGTGGAGAACGCCAACGCTTCCTTTCGTTAAAGTTGCTGCATGCTTTTCTGTATGAACGCCTTTTCCAGCTGCTTCTACGCCGTAAAGAGCAACTTCTTCATCGTGTACGAACGGATAAAACATCCCCATCGCATTACTACCACCGCCAATACAAGCAACGACTGCTTCTGGTAACTTTCCTTCTAACGCCTCATATTGTTTTTTCGTTTCATTTCCAATTACACTTTGGAAATCACGGACAATTTGCGGGAATGGATGTGGTCCGAGAACAGATCCCATAATGTAGTGCGTATCATGCACATGTGAAACCCAGTAACGAAGCGCCTCGTTTACCGCATCTTTTAATGTACCGCTACCTGCCGCTACACTTTCTACTTTCGCTCCGAGTAATTCCATTCGGAACACATTTAATTTTTGACGTCTTACATCTTCTTCTCCCATAAAAATGACGCATTCTAATCCGAGAAGAGCACATACAGTAGCTGTTGCAACTCCGTGTTGTCCAGCTCCTGTTTCAGCGACAACTTTTTTCTTGCCCATTCGCACTGCAAGTAGTGCCTGACCGATTGTATTGTTAATTTTATGAGCTCCTGTATGATTCAAATCTTCACGTTTTAAATAAATCTTTGCACCACCGCAATACTTCGTCATATTTTCAGCATAATATAGCGGTGTTTCTCTTCCGACGTACGTTTTTAAATAATGATTTAATTCCTTTTGAAATGCTTCATCTTGCATCGCTTCTTTATATGCTTCTTCTAGTTCTAGTACAGATTGCATTAACGTTTCTGGAACGTATCGTCCTCCGTATATACCGTAATGTCCTTTTTCATCTGGATATGCGTAGTTCATTTGGAACACTCCTTCGCTTTTATAATAAATTGTTTTATTTTCTCTACATCTTTCTTTCCTTCTGTCTCTACTCCGCTGCTCACATCGACCATATATGGCCGAACAGTTCGAATTGCTTCTTCTATATTAAGAGCGTTTAATCCACCAGCTAATATCATTTTCTTTCGCAATTCTTTTGGCATATCTCTAAGTAGTTCCCATGAAAATGTCTTTCCATTTCCTCCATGAAACTTTTCTTTCGGGCTATCAAATAATATATAATCCGCTTCATACCCTTGGGCGTTTTTCATATCACTCTCTGAAGTTACTCCTAGTGACTTTATAGACGGAATATTCAATCTTCTAATTTGATAATTGTCTTCATCCCCATGTAGTTGTACATGTGTTAACCCGCACTCATCTGCAATTTTCTGGATCACTTCTACTGATTCATTTACGAAAACACCGATTTTTAACACGTTGGCTGGAAGCTCCTGAATGATTTCTTCCGCTCTCTTTGGAGTGATCTCCCGCTTACTTTCTGCAAAAACAAATCCGAGTGCATCTGCGCCATATTCGCACGCACTTTTCGCTGTTTCCACATCAGTGATGCCGCAAATTTTCACTTTCATATATTCACCTTACAATCTTCAAAAAAACTACTAATAGAAGATGATGTCATAAGCGCCTCTCCAACTAATACACCTTTGGCTCCAGCTCTTTTAACACGAATAATATCTTCTTTTGAATGAATGCCACTTTCACTAATCCAAAGTAGTTTCTCCTCATTCAATCTTTTTCCAAGCTTTTCAGTTTGGCTTAAATCTACTTCGAACGTTTTTAAATTACGATTATTAATGCCAATAACGTGCGGATTTAATACAATCGCAGTTTCTAATTCCTGTTCATCATGAACTTCAACAATCGCTTCTAATCCTTTTTCTAACACGTAGCTATACAGCTCTTTTAACTTCTCTTTCGTTAACGCTGCTACGATTAGTAAAATAATATCTGCTCCCGCTTCATACGCTCTATCGATTTGAATCTTATCGATTATGAAATCTTTACATAAAAGCGGAATGTTACTTTCTTCTCTTGCTGTTTGTAAATCGTGAAACGATCCTTTAAAAAATTGACCATCTGTTAAAACAGATACTGCTCCTGCACCACATTTCTCATATGTTCCCACTTGTTTTCGTACGTCAACGTGTAAATTGATATCTCCTTTTGATGGTGATGCTCGCTTTACTTCTGCAATGACAGTAAACTGCTGTAACGCTTCTACAAGTGAATGTGTCTTTCTTTTTGTTTTTACTGGTGTATATATTTCATATAACTCCGCAACTTCCTTTTTCTTCTGTTCTACAATTTTATCTAAAATCGTCCCCACTTTAGTTCACCCTTTCTAATTTTTCGTTGCTTGCTACAATTAATAAGTTTAATTTGGCTAATGCTTTTCCAGAGTCAATGCTATGTGCCGCGAGTTTAATTCCTTCTTCAATCGTTTCCGTTTTTCCATTTGCGAAAAGAGCTAGACCTGCATTTAATAAAACTGTATCGCGATAAACACTCTTTTCTCCGCTCAATACTTCAAGCGTAATCTTTGCATTTTCTTTTGAATTCCCCCCTCTAATTTCTTCATTTTTCACTCTTGAAAAACCATACTTTTCTGGATCAATACTCATTTCCACTATTTCATTATCTTTTAAAAGGACTACGTGATTTTCCCCTTGTAATGATGCTTCATCTAAAAAACCACTTCCATTTACGACAAGCGCTTGTTTCCGGCCTAACTTTTGTAATACTTGCGCAACTGGTAATAACATATCTCGTTTATAAATACCGACAAATTGTGTTTCTAAATTTACCGGATTTGTTAAAGGACCAATTAAATTAAAGATCGTCGGCACGTTTAACTCTTTTCTTATTTTCATAATGCGCCTTAGTGCTGGATGCATCGCTGGTGCAAATAAAAATGCAATGCCCACATGCTCTAATAAATAATCAATTTCGTTTGGCGTACTGCTAATATTTACACCTAATTCTTCTAATAAGTCCGCACTTCCTGTTTTACTAGAAACAGCTCGATTACCATGTTTTGCAACCTTTACGCCAGCTCCTGCCAGTACAAATGCCGATGTTGTACTAATATTAAACGTTCGGGCACCGTCACCACCCGTTCCGCAATTGTCCATCGCTCCTTGTATATGGTTCGAAAATGGTAGTGCCTTTTCGTGAAGAGCTCGAACAAGGCCGTATATTTCTTCTGCAGTTTCACCTTTCGCTTTCAGTAAGACTAAAAAAGCTGCAATTTCACTTTCCAATATGTTTTCATTTAATAAAAGAAGCCCTGCTCTATACATTTCCTCTTCTGTTAAATGTTTCCCCTCCACTAATTTACGAAGATAGCTATTCATACTCTTTCCGCCTCCTTCACTTCTGTTAAAAAGGCACATATTAACTTTCCGCCTTCTTCTGTCGCGATTGATTCCGGATGAAACTGTAATCCGAAGAGCGGATAATAATTGTGACGAACTGCCATAATTTCTCCATCGTCCATCGCTGTCGCTAGTATGTCAAAACACTCTGGCAAGCTCGTTTGCGCTGCAACAAGGGAATGGT
Source organism: Bacillus sp. cl96 (assembly GCF_900100505.1). NCBI lineage: Bacteria > Bacillati > Bacillota > Bacilli > Caryophanales > Bacillaceae > Bacillus > Bacillus sp. cl96. The sequence continues at coordinate 289,114 of NZ_FNDM01000001.1, forward strand.
AGCGCATCGCTGTTAACGGCTGTGTAACGTATGAAAAAATTGACGTTCCATTATGTTTCACGCGTGATGTTTTCCCATGTTTAATACGTTCTGCTCTAACAATGTCTCCTCCAAATGCTGATATAATCGCCTGATGACCAAGGCAAATACCTAATATGGGAACGTTCTTATAAAAATGACGAATCACTTCGATACAAATACCAGCATCCTCTGGTTTTCCTGGTCCTGGTGAAAGTACAATTCCTCTTGGATTCATCTCTTCTAGCTGTTCTATCGTTATTTGATCATTTCTTACAACTACAATTTCTTCTTCATGTTCGCCTAACAGTTGATACAAGTTATATGTGAACGAATCGTAATTATCGATAAGTACAATCATTTCATTACCTCCAAAAGCGCTCTCGCTTTATTTAACGTTTCTTCATATTCAGCTACTGGGTCTGAATCATAAACAATTCCCGCTCCTGCCTGAACGTATGCTTTTTCATCCTTTACGACCATCGTTCGAATAGCGAGCGCCATATCAAGATTTCCTGAAAAACTAACGTATCCAACTGCACCCGCGTATACATTTCTTTTTTCATTCTCTAGCTCATTTATAATTTCCATCGCTCTAATTTTCGGAGCCCCAGAAACCGTTCCTGCTGGTAGGCAATACGCTACTGCATCAAATCCGCTCATTTGTTTTCGCAATGTTCCGTAAACTTCAGATACAATGTGCATAACGTGAGAGTATTTTTCTACTTTCATATATTTATCTATCGTAACCGAGCCGATTTCGCTCACTCTACCAATATCGTTTCGCCCAAGATCTACAAGCATCATATGCTCTGCTCGCTCTTTCTCATTGTCTAATAGTTCTTTTGCGATTTCCTCATCTTCCCTCTTCGTTTTCCCTCTCGGTCTTGTACCAGCAATTGGATTCGTCATTACTTTATCCTCCCTTACTGATAGCAAACTTTCCGGCGAAGAACCGAGTACAACATAATCTTGAAAATCGATATAGAACATATATGGTGATGGATTTGCAATTCGAAGTTTTCGGTATAACGCGAATGGATCACCAATACATTCACTTTGTAAACGCTGTGACAGTACGACTTGGAATATGTCTCCGGCTCTTATATGTTCTTTCGCCATTTCTACCATCCCACAAAACTCTTTTTCCGTTATAGAAGAAGTGAATGATAATGTGGATTGTATTGCATTTACTTCAGTTTCTTCTCCTTGTAGCACTTCCTCTTTGTATACTCGTAGCCTTTCGTATACTTCCTCATAATCTGCTGAATCATCTTCCCTGCATACATATACAAACGACAACCTTTGGCGTAAATGATCGTAAACGATAAACTCACGATATAGTAAGAGGTGTACTTCCGGAATATTTAATGGGTCGTGTAAATCCGCTCCAATGTTTTCATACTGCCGAATGACATCATATCCAATATAACCAACTGCTCCTCCGCAAAATGGAAATGGGCTGTCTACTTGTGATGATGCGATTATTTCTTCTAACACTTGTAGTACGTTACCTTGTAACTTTTCTGCCCGGCCGAAAATCGTTCGTTCTACTTCCGTACCAACGCTTTTCACTTCTCCATAAGGATTACATCCTAAGTAAGAATAACGCCCTTTATCTTGATGAAGCTGTGAACTTTCTAATAAAAATTTCTTCTTTCCTTTCATACGTCTATATAAAGAAATTGGCGTAATGCTATCTCCTTCTTCTTCAGTAATTACTAAAAATGTCTTTCTCTCTCTTTTTTGTTTTATAAATTCTTCTTTCGTCATCATGTCCTTCACCTCACTCTGAAAAATAAAAAAGTCCCCTACATATCGAAAATATGTAGAGGACGATAAATATACCGCGGTACCACCTCGTGTTGGATGCAAAAGCATCCCGCTTTGTTCAGGTACAAAATTTATACCTTATCCTTGTAACGGCGGAACCCGGGTTGCCTACTGAAAACAATTGTTCAGCATACCTCTCGTAAGCCCATTCCGTATATGGCACCGTACCGGGCTCCCACCTATTCCCGGCTCTCTGTAACGTCTCCAATATACGTACTCTTCTTACTTAAACGATTTCATTTATTTAATTTTTTATACACAAAAAGGGAGTACTCATCCTATAGAAAGGACGGGTACTCCCGTGGTGCCACCTTAATTCGTTACAAATGTAACGCACTTTACCGTATCAAAAACAATACGTGTCTCTTGTATCGATGAGATCATGTCGCCAAAGCCTACTTCTTTCGTTTCGGTTTGGAAGCTCCGAAGCCCATTCCACATCAATTCCATACTGATTCGCACCAACCATCAGCTCTCTGACATGTTCATCATGTGTACTCTTCTTCATCAACGCTTGCATTTTTTTAAGTTGCACTCATTATAGACCTGACTTTTTTCACAAGTCAATACTTTTTTAAAAATTTTATTTTTCTTTCCTTTCAATATTATATTGACAAAACAACCTCTTTTTATGTAAATATAATAAATACTCTATTAAAAATAAGGTTTTTTGTATGAATATTATATATTAAAAAAGTAAAATGACATCAAAAAACGCTTACATTTCTGAAAATTCATATTTCTATATGGATTTTTCAGAATAATCATGATAGATTATAAATATGCATAACGCATCAAAAGACATGACAAAAGGAAGGGGAACTACATGAGTACGCAGATGTTAACTTTAACTTCGATCTCTATCTACATGCTCGGGATGTTAGTAATTGGCTATTTCGCCTACAAACGAACGTCCAACTTAACAGATTATATGCTTGGCGGGCGTACACTAGGCCCCGCAGTAACAGCATTAAGTGCTGGAGCATCCGATATGAGTGGTTGGCTTTTAATGGGATTACCCGGTGCAATGTTTAGCGTTGGATTAAGTAGTAGTTGGATTGCGATCGGCCTAACACTAGGCGCATACGCAAACTGGCTTTATGTCGCTCCTCGCTTACGTACCTACTCAGAAATTGCAAATAACTCTATTACTATCCCAGAATTTTTGGAACACCGTTTCCACGACAAATCTCATATGCTACGTTTAGTATCTGGACTTGTTATTATGATTTTCTTTACTTTCTATGTAGCTTCAGGATTAGTTTCAGGCGCTGTATTATTTGAAAATTCATTTGGCATGAACTATCATGTTGGATTATTCATTGTAGCAGGCGTTGTTGTAGCTTACACATTATTTGGTGGTTTCTTAGCAGTAAGTTGGACAGACTTCGTGCAAGGAATCATTATGGTAGTTGCTCTTATTCTTGTTCCTATCGTAACAATTATGAATTCGAACGGACTTGGACCTGCATTTGATACAATTCGATCTGTAGATCCAACACGTCTAGATATTTTTAAAGGTGCCTCTACTTTAGGAATGATTTCTCTATTCGCATGGGGCCTTGGTTATGTCGGACAACCTCATATTATCGTACGCTTTATGGCAATCGCTTCTGTAAAAGAACTTAAAAGCGCACGAAGAATTGGTATGAGCTGGATGATTTTCTCTGTTGTCGGAGCTATGTTTACTGGTCTTATTGGTATTGCTTACTATTCACAACAAGAGTTAACATTATCTAACCCAGAAACAATTTTCCTTGAACTTGGGAAAATTTTATTCCACCCACTTATTACTGGATTTTTATTAGCCGCAATTTTAGCAGCGATTATGAGTACAATCTCATCTCAGTTACTCGTTACTTCTAGTGCCGTAACGGAAGACTTATATCGTACATTCTTCAAACGTTCTGCATCTGATAAAGAACTTGTATTTGTCGGTCGTATGGCTGTACTTGTTATTGCATTAGTTGGGTGCGCTTTAGCGTTTAAACAAAATGATACGATTTTAGCTCTTGTTGGATACGCTTGGGCTGGTTTTGGTTCTTCATTCGGACCTGCTATTTTATTAAGCTTATATTGGAAACGTATGACGAAATGGGGCGCGCTTGCTGGTATGATTTCTGGTGCCGCTACTGTTATTATCTGGACTCAATTCAAATTCTTAAAAGATTTCTTATATGAAATGATTCCAGGTTTCGCTATTAGTTTACTAGCCATCGTAATTGTTAGTTTACTAACACAACCTTCAAAAGAAGTTGAAGAGCAATTTGAGGATTTCGAAAAACAACATCGTCATAATTTATAAAAAAATCTCTGCTGTTATCGTAACAGCAGAGATTTTTTACAGTTCGACAATCTTCTTATCAAATTTAACAAATTCTTTATGTTTCGTTAAATTTAACATAACACTACTCCTTTATAGTATGAGTATCAGCACTTATACAGAAAGGGGACTCCAACATGTTAGCAGTTTTCCAGCAACAACAAACACGAAAATTTTCACCTATCACAAATACTTCTGCGTCTTGTTTAAACATGCAACCTAACCCGCCTAAAATTTCAATTGCTCCTTCTGTTATTTCAGTCATCGGTGTTCATATGGAAAAACATAAATTAAAAATAAAAACGGGACAAAACATTGTGTTAGCAGCTTCTACTTTGCCAATACAAGCAACGAATAAAGAGCTTATTTGGTCAAATATGAATTCTGATATCATCACCATATATCCAAAAGGTGACACCGTGACGATTACTGGAAAAAGTGCAGGTAAAGCAGTCGTAATTGTTACAACTGCTGAAGGCAAATTCCGTGACCTATGTGTCATTCACGTACAACCTTATATGACAAACCCAAAGTAAAAGAGTGGCTTCGTAGCCACTCTTTTACTTTGTTTCAATATTTGAGTTTTTACTTTTTACAAGGTTAATAAATTGTTCTTTATTTCTTGGAGAAATAATTTCTGTTTTTATGTGTATCGTAAACAATTTCAAGTCGTTCAAATGATAATGCATGAGCTACTATTGGATTTTTCGTATTTGAAATTTGTTTTATATCTCGTATAAATATACGTTTTGTAACGAGACCCGATCTAATCGTAATTGTTTCTTTCCCGGCAATATATTTTGCCAAAAATCAACTCCAACTAAACAACATTGCTAATGGAATTGTAAAAAGCAAAAGGAAATATTCTCTCCCTGCAAATATAGGAGCAAAACAGGCGCCTACAACAATAAAAAAAATTGGATGTAACCATACATCTTTTTTTGATGGAAATTCCATTTTCCTCCCCCTTCTACACCCGTATTTCTATAAAACAAAAAGAGAAGTATCACAACTTCTCTTTTCTCCCCTAACACTATAATTCCTGTGTATACACCGGCTCGTTTACGACATTTTTTGCTGTACGTTTTTGTTGCTGCAGTAAGAAAACAGATACACCAAACAATACGAGCATGCTACCGATAATTTGCATTGCATTTAATTTTTCTCCAAGTAAGAAGAACGCAAGTATAGATGCTCCAACAGGTTCTCCTAAAATACTCATTGAAATTGTCGTTGCATTTACATAATTTAATAGCCAGTTATTAATTACATGTGACACTGTTGGCACAATTGCAAGTAAAAGAAAAACAGTCCAATCCCACCTCGTATAACCTGTAAAGGGAACTTGTAATATGACATTATAAATCCCCATAAAAAGACCTGCGAACGCAAAGACTGTAAAGCTATAAATCCAGTGCGATACTTTCTTCACTGTCGTTTGCCCGATAAATAAATAACCGACAACCGCTATTACACTTAGAAAGGATAATATGTCACCATAAATTGCTTGCTTACTTAAACCTAAATCTCCCCAACCAATGCACATTACTCCCAAAATAGCGATTCCCATCGTTGCAATGGCTGAATATGTTGTTCTTTCTTTAAATAGAAAAAAACCTCCAACTAAAGATACGATTGGTTGAAGCGCCAAAATAATTGTTGAACTAGCAACTGTTGTATGCTTTAAAGATTCAAACCATAAAAGAAAATGAAGTGCTAAAAAGAAACCAGATCCAATTAAAAAGCCCCAATCTTTCATTTGAATCCTATTAAATTCCTCTCTTTTTTTCCATACGATAGGCAGCATAATAAGTACGATAATCCATAAGCGGTACATACTTAATATTGAAGATGGTGCTGAGGACATCTTTACAAAAACTGCTGCAAAGGAAATGGCAATTATAGAAATAGCCAATGGTAGTGCGATTGATTTTTCTTGTTTCAAATCCTGTCTCCCCTCTCACCTGTCAAAAATCCCACTTCATTATATCCGTTTTCTTTCGTAACTTAAATACTAATTTTTTAGATTCTTCGTACCATTATGGTAAAATAGAAATTAAGGCACCAATTAGTGAATATTTCTTTCCTTTTCACTACAAGCGTCGCTCTTACAATCGTTACAGTAAATTTTTATTTAGGGGGATCTACATGAGTCAAACAATAGGGAGAATTGAAGAAATTTCATTTTATAGCGCATCACTTCAAGAAGATGTTACACTTCTCGTTTATTTACCAGTAAATTACACACCACTGCACAAACATACAGTTGTAATTGCACAAGATGGTAGAGATTATTTTCAGCTCGGTAAAGCGCACCGTGTAATTGAGCGCCTTCGTGAAACCGAAGAAATTGACCGTACAATTATTGTCGGTATTCCATATAAAAATGTACATGATCGTAAAGAAAAATATTTCCCAAATGAAGTGAAAAATGCTGCATATATTCGTTTCCTTGCTCATGAACTTGCACCATATATTGATGAAAATTATCCAACGTATCAAATGGGAAAAGGTCGTGTTTTAATTGGTGATTCTCTTGGCGGAACAGTTTCCTTTATGACTGCACTTATGTATCCGCATACATTCGGTAAAGTCGTTATGCAATCACCATTTGTGGATGAGACAGTGATGAACTTAGCAAAAGAATTCAAAGATCCACAGGCGTTAGAACTGTATCACGTCATCGGTACAGAAGAAACGGCTGTAAAGCGTACTGATGGACAAGTATCTGATTTCGTAGGGCCGAACCGTGAGTTAAATACGCTTCTTACAGATAGAAACTTCATCACGCATTACGAGGAATTTGAAGGCAATCATACTTGGAAATATTGGCAGACTGATTTACCGAAAGCCTTCTCTCATATTCTATCAATGAAATAATAGAGAGCAGTATTCAGAATAATTTGATATAATAGATAAAGAGATTTATTTATCTCAAAATCTAACTAGACTTACAAAGGGAGGAATTGGAACATGAAATTAGGCATTGTAATTTTTCCATCTAAAATGATTCAAGATAAAGCGAACGGATTGCGTAAACGTTATGACCCGCACTACGCATTAGTTCCGCCACATATTACATTGAAAACACCCTTTGAGGCGCAAGATGAACAATTAGAGTCGATTGTAAACGAGTTACATACAATCGCAAGTAAAACGAACCCTTTCACCCTTCATGTTGGGAAAGTTGGTTCTTTCGCACCTGTTAATAACGTCCTTTACTTTAAAGTAGAAAAAACACCTGAACTTACTTTCTTAAATGAAGAAATGCATAGCGGGTTATTCACGCAAGAACGCGAATATGCTTTCGTACCTCATTTAACAATCGGACAAGGCTTATCAGATGCAGAGCATGCTGATGTGTTGGGCCGATTACGTATGAAAGATTTCTATTACGAACAACCAATTGATCGTTTCCATCTTCTATATCAATTAGAAAATGGAACATGGACTGTACACGAAACATTCCGTCTTGGAAAGGGGAACAACTAATTTGCACGCACAGATTGTACAAACGGACGAACAACTAAGAGATGCATTCTCTGTACGTAAACAAGTGTTTGTAAATGAACAACGTGTCTCTGCTGAAGAAGAGTACGATGAGTTTGAAGAAACTTCAACACACGTTGTTATATATGACAATGATGTTCCAGTTGGTGCTGGACGTTTTCGCATCCTTGATGGTATAGGAAAAATGGAACGCATTTGCGTGCTAAATTCCCATCGCAAAAAAGGGATTGGAAAAATTGTTATGGATTCTCTTGAAGCGTATGCAAAAGAAAATTCGCTACCAAAATTGAAACTTCACGCTCAAACACATGCTGAAGATTTCTATAAAAAACTTGGATATGTAACAAGTTCTGATGTATTTATGGAAGCAAATATCCCGCACGTCGTAATGATAAAAAAATTGTAATTTGAAAACAGGAGGTAACCCCTCCTGTTTTTTTACATTGCTATTTTCTTTTTCTTCCGCTAAAGTTAAATGTTGATGCTATAGTTTTGAAGGTGAACATATGACACAAGAAAAATTTTCACAAAAATCGTTAACACACGCTGATATTCCGCGTGCGACATATCATATTCCGAAAACATCTACCCATTTAATTATGGAAGAAGATGTAGATGCGGCTTATTTCCGCGCTCTTGAACAACAAAATGTTTTTTTAAACGAAAAACAATTAGAAGCCGTGCGCACAACAGAAGGTCCTGTTCTTACACTAGCTGGTGCTGGAAGCGGGAAAACATCTGTTTTAACAACTCGCGTTGGTTATTTAGTAAATGTAAAACAAGTTCATCCACGAAATATTTTATTACTTACATTTACACAAAAAGCAGCTGAAGAAATCCGAAGTCGTGTTGCGAAGTTACCAGGTATGAATCATGCAGCAAGTAGCTACGTTGTTGCTGGTACATTTCACTCTGTTTTCTTAAAATTGCTTCGTAGTCAAGGTTATAATCAGCAAATTTTAGCAAATGAAAAACATAAACAAATTATGATAAAGAAAATCTTAAAAGAATTGCGTTTAAAAGACGATTATGATGCGGAAACGATGCTCGCGATGATTTCACTTGAGAAAAACAAATTAAATCGTCCGAAAGATGTAAAAGCGAAAACACCAGTGGAACAAGAATTTAAAGAAGTATATGAACGTTTTGAAGAGGTAAAACAACGATACAATTATATTGATTTCGATGACATCTTATTGGAAACATATTACATGTTAGAAAATAATGCTCCTTTACTAACTCAATTACAACAACGTTTTCACTACATTGAAGTAGATGAGTTTCAAGATACATCCTATGCACAATATGAAATTGTAAAATTGTTAGCCACGCCAAGAAATAATTTGTTCATCGCAGGTGATGATGATCAAGCAATTTATGGCTGGCGAGGGGCAAGTCACCAAATTATTTTATCTTTTCCAAAAGAATTTGATAACACAACAATCATTGCACTAAATACGAATTATCGATCCAATCCCTTTATCGTCGGGCTTGGAAATGAAGTTATAAAATTAAATCAAGAACGTTTTGATAAAGAGCTATACTCCGTTCGTGAAGAAGGTGTACAACCTTTTTATGCAAGACCTGCTACGACTCTTGATGAAGCAAATCAAATTTTGCAGCTCATTCAAGAAAAAGTAGATAGCGGTGACCGAAACTATAAAGATTTTTGTTTACTGTATCGCACACATTCTGTAAGTCGTTCGTTACTTGATCAGCTTACCATTCATAAAGTCCCGTTTATTAAACACGGGGCGAGCCAATCATTTTATGAACATTCTTTAATCAAGCCTGTATTAGATCATTTAAGACTCGTGATTGAGCCGTTTCGACTAGAATCACTTTCAAACATATTGCCGACGATGTATATCGGACGTGATGATTGTATTTCATTTATTGAACGTGAACAATGGAAATATGGTGAGGGTCGCTTCCCTTCTCTTCTTCATTTCTTACTATTAAACCCAAGCTTAAAACCTTTTCAAGTGAAAAAGGTAAATGAGCGCATCGATTTTATTAAGTTTATTAAAGAATTAGAACCGAAAAAAGCATTAAAAGAAATCATTCATGGTAAAGGAAAATATTTAGAATACTTACAAAGTAACGATCGTTCTTCCTTTACGATGCATAAAGACATACAAGAAGAAATGTTGGAAGAATTAATGGAGTCTGCAACTCGTTTCACCGATATTCCAGCTTATTTACAATTTATCGACGAGGCGATTCAAGGTCAAAAAGAAATGGAAGCATTAAAAACAATGCCGCAAAAAGATGCCGTTTCACTTATGTCAATCCATAACGCAAAAGGCCTTGAATTTCCATGTGTCTTTTTACTTGGAGCGAGTGATGGAATCCTGCCCCACACTTCTTCTTTAAAAGATGCAAATGATCGTGTTACGGAAACTTCTGAAGCGTTAGAAGAAGAACGCCGATTACTGTATGTCGCCATTACACGTGCGAAAGAAGAACTTTATATTTCTTCTCCGCAATTTTTCAGAGGAAAGAAATTAGATATATCTCGTTTTTTATATACTGTGCGAAAAGATTTACCTGAAAAGACATCCACTAAATAAGGATGTCTTTTTTTTATATCACGTTATGTACATCCCTCCTATATAAATTCCTTGTTTTTATCGTGAGAATTAACGTAATATCAGCCATATTCCACTCATATTGTAATAGTGTATGTCAGAACTCACGAGAAGGAGTGAACATAATGAGCTGCAATTGTAATGAAGATCATCAACATGAGTGTGATTTCAACTGTGTATCGAATGTTGTTCGTTTTATACATGAACTACAAGAATGTGCAACGACAACATGTGGATCTGGTTGCGAAGTTCCATTTTTAGGTGCACATAACAATGCATCAGTAGCGAATACACGTCCTTTTATTTTATACACAAAAACTGGAGAACCTTTTGAAGCATTTGCACCATCTTCAAGCCTTACTAGCTGCAGATCTCCCATTTTCCGCGTAGAAAGTATAGATGATGATGACTGTGCTGTATTGCGTGTATTAACTGTAGTTTTAGGTGATGGTACCGCTGTACCACCTGGTGACGACCCAATCTGTACGTTTTTAGCTGTACCAAATGCAAGACTAATATCAACCTCCACTTGCATTACTGTTGATTTAAGTTGCTTCTGCGCTATTCAATGCTTACGCGATGTTTCTATTTAAAACTAAATAATGAGTTAAGCATGGATTGGGTGGCAGATAATTCTGCCACCCAATCCATGCTTAAAGAGTATTCTTATGTAAATTTCTTAAAATTGGGAACTTGTCTAGAACATAGAACCTGTCCTTTTCATTAACTGAAAGTAGAAACAGATAAAGGAGTGAAAAACATGTTCTCTTCTGATTGCGAATTTACTAAAATCGATTGCGAGGCGAAGCCAGCTAGTACACTACCTGCCTTTGGTTTTGCTTTCAACGCGTCTGCACCTCAGTTTGCTTCACTATTTACACCACTATTATTACCTAGCGTAAGTCCAAACCCAAATATTACTGTTCCTGTAATAAATGATACAGTAAGTGTCGGAGATGGCATTCGAATTCTACGAGCTGGTATTTATCAAATCAGTTATACATTAACAATTAGTCTTGATAACTCACCTGTTGCACCAGAAGCTGGTCGTTTCTTCTTATCATTAAATACACCAGCTAACATTATTCCTGGATCAGGTACAGCAGTTCGTTCTAACGTTATTGGTACTGGTGAAGTAGACGTATCCAGCGGTGTTATTCTTATTAACTTAAATCCTGGTGACTTAATTCAAATTGTGCCAGTTCAGTTAATTGGAACTGTAGACATTCGTGCTGCAGCATTAACAGTTGCACAAATTAGCTAGTAAAAAGCGGTATTTCTAATACAGAAATACCGCTTTTTATATATAATAAAAAACACTCACAGTAGCATGAGTGTTTCATTCTTCATATTGTTTTATTGTGTTCTTCTTTTTCCCACAATTGCATCCCTTTTTCTTCACAAATCCTTGTTGTTGTAATTGTTCTTGATATGCCTGTTGTTGTGCTTGGTGTTGTTGCTGTATATGATACCACTGCTGCAGGTCATATGAATTTTGCCTTGGATTATTGCTCACAGCAAACATCTCCTCTACTGTCAATTCTGTCTATTTACTATATGAACAACTCTTTATTTCCGTTCCCTCATTCTTTTAAACTCCGCTTTTTCTCGTATTATGAAAATATATTATTCTCCCATAAAATATCCTGTAATCGTTTCAATGATTGCTGCTGCTCCTGCAATAGCTAATAATGCAAGTAACGGTTCTGCAACGATAGGAATCCAATTATATAAGACTAATAAAAAAGCACTAACCCATACACCTGTACACCAATAACAGCTTAACAATTCGCCAATCCACTTTCTTAATCCTTTACCTTTCACTTTTGTAAACGTTGATACACTTCCATCCGGCTCCGTAATCTCTAATTCATCAATAAATGGTCTTCGCAAAAAGGCTGTAATTTTATCATAAACAATTAAACGAGTGAGCCTAAAAGCAGCTAACGCAAAAATAAAAAATAAAAGCCAGCTTGTAAACAGCATGATTCCACCTTCCCTTATCCTCTTTCGCCTATTTAAAAAAAAAGGTCTTGAGATTGTGACCAAATCTCCTCGACTCCAATATCTTATTAATGTAAATACAAACAAGAAGATAAGGAGTGACATTAATGAGTTGTAACGAAAATAAACACCATGGCTCTTCTCATTGTGTAGTTGACGTTGTAAAATTCATCAATGAATTACAAGATTGTTCTACAACAACATGTGGATCTGGTTGTGAAATCCCATTCTTAGGTGCACACAATACTGCATCAGTAGCTAATACACGCCCTTTTATTTTATACACAAAAACTGGAGAACCTTTTGAAGCATTTGCACCATCATCAAGCCTTACTAGCTGCCGTTCTCCAATTTTCCGTGTGGAAAGTGTAGATGACGATAGCTGTGCTGTACTACGTGTATTAACTGTAGTTTTAGGTGACAGTTCTCCGGTACCACCTGGTGACGATCCAATTTGTACGTTTTTAGCTGTACCAAATGCAAGATTAATATCTACAACTACTTGCATTACTGTTGATTTAAGCTGTTTCTGTGCGATTCAATGCTTACGCGACGTTTCTATCGTAAAGTAAACTAAAAAACTATTGGGGTGGTAGAAGCTTTCTACCACCTTTACATATTTAAAAACCGGCCATACTAATCGATTGGATATCATCTATAGACAGCCTAATATCTCTCATACTATTTTGCGGCATAATAGATACAATACCATTTCGATACGATATGATCGATCCAACATATGAGACTGTAGCTGTTTTTATTCTGCACCTTACTTTCGGAATGTAATGAGGGCGGTTTAGTAAAAAATGAATTTTTTCATCATTATTCATATCCTTAAATGATTTATTATACGGGACAGTTCTTACTGGTTCTGGTTCTTGCTCTTCTTGCTCTTCTTGCTCTTCTTGTTCTTCTTTTTCTTCTATTTTTTCTTCCACTTGCTGCTCTTCTTGTTGTTCTTGTTCTATTACCTCTTCCACAGCACTACTTACAATATTTTCTTGTCTATTACTTTTCTCTTTTTGATCTTCATTTTCAAAGTTTGTCAGGATAATCCTTTTTATTTTCGGTGCAGCAAGTTCTAAACTTACTTGCGTGATATATAACAACGGTTTTCCAACTGTTGAACTTTTATTTTTATTCTTCACACTCGTCCCTCCCACTTCCATACGTAGCTAAATAAATCGTGTACTATTATAGTTATATTCATCACGTGGTAAGAACTTTCGTTAAAAATCGTTCTTTCTCAGAACAAATAAAAAGGACAATCTCAGCATTTAGAGATTGTCCTTTAAAAATTAATATTATATTTATCCTAGGATATGATACCCTGAATCAACATGAATGTTTTCTCCTGTTACACCGCGTGCTAAATCACTGAATAGGAATACTGCTGTATCGCCAACTTCTTCTTGCGTTGTTGTACGACGAAGTGGTGCGCGCTCCTCAATTTCTCTTAAGATTGAGTTGAAATCGCCTACACCTTTTGCAGATAACGTACGAATTGGTCCTGCAGAAATAGCGTTAACACGAATACCGTGTTGACCTAAATCGTTCGCTAAATATTTCACGCTCGCTTCTAATGAAGCTTTCGCAACACCCATAACGTTATAATTCTTCACAACGCGCTCGCCGCCAAGGTATGTTAACGTTAAAATATTTCCGCCTTCTGTCATTACTTTTTTTGCTTCTCTTGCTACAGCTGTTAAAGAGAATGCACTAATATTTTGTGCAAGTAAAAATCCATCGCGAGAAGTATCTACAAATTCACCTTTTAAGTCATCGCGATTTGCAAAAGCAATACAATGTGCTACACCGTGAATAGTACCTACTTCTTGTTTAATTGTTTCAAAGCAAGCTGTAAGTTCCTCATCATTCGTTACATCACAAGGTAATACAAGTGATTCTTGTCCTTCTAATGTGTCCGCTAATTCACGAACGTTTCTTTCTAAACGTTCTCCTGCATATGTGAATATTAATTTTGCACCTGCATTATGCAAAGAGCGAGCTATTCCCCATGCAATACTTCTTTGGTTCGCAACGCCCATAACAACAAATGTTTTCCCTTGTAATAGTTCCATGATATATCCTCCCAGAAATACTTATACTTGTTATTAGTACCTGATACTATAATTATAGTACCATAAAACCGCTTAAAGGCAAACAAAAAAGTCATTAACAGAAATTTGTTAATGACTTTTGGTTTCTATAAAAAACCGCTCTAATCCTTCTTCCCAAGACGGCATTTGTGAAAAACCATTTAATCTTAGCATGTTATGTTGAAAAATAGAATATTTGGGCCTCGCAGCCGCAGCCCCGAATTCTTCCGTTGAAACAGGTAATACATTCACTTTCATATTGGCGTACGAAAATATCTTTTGTGCAAATTCAAACCAAGAGCATGAGCCTCTGTTTGATACGTGGTATGTACCGTATAAAGAAGTATGAATGAGCTTATTAATAACCATATTCAAATCCGCCACATACGTAGGAGAGCCAACTTGATCCGCTACAACAGATATTTCATCTCTTTCTTTTCCTAATCGCATCATCGTTTTCACGAAATTATTCCCATATTTACCATATAGCCACGATGTGCGAACGATAAAATATTTATTATGTAACTCTTTGACGAACTGCTCCCCCGCATACTTAGAGGCCCCATATATATTTATCGGCGCTGGACTATGAAATTCGTCGTATCCATCTGGTCTGGCGCCTTGAAATACATAATCAGTACTAATATAAACTAGCTTCGCCCCTACTAATTGTGAAGCAACCGCTACATTTCGAGCTCCGATTGCATTTATTCTATATGCAAGATCCTGTTCTTTCTCCGCATGATCTACTTTCGTATAGGCAGCACAATGAATAATTATATGTGGTTTTATTTCTTGTACCACTTGTTGTATTCGGGATATATTTGTCACATCTAATAACTTTTTATCAAATGGATATATATCATATTCTTCAGAGTCTAACTCTTCAAATAGTTGCTTTCCTAATTGACCGTTTGCTCCTGTTATGATAACCCTCTCTTTCATTTAACATGCCCCTTACTAATCTTTTAGTGGTTTCCACCATTCCTTATTCTTTTCATACCATTTCACCGTCTCTTGTAATCCTTGTTCAAACGTATATTTCGGTTCCCAATCAAATTCATTCTTCATTTTCTCTGCATCAATCGCATAACGACGATCGTGCCCTAAACGATCTGTAACATATTCAATGTCTTTTTTTGTTTTTCCTAAAAGAGTAATAATTTGTTCCACAACTTCTACATTTGTTTTTTCATTATTTCCACCTATATTATATACTTCTCCGACACGTCCCTTATGCAAAACAACGTCAATCGCACTGCAATGATCCGTTACATGTAACCAATCTCTTACATTTAAACCATCACCATATAACGGTAGTTTTTTTCCTTCTAGTGCATTCGTAACCATTAATGGAATTAATTTTTCAGGATACTGGTACGGTCCATAATTGTTAGAACAACGCGTTACTATAACCGGTAATTGATATGTTTTATAGTAAGATAGAGCTATCATGTCCGCGCTCGCCTTACTTGAAGAATATGGACTATTTGGAGCTAACGGCGTTTTCTCTGTGAACTTCCCTGTTTTTCCTAAAGAGCCATACACTTCATCCGTTGATACTTGCACAAGTTTTATATGCGAATATTTTTTAACTAGTTCTAATAAAGTGACCGTCCCAATTACATTTGTATCATAAAAAGGAATCGGATTTTCAATACTACGGTCCACATGTGATTCAGCTGCAAAATTTACAATCACTTGTACGTCCCGCTCTTTTATAACGTGTTCTAATAGCTCTCCATTTTGAATTTCTCCCTTTACAAAAGAGTAATTCGGGTGATCCAGAAGAGATTTTACGTTATTTAAATTCCCGCTATATGTTAATGCATCGTAATTAATAATTTTATATGTTTCATAACTTTGTAGCATGTAATGAACGAAATTACTTCCAATAAATCCAGCCCCACCTGTTACTAATATATTCATAAACAACGCTCCTACTTAAAAACTATCTTCATATTCCTCTAATAATGGTAATATCTGATCCTTATCGGACAATATAGGATCGGTTACTGGCCAAGGAATTGCTAAATCTTTATCTTCCCAAAGTAATCCTGAGTCATGCTCTGCGCTATAATATTCATCTACTTTATACATAACGATAGTATGCGGAACAAGCGTGCAAAATCCATGCGCAAACCCTTTTGGCACTAGTAATTGCCGATGGTTATCTGCACTTAAAATATATCCTTTCCATTGTTTAAATGTTGGTGATTTTTTTCGTAAATCAACGATAACATCATAAATTGCCCCTTGCATAACTTGAATGAGTTTCGTTTGTGCTTTCGGTTTTTTTTGAAAGTGTAGTCCCCGAATCGTTCCTGCCTTAGCCGAATAAGATACGTTATCCTGTACAAATGAATACGTTATCCCTAATGTTTCTAGCACCTGCTTATTATAACTCTCTGAAAAAAAGCCACGCTCGTCTCCAAACAACCTCGGTTCTAACAATTTTGCATCGGTAAAATTTGTTTCTACAACTTTCATATTCTCACCTATTCTCCGTTAAACTGTTTCCCAAAATTAATATCACGCGCTAACGTATTCGCCTTTTGAAGCGAAGCATGAGTTCCCGCATCAGTCCACCAACCGCTCATTTCATTATAAGTAAGTACCCCTCGTTTTAAATACCAATTATTTATATCTGTAATTTCAAGTTCTCCCCGCGCAGAAGGTTTTAATTCTTTAATATAAGAAAAGACTTTCGAATCATACAAATAAATTCCCGTAACCGCATAAGAACTTTTCGGCTCTTTCGGCTTTTCTTCAATTTCAACTATTTTTCGGTTTTGAATATGTGCTACGCCAAATCTTTCGGGATCTTCTACAGATTGCAATAGCACTTTCGCACCTTCTTCTTGATTTGCAAACTCTTCAACATACGGAAGAATATCATCTGAAAAAATATTATCCCCTAATATAACTACCATACGATCATTCCCGACGAAATCTTCACAAAGCCCTAACGCCTGTGCGATCCCGCCCGCTTTATCTTGCACACGATACGTAAAGGATACTCCAAATTCATGACCACTTCCTAAAAAGCTAACAACATCCCCCATATGCTCTTTACCTGTAATAATCATAATATCTGTAATATCACATTGTTTTAACTTATATACCGCATGATAAATCATCGGATACCGACCAACAGGAAGTAAATGTTTATTCGTTACTTTCGTTATTGGATATAATCTCGATCCAGTACCACCTGCTAAAATAATTCCTTTCACTTTGCATCTCTCCTTTATGATGGAGATAATATATCTTTGTAATGTTCTACAAACACTTTCCGGTACTTCTCATATGTATCCGCATCAAACTCATCCCCGTTGTAATGAATACACCATAAATTTGCTTGATTTGGGATACCAATTAAATAACCAGCCCTTTGAAACTCTAAAGACTGTGACACATCATAAAAGTGAAACCCTTGAAACAAATCTTCTCGCCACGGAATATCATACTGCGTTGCCATGAATAAGCCATCAATTGCCTGAACTGACAAAAATGGTTGATTACCATAAAAAACCTGATCTAAATTTAATAATTGATAATTCCGTCTTCTATACTCAATCACTTTCCCTACTAAATTTTTTCCTTCCCACCATATCCCGTTATTCGGTAAAAACTGAGCCCCAGCGACTCCTATTAAACCAAGTTTTTCATTTTCTTTAAAAAGAGATATAAGTGTAGAAAACATGTCTCGATTAATAAGATATGTATCTTGATGTATATATACTTTGTATTTCGCTGGATATGAAAGGGCTCGGTTGTATGCACTTGCCATACTTTGTGCATCTCGTATCGGAAAAATTTGCACGACATAACCTGGGGGAACAAAAATGTTTCTTATTTGGCTCTCACATTGTTTGAAAAGCTCCTCATTATTTACACAAACAACAACTAATATTGTATGATCTTTCATTTTTGTCCCCCCTTTTATTCTTCCTTATTTACATCTGACATATAGTGTTCCACAAATATTTTCCGATACTTTTCATAGTTCGTCATATTCACATCAAAATGATAATGGATACACCAAGCATCGCGCTGTACAGGTACACCGACTGTATATCCTGCTTTTCTAAATTCAAATGATTGAGATACATCATAAAAATCAAATCCGTCAAATAAGTCTTCTCGCCACGGAACATCATATTGTGTCGCCATTAATAAACCATCAATACATTCTACAGGAATAAATGTTTTTGATTCATGATACGGTTGTTCTAAACTTGCCATATAAAACAAATCATTCATATAACCAATGACTTTTCCTACAATGCCACGCCCTTCGTTCCATACACCAGTCGGAGGAACATATTGCGCTCCAACCATCCCGATCATCCCAAGGTGTTCATGTTCCTCAAATAATTGAAGTAATCCATATAAAAAAGCCCTATTTATAATAAAAACATCTTGATGTAAATACACTTTATACTTCGCTGGATGCGAAATGGCTTGATTGTATCCACTCGTCATACTTTTCGCATTTCGAATCGGCATGAATTGGACAATATACCCTGGCGGTACTAACAATTGCAATATATGTCGCACGCAGTTTGCATACAATTTCCGATCATTTATACATGTAACAAATAATATTGTTTTGTCTGCAGCACTCATAATTGTGATTTTTCAGCTTCAATAATATACTGAAATACAACTGTCTCAGCCATGAAGCCACTTCCAAGACGATATTTTTTACAAATTCCATATAGCTCCTCAATAAGCGGTTCATACATTTTATGATCAACATATACACGATCTACTTTACTAATTGAATATCCTGCTTTTAAAAACATTCTTAGCATTTCATTGAATGTAAAGAAACGAATATGTGTTTTATCTAATAAACCATATTCTGTATACGTCCAATTTCCAGCAAGTAAGGGAGCTAATACTGAAATATGAGCAACGTTTGGTATACTTGCTAAAATCACACCATTTTGCTTTATATATGGCTTAACCTTTTCAATCACAGCCCACGGATCAAATAAATGCTCTAATACATCCCCAAATAGGACGCAATCAAATTGCCCCTCCTCATAAGGAAGATCTATTTTTTCTATATCCCCTAAAATAACATGATCTAGTCTTTCCTTCGCTTTTTCTGCCGCCTCTGGAAATGCCTCTATTCCTGATACACGTGTACCGTTTTCTTTAATAGCTGCTCCCAATGCACCGCTCGAACAACCAATATCAAGAACTTCTTTCCATTCCTTTTTTATATGCTTTAATAAATTCGGATTCGCTGCATTATAATAATGCTCGGATTTTTCTTCATATAAAGAACTTTTTTCGCGATTCATTTCACACACTCCTTATGCAAATTGAATTAGAAATATAAATCTCATATGAATTCTATAAAGTGCAGATTTTGTTCATCCCCCAATGATTATTAGCCCGCAAATAGCAGTATAAAATCTTTTATTTATATTGGTTACGTTACTGATACTCTAATATATAACCAATCTATTAGAGTTAGAATAGCGATAAATCATTTCTAAAAAACGAAACCTATTACACTTTATATGGTTTATCAAAAACTCCCCGAAAATATTTACGGTTATATTCAATTGCAGCATTATTCGGAACATAAGAAGCTGCTAATTCATTGTAATAATACGCTTTATCCTGCTCCCCTAACCTGCTATAACAAATACACATTTGTAAATAGGGTAGCCATGTGTAGCTAGCTGGACTATGGAAAGGACTTTCCGTTGCCATTGGTACTTCCGTAGCAAGTTTAAACCAAAATATCGCTTCATTATATTTTTCTTGTTCCATATATATATATCCTATTCTTGTACAATTCTCTCCTCTAGGGACGTCATACCGAAACGACTTCACACAAGATTCGATTGCCTTCTCCCACATTCCGAGCTTTGCATAGCAATCTCCTAACTTACCACATGCATAAATTTTCTCTTCATACCATCCTTCGTCTTGATTAAGAAATGTTTCATATAGAAGAACTGCATCATCATATTTTTGGTTATCTGTAGATTCATTTGCGTAATAAAATAAATCTCTCGGACTTAATTCTTCACCTGCCGCTACAGTATTTTGAAAAATTTTCAAATTACGATTTGTTACTTTTTTTTCTTTTTTATGTGTAATAGCAACATTACTACTAAAAACCTCACCAGAAATAGCTAAATACTCATGAACCTTTCCAAACCATTGAAATTGTTTTTCACGCTTTACAAGTCGATTTCTTTTTGTACAATATAAAGGTTTCCCGTTAGAATCCAATGCAAGGTGATAAGGCATCGAAACAGCATCAATTTTAGGATCTAATTCTCTTTTTAAAAGTTTCAATGCTTCTTGAGCATCTTCTAATAAGACATCATCTGCATCTAGCCACAATATATACTCTTGCGTCGCTTTTGAAAAAGAAAAATTTCTTGCTGCTGCAAAATCATCAATCCACTGGAAATCATATATGTTAGAAGTATATTTCTCTACGATTTCTTTCGTTCGATCGACGGAACCTGTATCAACTACTATAATTTCATCCACAATTTTTTCAACTGTTTCTAAACAACGGGCTATTGTCTCCTCCTCATCTCGAACAATCATACATAAACTAATTGTAATTCCTTGCTTGTTCAACATAATCACCCTCTTCCAAATCAATCATATGTTATACATATACTAAACTTTCCATTTTTTTAAATTGTTCAAGTAGTTTAAGATTTCTTTTCAATAATTCAAATGTCCGTGTCATTTTCTTTCGGTTTTGCATCTACTATATAATGAACGCTTTATGGAGGTGAATTTATGTCAAATAATAATTATTCAAATGGATTAAATCCCGATGAATCTTTATCAGCTAGTGCATTTGACCCTAATCTTGTAGGACCAACATTACCACCGATACCACCGTTTACCCTTCCGACTGGGCCGACCGGGCCGACTGGACCGACTGGACCTACAGGGCCGACTGTACCTACCGGGCCAACTGGACCAACTGGACCTACGGGGCCGACTGGACCTACGGGGCCGACTGGTGGCACTGGGACTACTGGACCTACGGGGCCGACTGGTGACACTGGGGCTACTGGACCTACGGGGCCGACTGGTGACACTGGGGCTACTGGACCTACGGGGCCGACTGGTGACACTGGGGCTACTGGACCTACAGGGCCGACTGGTGACACTGGAGCTACTGGACCGACTGGGGCTACTGGGGCTACTGGACCGACTGGACCGACTGGACCATCCGGACTAGGACTTCCAGCAGGATTGTATGCATTTAACTCCGCTGGAATTTCTTTAGATCTTGGACTAAATGCTCCAGTACCATTTAATACTGTTGGATCTCAGTTTGGTACAGCAATTTCTCAATTAGATGCTGATACTTTCGTTATTGCTGAAACTGGATTCTATAAAATCACTGTTATCGTATATACTGCGGCAATAAGTGTATTAGGGGGGCTTACAATCCAAGTAAATGGGGTATCTGTACCAGGTACTGGGGCTACTTTAATCTCAGTTGGAGCACCTATCGTTGTTCAAGCAATTACGCAAATTACGACAACTCCATCATTAGTTGAAGTAATCGTTACAGGACTTGGGCTATCATTAGCTCTTGGTACAAATGCATCTATTATTATTGAAAAAATCGCTTAATTTTTTACTTAGCAGTAAAACTGATATCAGTTTTACTGCTTTTTCAATTTCAAATTCAATCATGAAACATTCGCTATCTACATAATCATATTGTTGTATGACATTTTGCAGGAGGCACAAATATGGAAAGTAAATCTGCTGTTCAGCTTTATCTCGAATTGCTAAAGAAGACCATTTTATTTGAAATATGGTTAGAATATGAGGCATACTTACCCGCATCTCTACATATTTCAAAAGAACTAGAATTCGAACCAGTTACAGTCCCTCTCCCTTTATTCATTAAGCAATATGCTGAAAACCATAACTTAAAAATTGTAAAACCAAATGTTTCTAAAAGTGAACGTCATGATGGAATGGATTGGCCAAGAGCAGCACATAGCATGATTGGTCGAGAACGTATGAACCAATTACAAGAGGCGATGGAAACCGTTGTTCGTGAAAATATAGAAGGTGATTTTATTGAAACAGGTGTATGGCGCGGAGGATCATGCATTTTTATGAATGGTTTTTTACAAGCAAACAACATTACGGATCGTAATGTGTGGGTTGCAGATTCATTTGAAGGTTTGCCAGCACCGAATCTAGAACAATATCCAAAAGATTACGGTGATTATTTACACACATTCGATTACTTACGCGTCTCTTTAGAACAAGTACAAGAGAATTTCAAAAAATATGATTTACTAAATAATCAAGTGAAATTTTTAAAAGGTTGGTTTAAAGATACTTTACCAACAGCACCAATTGAAAAAATAGCAATTGCACGGCTTGATGGTGATATGTACGAATCCACAATGGATGGTCTCGTGAACTTATATGATAAAGTTTCTAAAGGTGGCTATATAATTATCGATGACTACGGGCTACCGCCATGCGCTGAGGCTGTGACAGACTTTAGAAACCAACGAAATTTAAAAGCCCCTATTACTAAAATTGATGTATTTGGCGTTTATTGGAGAAAAGAATAAAAAAAGATTTAATCTATAGGAGATTCCATTTTCACTCATTCTTCTCTCACTTCTAATCCAATTAAGTATTCTTTTTCGGAATCTCCTTACATATAACAATTGTTTTCCTGTATTCTCTCACTACAAATTGAAAATTTTATTAATAGATTTACTGCATCTTCTCATACAAGAAAGGGGTATACTCATGAGTGAACTTAACAAAGAAATGACTTTACTCCCCCCTCCTGAACTCGTCCAATATGTAGGTGGCGACTTCAAAAAGGTTGGAAAAGAGTTCCTAAAGCATTTTATTCAAATTGGTGCTTTAAAATCAAATGAAAAAGTATTAGATGTAGGCTGCGGTGTCGGCCGAATGGCTGTACCATTAATGAATTACTTAAATGATGATGGAGCGTATTATGGATTTGATTTGTTTAAAGATGGAATTACTTGGTGTCAAAATAACATTTCAACTATGCGTAATAATTTTCACTTTGAACATGTTGACATATACAATCAATTCTATAATCCGGAAGGAAAAGAAGATGCCTCTCAATATCGTTTTCCCTATGAAGACGGAACATTCGATTTTATCTTTTTAACTTCTGTATTTACACATCTTCTCCCAAAAGAATTAGAACATTACGTATCTGAAATTGTACGTGTATTAAAAAAAGACGGGAGATGTTTCATTACATTCTTTCTTATAAACCCTGAATCGTCCTATTATTTAAATGCAGGACAAAGTACATTAGGTTTTTATCATCGAATCGAAAATTGCTACGTTGTAAATAAAGATATTCCGAATTTCGCAGTTGCTTATCCTGAGACAGATATTTGCAATCTATTGAATAAGTACGACCTAGAAATAATCAATAAGCCGCATTACGGTTTATGGTGCGGCAGACATGAATATACAAGTTACCAAGATATTGTTCTTACAAAAAAAAGCTTCTGAAAGGAAGTTATGTATGATGAATGAAAAAAATCCACCTCTCGTTTCCATCCTTATTCCTACTTATAATCGGCCTCATTATTTCAAAATTGCTCTAGAAAGTGCATTGGCACAAACTTATTCAAATATTGAAATCATCATCGGAGATGATAGTACAAATGATGAAACAGCAACTTTAATACGCAAACAATACTTACCAAATTATAAAAATATAACATACATTCGAAATACCCCTACTCTAGGACAATTTCACAATGACCTTATGCTCATAGAAAAATCAAATGGTGAGTATATAAATTTTTTAATGGACGATGACGTGTTTTATAAGCATAAAATACAAAAAATGATGACCTATTTTGAGCAAGATCCCAATAAAAATCTTGCTCTTGTTACTTCTTATCGAGTACGCATTGATGATCATGGAAATCTAATAGGTGATTCCCATCCAACACAAAGGTTATATAGTGAAGACACCCCATTAAACGGGATATTTTTAGGTAATTGGATGTTAAAGGGCGGACACAACATTATCGGTGAGCCTACAACTACTTTGTTCCGAAAGGAATTGCTCACTGAACCTTTTGGCACCCTTAAAGAGCGACAATATTCTTGTAGTGTTGATATGGCCTCATGGATTTCTTTACTTTCTAAAGGAAATGCAATATACATTTCTGAGCCTTTAAGTCAATTTCGCTACCATGCTGGACAACAAATACACAATAAGCTCCTTCAAGGTTGTGAAGATTTCACACACCTTGTTATAACAGCAAAAGAATATGGCTTTTTACAAAATACTACGGACTATAGAGCAGCTCTACTTAGTGCTTACCAATGGTGTAAAAGTTCCTTAAAATACTATCTTCATCAACTAGATATTTTTCCTGACGCACATGTACGTCTCTCTCATTGTTTGGATATAATTATTAAAGAGCTAAACAATTAAACTACTCTGCAAAATTAAAAGTGTATGGACTATATGTGAATCATTCGTATAGTTCATACATTCTTTCTCATACTATAAAGTGAAACTTTAATCAGCTCTCACCAATCGGGCTTTTACGGGCAGTTGATCCCCCACCTAACTTCTTCGCTTTCGCTGAATTTTGAGGTGGGGGTCTTACTGCCCATTAATGCGGGATAAAATCCATTACTATAAAGAGCAGTAGAAAGGAATACCTACATTGAAAGATCCAAATTCTCAATATCAAATAGACTACGTATTACTATTTATTTTATTTGCCATTGGGATTGTTAGTTGTTGTGCTATTGCAAGTGCGCAAGCCTCTTTACCGCCATTTTTACAAAACGTCAATTTTGTACTAAAGCAAATCCAATGGTATTTCATTGGATTTATAGCCATTGGTGTTATTATGATTATCGACTTCGATCGTTATCAAAAAATTGCTTGGTATTTGTACAGCTTTGCAATGGTACTACTTATTGGACTAGAACTTCAAGTACCAGGTGCCGTTACAATTAAAGGCGCTACCGCTTGGTACAGGCTCCCAGGCATCGGAAATTTTCAGCCTTCTGAAATTATGAAATTGTTTTTAATTATCGTCATTGGACGAATTATAGCAAATCATAATGAGAAATATTTTTCCCAAACGATACATGACGATTTTTTACTACTTGGAAAAATATTTGCGACAAGCTTGCCACCACTACTACTTATTGCAAAAGAACCAGATTTAGGAAACACAATGGTCATTTCAGCGATGCTTGCAGCAATGATACTAGTTTCTGGCATACGATGGCGTTTTATTTTTGGATTAGTTTCAGGTACTTTCGTTGCTGGATCTACATTAATATATATTTTTTTTACTCACACAGATTTCTTTAAAGCACACATTTTAAAAGAGTATCAATTAAATCGCTTCTACGGATGGTTAGCACCTTACAAATATGATGCACAAGGCTATCAATTAAGACAAGCATTCTTAGCGACTGGATCCGGCGAAATGCAAGGAAAAGGGTGGGAAAATGGACAAGTATATTTTCCAGAACCACATACAGATTTTATTTTCACTAATGTCGCTGAACAATTTGGATTTCTAGGCGCAAGTGTCATTATTTCTCTTTTTTTCTTACTCATTTTTCGAATGATTCATATTGCTTTAGAAAGTAATGACCCTTTCGGTAGTTACATTTGCGCTGGTACAATCGGAATGTTTACTTTCCAAGTATTCCAAAATATCGGGATGACAATCGGATTACTCCCCATTACAGGGATAACATTACCTCTTATGAGTTACGGAGGAAGTTCACTGCTTACATACATGATTGCGATTGGATTCATTTTAAATGTTCGC
This sequence comes from Bacillus sp. cl96, assembly GCF_900100505.1. Taxonomy (NCBI): domain Bacteria; kingdom Bacillati; phylum Bacillota; class Bacilli; order Caryophanales; family Bacillaceae; genus Bacillus; species Bacillus sp. cl96. The sequence continues at coordinate 315,350 of NZ_FNDM01000001.1, forward strand.
TCAAGAACGAAAATCTTTATGTTTAAATGAACAACACAAAAACGCTATATTTTTATCTCTATCCTTTTTTAGATATACTAATGAAAAATACGATGGAGGTTTAAATATGAAATATGACATTATAGGAGATATTCATGGATGCTTCCAAGAGTTTCAAAATTTAACAGAGAAGCTAGGATATAACTGGAGTAGCGGTCTACCGGTTCACCCTGACCAACGTAAACTTGCATTCGTTGGCGATATTACAGACCGTGGTCCTCATTCATTACGTATGATTGAAATTGTATGGGAACTTGTCATACATAAAAAAGAAGCTTATTACGCTCCTGGAAATCACTGTAATAAACTATATCGATTTTTCCTTGGGCGTAATGTAACAGTCGCTCACGGACTTGAAACAACTGTTGCTGAATATGAGGCACTTCCTTCTCATAAGCAAAACATTATAAAAGAAAAGTTTATCACTCTTTATGAACAATCACCCCTCTACCACATACTAGATGAAAAAAGAGTAATCGTATGTCACGCTGGGATTCGGCAAGATTACATAGGAAGACGAGATAAAAAAGTACAAACCTTTGTATTATATGGCGATATTACAGGAGAAAAGCATGCCGATGGCTCACCTGTCCGTCGCGATTGGGCGCAAGAGTACAAGGGGCAAGCTTGGATTGTATATGGACATACACCAGTAGCAGAACCTCGATTCGTCAATCAGACAGTCAATATTGATACTGGTGCTGTATTTGGTGGCAAATTAACCGGATTACGTTATCCTGAAATGGAGACTATCTCTGTTCCTTCTTCTTTACCTTTTGTCGCTGAGAAATTCCGTCCAATTTCATAACTACCTTACTTAGCGAAAGATTACCGTATTATTTAGGCAGATCTCATATAAAACTAGGTAAAGTAATTAAAAAAAGATGCAATAAAGTGCATCTTTTTTTAATTACACTACATATAATGTCGCAGGAGGTGACAGAATGAAGAAAAAATCTTCTAAACAAAAAAGAAAATTTCCCCCTTTATATCTGCCCATGTACGGAATTAACAACTGGTGTAGTATTCGGGCTGCAGCGATAGAAGAACTGGAAGAACAAGAGTCATCAAAAAAAAGCAAAGTAAAACCAACATATGTCTCTTTAGAAAATGCTGTGATGAGCCGCATAATCGATCGCAGAAAAATAAAGATGCAACAAAAAAATAAACAGCTCTCAAATCAAGATGAACAGGTAATACATTCTAATCAAACAGAAGAAAAGACGGAAGAAAATATTTCTGTAGCAATAAATAAAAAAGTGGAACCAGAAATTCCAGCTGCTATTATAAACAAAGTAAAAAAAATAAAAGAGGCATTGGCTTCATCGAATGATATACAAACTGAAAAACCACTCATAATTGAGACACCTACACCTGAAAATACAAAAGTTAAAAGGGGCGGCCGATATGCATATGCGGAAGGGCTTCACTCTCATGCGGAGGGCATGGCAGCACATGCGGAAGGCTTATTAACACACGCAAAAGGTTCTTTCTCTCATGCAGAGGGATCAAACTCAAAAGCAACTGGACATAGTTCGCATAGTGAGGGAAGTGAAACGACAGCAGGCGGAGCTTATTCTCATGCAGAGGGTAAACAGACGATTGCTTTAGGCGAAGCAGCACACGCAGAAGGAACCGCAACTATCGCTAACGGATCCTCTTCTCATGCGGAAGGTCATCATACATCAACAGCTCATTTTGCAGGTAGCCATATTATGGGGCGCTTCGGCACTGCAGAAGAAGCTTATTCTTGGTTTATTGCAAATGGTGTAAGCGACACCGACCATAATATCGGGGCTAAATGGCTTGCCCATAATGGAGAAATGTACATTGAGGGTGCGTCTTACAATGCAAGTGGAACGGATTTTGCACAAATGTTTGAAACCGAAGATCATAAACCTATTGATGTCGGTTATTTCGTTACATTTAGTAGCGAAGAAAAAATTCGGATAGCTACTTCACACGACTCGTTCATTTTAGGAATATCTAGTGCAACCCCTGCCCTTATAGGAAATAGCGGGGCTTTAAGTTGGGAAAAACGTTATAAAACAGATAACTTTGGAAAACGCCAATATGTATGGACGGAAACCGAAGAAATACAACCTCTTTTAAATACAGAATGGGATCCAACTCGCAAATATGTAGCAAGAAAAGATCGCGCCGAGTGGCTTCCTGTTGGATTAATTGGACAAATGTTAGTACGTGATGACGGAACTTGCGAAGCACATGGATTTTGTCTTCCAAATGACAATGGCATTGCTACAAAAGCCGAAAGTGGATTTTTCGTTATAAAGCGTACGGGTGAAAACCAAATTTTAATATTATTCCGCTAAGAAAAAAAGGAACAAAATTCTTTATAATATAAGAATTTTGTTCCCTTTTTAAGTATGCCGCAACACTTCTTGCATATCGCTTGGAAGCTTTATAGTGAAAGACATCTCTTTCTCTAAAATAGGATGATAAAACGTCAAAGATTTACTATGAAGTGCTTGCCGCTTCATTTCATCCCTTCTCCCTCCATATAAGCTATCACCAAGTAATGGATGTCCTATATGAGCCATATGCACACGAATTTGATGCGTTCTTCCTGTCTCAAGCTCAAGCGCTACATGTGTCTTATGATATGTACTATCAATTACTTTAAAATGAGTAACTGCCCTTTGTCCATCCTCACAAACCATTCGCTCAATAATGCTATCAGATTTTCGACCAATTGGTGCATCAATCATTCCTTCTCGTTCTACAATCTTTCCGTGAACAATTGCTTCATACGTTCGTTTCACAGCTTTTTGTTGATGCTGCTTCGATAAAAGATGATGCACGAAACGATTTTTTGCAATAAGCATAAGCCCCGAAGTATCACGATCTAAACGTGTTACGATGTGCACTGTACTTGCAAGATGCTGCTTATCATAATGAGATAACAGCGCATTGGCAACACTTCCTGCCGGATGTTCTCTAGACGGAATCGTTGACATATTCGCCTCTTTATTAATGATAAGAACCGCGTCATCTTCATATATAATGCATAAAGGAATATCTTCTGCCATCATCCCTTCACTTCTTTCCTCCACTGGAAAAAAGACACGTAATTCTTCACCAGCACGCAACTGATGACGAACACTCGCATGTTGACCATTTACTTCAATTGCTCCGCCATGAAACTTTATATCCGTTAAAGCGGCTTTAGAAATACCTTTCGTTTTCAAAAATTCCCTAACTAAAGTTCCCTCTTCAGCCGGCCCTATATCCCATTTCAATGTAAATCTGTTCAAATATATAACCCTTTCTATTTATCTGCAACAAACGAGTCACGAACTCGTTTCCAGAACGGGAATGGGCGGAAACGAACAAATCGTACTTTCTCGTTTGCGACGCGATACTGGATTGATTTCACATCTTGATGAACCATCGTTAAGTGATCCACTGTAATTTGTAAGTTCATTCCTGCAGCTGGCTTTAACACACATGTATGATGCTTCGGCAATACGAGTGGTGATCCTACAGTACGAAATACACGATTGTTAATGGACGCCATTTCTGCAATTTGAATCGCTTCAATAGATGGGTGAATAATTGCTCCGCCAAGCGCTTTATTATATGCGGTACTTCCTGAAGGAGTAGAGATACAAAGGCCATCTCCGCGGAATGTTTCAAAATATTCTCCGCGTATTTCTACTTCTGTTACTAATGTACCTTCTGCACTTTTTACAGTCGCCTCATTCATCGCTAAATACTGTGACTCTTTACTTCCATTCACATAGCGAATAATAACTTCTAAAAGCGGATATTCCACCACTTGGAATGGTGTTTTCGCAATCGCAATTACTAATTTCTCTACTTCTGTCGGTAACCAATCTGCATAGAAACCTAGATGTCCTGTATGTACACCAACAAATGCTGTTTCATCCAATCGATTATAATAACGATGAAACGCATATAAAAGCGTTCCATCTCCCCCAACAGAAATTACAATATCGGGTTCCTTTTCATCCATTATAAATCCAAAATCTAGCAAGTACTCTTTCATCGTGCTTGCCAGTGTATCTGATGATTGATCTCCCTTTGACATAATTGTAAATTTCATCGCCCAACACCCTTTAGTTTATGATTCGGAATCTTTCGTTTCTTGCTTTCTTGAAAAAGCCTTTTGCGCTTCTTGAATTTCAAGACGAATAGAAGACATTTCTTCATCTAATAAAAACGCCGCTTCAGCTGCACGTTGCAATCGTATTTTAATATCTTCAGGAAAACGTCCACTATATTTATAATTTAAAGAATGCTCAATTGTTGCCCAAAAGTTCATTGCTAGCGTGCGTATTTGGATTTCTACCAATACTTTTTTTTCACCTTGAATCGTTTGAACAGGATAACTAATGACAACATGATAAGAACGATAACCGCTATCTTTCTTTTGCGTGACATAATCACGTTCTTCCACGATTTCAAAGTCATTTCGTTTTCGAAGATATTCTACAACAGGCTTAATCTCATCAACAAATTGACACATCATTCTAAGCCCAGCAATATCCTGCATATCTTCTCTCAATCGGTCTAGCGGTACATTTCTCTTCTCCGCTTTATCAATAATACTTGCAACCGACTTTACCCTTCCTGTTACAAACTCAATTGGAGAATGCTCTGTTAACATTGCAAATTGAGTACGCATTCCTTTTAGTTTCACTTTTAGCTCTGCCACCGCTTGGTGGTAAGGTGCTAAAAATTCTTCCCAATTTCGATTCATTTCAACCACCACCAAAATCAATCCATTTGCTTATAGAAATACTTTTTCTACAGCAGTTACTAATTCTTCTCCGTAATTTGCATTACCTTCAATATTTTCAACTAAATATTCTACTTCTTCTTTTAATCCTTCTAATTCCATTTCAATGTCATTCACGCGAACGAACATAACCACATCGTTATTCATCGCTTCATGCATTGCTTCCCAGCATGTGTGCGGAATACTTACATAAATGAAAGATGATTCATTTTCTAAGATATATAAAAATGATAAATTGTCTGAGTCTACAAGTACGTGATTACGCGCACTTAACTCCTTTACCTCTATTTCACTATTTTCCGCACAAAAAATAAGAGCATTCTCTCTCTTTTCTACGCTCTTAACTTGGATTTTATTTTGCATGCTCTAACTCCTCCATCTCAACTTCCTGTCTTACTTAACAGTATTATTGTATCATAACATGGACGCAAACAAATAAAACATTGAACCAAATTTATGAAAAAGCGATAATGTGTAAAGAATTATTTTTCAAAAGGAGATTATACAATGACACAAGAAATTGAAATTGAATTCAAAAATATCGTTACAAAAGAAGAATTCGATACATTATGTAAATCGTTTTCTATTGAAGCATTTACAAAACAAGTGAATCACTACTTTGAAACACCTGACTTCTCGTTAAAAGAAGCTGGCTCTGCACTTCGTATTCGTCATAAAGGAGAAACTTATACGTTAACGTTGAAACAACCTGCAGAAATCGGTTTATTAGAAACGCATCAAGTCGTAACAGAAGACGAAGCAAAAATGATGATGGAAACAAACACAATCATTCAAGGAGCAGTAGTAGATCAATTACACAAATTACAAATTCCTGTTTCTGCTTTAACATATATGGGTAGTTTAACAACAGAAAGAGCAGAAACATTATTTAAAGGCGGAACGCTTGTCTTTGATCATAGTTTCTATTACAATCACGATGATTATGAAATTGAATTTGAAGTGCAAGATGAAGAAACAGGAAAAGCTGCATTTATTCATTTATTAACGCAACATAACATACCTGTTCGCCATACAAATAACAAAGTAAAACGCTTTTTCCTTGCCAAACAAAAAAAAGCACGCTAAAGTGAAAATTCCACTAGTGAATATGTTTCACTAGTGGATACATCTCACTAAAAAAGTTTACACCCGTAGAATAAGCAAAGAATCTTTGAGAAAGCTGTTTATTTGCCCTCTCGAACATTCCATTGCTACAATAGATATACATTTCATGGAAAAAGGAGTTTATAAAGGATGAGCAAGCAACCGATGACACCATTTGAAGCAATTGGCGGTGAACAATGCATTGCAATATTAGTAGATACATTTTATTCCTATGTCAGTAAACACCCTGACTTATCTCCCATCTTCCCGGAAGATTTAACAGAAACCGCTAGGAAGCAGAAGCAATTTTTAACACAATATTTAGGTGGTCCTAATTTGTACACTGAAGAACATGGTCATCCTATGTTAAGAGCACGCCATCTTCCGTTTGAGATTACTCCAAAACGAGCAGAGGCTTGGCTATCATGTATGGAGCAAGCAATGGATGATACTGGAGTTCATGGTCATATAAGAGAGTTTGTTTTTGAACGTTTAGCATTAACCGCTCAGCATATGGTTAATACTCCAAACGAAACAGGTGAAGTGTAATGGATAAGCAGGAAGCAAAGCATATAAATATGCCATCTCCTTCCGCATGCGAGCATAAGTCTGTAGAAGCATATTTATTTATTGATCCACTTTGTAAAGATTGCTGGGAAATTGAGCCTTTTATTATTAAACTATGGCTTGAATACGGGAAATACTTCTCTATTCGTCATATCGTAACAGGAAAAGTGGATGGAACGAACGCTTCCTCACACAAATGGAATAAACCTGCTAATATTCGATTTGTGTGGGAAAAGACAACCAGTTTACAAGGTTTTTCATGTGATGGAAAGGTACATATGCAAGAAGCATCGTCAACACCATATTTAGTTTCGATGGCAATTAAGGCAGCGGAGTTGCAAGGCCGAAAAGCAGGTTCGAAGTTTTTGCGAAAACTCCAAGAATACATTTTCCTTGAAAATGTATCAAACCCTGACTGCGAACTATTACTTGCATGTGCGAAAGATAGCAATATTGATGTAGAAGAATTTAAAAAAGATCTACATTCTGCTAGTGCAAAAAAAGCTTTCCAATGTGACTTGAAATTCACAAATGAAATGCATATTACAGAAATACCTTCCCTCGTCTTTTTTCATGCGAACTCAGATGAAGAAGGTATTAAAATCGCTGGAAATTATTCCTACGATGTATACGTACAATTATTGAAAGAACTTGTAAAATGTGAAATTGAGCCAGAACCATTACCACCTTTAGAAGTGTTACTAGAAGCAACACAATTTATATCTTCAAAAGAAGTAGCATTTATTTATGATTGTCCGCAACAAGAAATTGAACGCGAACTAAAAAAATTACAACTGAAACGAAAAGTACAAATGATAGAAGTAAAATGCGAACGTTATTGGAAATGGATAGCAAAAGAAAAAGACCTGGTGTAAACACCAGGTCTTTTTCTTTACGGCTTATAAAAATATTAAAGGGGATGGGAGAAATTTTCACGTTCAAACAAAGGGGTATATGTTTGTATGTGAATTCGTTCACGCTTATTATATTACAAGATTCGACGTCAGATGACAACCCCTTTTGTCGAATTTCACACTTTTGTCACATTCTAAACGTTTTCATTTTTGAATAAGCTATAAAAAAGGTCATTTAGGGGGTTTATTTATGAAAAAATCTTATATTGCTCTTCTCTTTCTAGCTGTCATCGTTTCTTTTTTCTTGTACATCCTCTCTCTACTACAAGCTTTTCCTAAAATTATTGCCTTACCTCTTTTATTTGGAATCATCGTTATCACTCTCTCTTATTTCAATTATAAAAAACGATTCAAAGGGTTTTAATTTTAAAAATCAGTCGTAAAACTATCCTTTCAGTTAAAAAAACAAAGAAATTCACCTTTCTTTCCGACAAATATCGACATTGAATCTATTCAACAAAAAGACGAGGATACAATCCCTCGTCTTTTTTCATTACTTTTCTTCAAATAATAATGCTTCTAATTCATTTAATTTCTCTTCAAATACTTGTAGTGCCTCTTTTACTGGTTCAGGAGATGCCATATCTACTCCTGCTTTTTTCAGCACTTCAATTGGATAATCAGAGCTTCCTGCTTTTAAGAACTCGTTAATATAACGTTCTACTGCTGGTTGTCCTTCTTCTAAAATCTGTTTAGATAGAGCTGTCGCTGCACTAAATCCTGTTGCATATTGATATACGTAATAGTTGTAGTAGAAGTGTGGAATACGAGACCATTCTAAACCAATCTCTTCGTCGATTACTAAAGCGTCACCGAAATATTTCTTATTTAAATCATAGTAAATTTCCGTTAACATGTCTGGCGTAACAGCATGTCCTTCTTGTACTTTCTTATGAATAATATGTTCAAACTCTGCAAACATCGTTTGACGGAATACAGTACCACGGAACCCTTCTAAATAATGATTTAATAAATATAGACGCTCTTTCTTATCTTCTGTCGTTTTTAATAAATAATCATTTAGAAGCGCTTCATTACAAGTAGATGCCACTTCTGCTACGAAGATGGAATAATCACCATATACGTGCGGTTGTGTTTTTCTTGTATAGTAACTATGCACCGAATGACCAAACTCATGAGCAAGTGTAAATAAATTATTTACATTATCATGCCAGTTCATTAAAATATACGGATTTGTTCCATATGCACCAGATGAATATGCCCCGCTTCGTTTTCCTTTATTCTCATACACATCTACCCAGCGATTTTCATATGCCTCTTTCAAAATATCAACATATTCATCACCAAGTACGTTTAAAGATTTTAATAAAAGGTCTTGCGCTTCTTCGTATTTCACATTCATTTTCACTTCTGGTACAAGTGGTGTATATAAATCATACATATGAAGCTCATCAAGTCCTAGTGCACGCTTACGAATATCGATGTAACGGTGTAATAAATGTAAGTTGTCATTTACTGTTTCAACGAGTTGATCGTATACTGCTTCCGGAATATTATTATTGCTCAGTGCAGCTTGGCGAGCAGAATCATATTTACGAACACGCGCATTGAAATTATTACGTTTTACTGCTCCGCTTAACGTACTTGCGAATGTGTTTTTAAATTTTCCGTACGTTTCATATACAGCTTTAAATGCATCTTTGCGAACACGAGGATCATCACTTTCTAAAAACTGAATGTAACGGCCATGTGTAATTTCTATTTCTTCTCCGTCTTCCCCTTTAATAGATGGGAATTTTAAATCCGCGTTATTCAACATACCGAATGTATTGCTTGATGAACTCATTACTTCAGATGCTTCCGCTAATAAAGCTTCCTCAGCTTCTGATAATACGTGCGGGCGTTGACGTGTAATTTCTTCTAATGCATGTTCATATACACTTAAATCTCTATTTTCCTTCAAGAATGTTTGCAGTGTATCTTCTGAAATCGATAAAATTTCAGGCACAATATACGCTGTGCTACTAGATACTTGTGAATATAAATTTGTTGCACGATCATTTAATGCTTGATATACAGAGTTTGTTGTATCTTGATCGTAACGCATATGAGCATATGTATATAACTTACCTAATCGCATTGATATTTCATCTTCATATTGCAATGCCTCAAGTAAATTGTCCGCAGAGTCACCAAGTTTCCCTTTAAATTCAGTTAACTTCGGTAATAGCTCTTTAATAGCTTGGAATTCTTTTTCCCATTCTGCATCCGTTTGGAAAATATCTTCTAATCGCCACGTACTTGCTTCTTCAATCTCGTTGCGATCTGGTAATGCTTTCGCTTTGTTTTGTTCAGACATTCTTTAAGCCCTCCTTTAAATATCTCTACTTAAGTACAATTCGTTTTTTTCTTATGTAATTCCTTCACAATCATTCTTTATTATATCCGCTTTTCCTCCTCTCATGTTAAAATTTGCCTCAAATAAAGATAGCGCATGTATTAAGCAAATCTCATCATGTTTCATAATTTCCTCCTCTGTTTTTAATATCACGGCATCCCTTATTTTTCGGTACGTATAAGTTCCCACTTTACGTAAAACACCTATATAGCATAAAAATGTCATATATTCAGTAACTGCCATTTTCCATATGTGCTGCGAAAAGTACGGAAGTATCCGCCTTTTCGTATACCTTTTTACATAACTACACACGTATTGAAGAGAAATACACTCTCCCACTGCAAGCTCCCCTATACACTTCATATATAGAAAAGCTTGCCATATAAATGGGTTTGTTTGAAAAGCAAATGCAGAAGGGAGTGGAACACCAATTTCAGAAGGAAAGCTCGCTGGGGTACATTTAAATTGATATAAGAGGCGTAATAATGACTTATAATTATAATTCCAAATCGGTAAGGCATTTTGGCGAAAGTTTTTCTTTCTCTTCTTCCACTCTTCACCCAATCTTTCTTTCCCGAAAGGAACAGGAGAAAAAAGCATTTCAAAAGTAGTCGCATCAGTTGGTAAATATATAGTATGTGAGAAAAAAACATTTGTAGAAAAGGGAGTGACAAATGCACATTTCATAAATGATTTTTGTTTCGGACAGAAGAAAATAAGAAGTGGCTGAGGATAAGATTGTAAGGAGAAAGCCATAAGTGAGGAAAATTTCATCCAATATGCAGATTGCTTTTTCAATTGATTTCCACCAACGATCCAAATGACCTGTATACCAGCTTGCCAATACGAATATGTTCTTTTGTACAGCTGCTCTATAGCGAGGTTTGCACATTGGTATTCAATTGCAATTTTTCTACCCGCCCTCTCTACAAAAACATCTGGTCGTTGCTTAATTTCTGGGAGGTAGTACTCTATATCCACCTGAAAGTTTTGACGTTTGAACCATCTATATAACAATTCTTTACCATGCATATGATACTTTGATTCCGCTTCATAAAAGGCAAGACATGAATCCACTTTTTTATGAGCAAAATGCCAACTTTTTTGTTTCCCTAATTTCATTTGCACTTCCTTTCCGCAAGCTACACAAAAGAATCGTTCTTGTTGACGCATACGGCGCAAAAGCTCTTCATTACAATTATAGAGTAAATGAATTTTTTCACCGTTTTCTCTTTTAGCGATAAATATCGTAATCACACCCTTTCAGCTCCTTATATTCTACAATTTGTTACAAATTCCTTTTAAAAAAGAGATGTCCCAATTTCGGACATCTCTTTTTATAATAAAGGTGATAATAATCGGTACGTTGATTCAACAATTCGTCTATGAAGACGTCTTTTATGAAAATGATCACCATGAATTTCACTTGATTCTTCTAAATCATCTTTAAAGTCTTGAACAAGTTTTCGAATGCTATCTGTATCATATAAAAAGGCATTTACTTCAAAATTCAAATGAAAACTTCTCATATCCATATTAGCTGTCCCAATTGAAGCTAAATCAGAATCAACGATGACAATTTTACTATGAAGAAAACCTTTTTCGTATTCATATATCTTTACTCCTGCATCTAAAAGCTCTGGGAAGTACGATCTCGATGCGTAAAAGACAGTACGCTTATCCGGTTTACTCGGCATTAATAAACGAACATCAATACCAGCAAGTGCAGCAACCTTTAATGCGGATAAAATATCATCATCCGGAATAAAATACGGCGTTGCAATCCAAATAGATTTCCGAGCAGAAGCGATCATTGCGAAATATAAATGCTTAATCGTTTCCCACTTATTATCGGGGCCACCTGCAACTAGCTGCACTCCTCCCCAATGATCACCCTCAACTGCTTTTGCTTGTAAATATTCAGGGGCTAGCACAGCCTCTCCAGTCATATAAAACCAGTCTTGAAGGAAAATAAGTTGTAAACTTTGAACCGCTTCACCACGTAAATACAAATGCGTATCTCGCCAAAAGCCAAAATATTTATTTTTCCCTAAATACTCATCACCGATATTTAATCCGCCTACAAACCCTTCGTTCCCATCAATCACAACAATTTTCCTATGATTTCGATAATTAATCTTATCGTTTAAAATCGGAAAGCGCACAGGAAAGAATGGAATCATTTCTACACCTGCATCGTTTAATTCTTCAATATACGATTTCGATAACTTAAAACTTCCAACCGCATCATATAAAAAGCGAACAACAACGCCTTCTTTCGATTTTTGTATTAAAATATCTTTAATTTCTGTTCCTAATTTATCATCACGCACAATGTAATATTCCATATGAATGTGATGTTTCGCTCGTTTTAACCCATTTAAAATAGCCCGAAACGTTTCATCTCCATTTGTTAATGTCCTCGTTTCAGTTTGAAATGAAATATTTAAAGCTCCTAATCGATCCGCTAAACGAAATAACAGTTCTTGATGCTTATGATTGCGTAAAATTCGTTCTTCGTAATCTTCATGCCCTTTATATTGTAAAAACGCCTGTTCATCAAGTAACGCCTTCTTTTGGAACATTCTTTTTCTTCGAAAATTTTGTCCGAATAATAAATAAGCAAAGAAACCAAATACCGGAAAAATTCCTAAAACAATTAACCATGTAAGTGTTTTAGATGGATGTCGATTTTCTAAGAAAATAACGCAACCAATTAAAAACGCAGATACTGTAAATAAAATACTAATAATACCTAAAATCGAAACATCTTTTATCCCAATCACATCTGAATAAAATGCTACATCAATAAACATACGTAACGAAACAAATAATGCGAACAATAGCAGTATAAAGAAAATCAGCTTTAACGTATTTTTCATCTCTTACCTCCTAACTAAGAAAGCTTTCCTATTCTTCATATAAAAAGCCGATTTCATACTACAGAAATCGGCCTACGTTTTAGCAGGAAAATTATTGCGAATCGTTTCAAGCGCATGCTCTTTCACAATTTGTTTTCCATACTCACTTACACGATGAATTGTTAAAGTTGATTCTTCTCCATATTCTAAAATAATACTTAAAATACGATCGATTTCTTCTTCATCATGTAGCACTTCATCGAATTCCACATATACATAATAGCGGTCCTCAAATGAATACAGCTCATCTTTTATATCTTCAAAGATAAGACGATGACTTAATGAAATGACATCTTCAAAATCATTAAATTTAATTAAAAAGCCAAACGTACCATCTTCATTAAAGTTTGTTCCTGTTTGTTCTTCTACCTCTTCGACTAATTCTTGTTGGAATAATGATTCGATGCCTTCATCTAGAGGAATATCTATAATTTTGTCTACCCCTATCGGTAGTTCTAGCTTTTGTCCGTCCTTTGAAAGCTCTGCTTTCGTGACAAGTACTTCAATCCCTTTATCGACTGCTTGCACTTGAATCCATAACGGTCCATCAATAAAGAAATCGTCATGATCACGAGCTTCGTCCATCATCTCCCAAAAGAGCTCTTCACTTCGTTCGCGATCATACCAAATTTCTTCACGATTAAATCCTCTATCCTCTATATCAATGTACGTAATAAAAAATTTCATCGTATGATCATTAATTCTTTCAATATCCAAAATACAACTCTCCCTTCCTGCTTAGAATTGTTATGAAGGGATTCCCCACTCATATGACAAATCAATAGATTCTTGTACTCTCATTTTATGATAAGATTCTCCAGAATGGAAATAAAATCGATTTATTTTACAAAAATAGTTATATGCCTATCTTTACTCGATAAACTACATAAATATATTATTATAGCGATTTCTTACTTACAAAAAATTTGGACATACATTTCCACATTCCCCCGTACACTGTAATAAAGTGAAACTTCTATTAGAAGAGATTATTTAACAACAACTTTCTTCATCACATACATATAGTTCGCTTATTAAAACATCATAAATGGAGGCAGACGAATGGACTTAGAGTTTTTAACATCCGTACTAATGATTGTCGGTATCGATGTTGTATTAGGTGGTGACAATGCAATCGTCATCGCACTAGCTAGCCGAAATTTACCTGAATCGAAACGAAATAAGGCTATTTTGATCGGTACTCTTTTAGCGATTGTACTAAGAATCATCCTTACTATACTAGCTGTCTATTTACTCGACATTCCATTTCTACAATTGATTGGCGGGGTTTTACTTACATTAATTGCAGTCAATTTATTAACCGATAATAGCAACGATCTTTCTTCTATTCAAGGAAAAACAACTTTATTTCAAGCTGTGCGGACAATTGTTTTCGCGGATCTCGTTATGGGGTTTGATAATGTTATTGCCATTGCAGGTGCAGCTCACGGGAGATTTTTACTCGTCATAATCGGCTTACTCATTTCTATCCCGATTATTATTTGGGGCAGCAAACTTATTTTAATACTTATGGAACGATTTCCATTCCTCATTTATTGCGGTGCAGCGATTCTTGCCTATACTGCAGGAAAAATGGTTACACATGAAGACAGACTTGCAACCTTTTTTCATAACAATCCAAGTTTCACTACAAGCATTCCTTATTTGTTCATTTTCACTATTTTATGCATCGGCTTTATCGTACAACAAGTTCGATTACGCAATGTGAAACATTAAAAAAAACCTTCTACTATATAATAGGTAGAAGGTTTTCATATTATTATAATTAATTTACAAGACGTTGTGCTTCACGTAATTGGAACGTTCTTACTGTACGTGGTAAGAAACGACGAATTTCGTCTTCGTTGTAACCAACTTGAAGGCGTTTCTCGTCAATCATAATTGGACGACGTAAAATCCCTGGATAGTCACGAATCATCTTATATAAATCTTGAAGTGGTAAAGACTCTAAGTTTACATTCAATTCTTGGAAAACTTTCGAACGAGTAGAAATAATCTCATCCGTTCCGCTTTCTGTCATACGTAAAATCTCTTTAATTTCCTCAATCGTTAATGGATCTGAGAAAATATTACGTTCTGTATAGGGAATATGATTTTCCTCTAGCCATAATTTCGCCTTTCTACAAGACGTACAGCTTGGAGAACTATATAATGTTACCATACAAAGCTCACTCTCCTTAAAGAGTACAAATTCTGTACTAAATACAGTTTTAATTTCTAACTTCAGCAATTTTTCGCGATAACTTGTCTTATTGAAAAGTACAAAAATCGCATTTCATGTAAGCAACAACTTATAATAAACAACAATTACTTTTAATAAGTAACTTCTATAATCATTATACAATAGATTTTGCAAGAAATATACAGTAAATTTCCTGCTAGTTGAGAAAACTCTTCCGTGCATTTCACTGCTATGTAACATGATTACGCTCACTTCAGCTGTACTTTAACAATAACTTTCAATCCTTTTACTACTCACTTCTCATAGATTTTTCATATAATATATAGTTATTTATCTATAATCTTCCCTATGAAAAAGAGAACGTTTTCTTACTTTTTCTTGATAAATCAATTAAGAAATGTAAGACTATACAAATGAGAATAAAAAGGAACGTTTGTTCTCATTTTAACAAATATCCTCCCTCCTGTCTACACGATTTCTAAAGTAAATTAAATATTTTTCTGACATTTCTTTCTTTTTCATTTTTTATCTCATACAATAAACATACAGACAGGCAAAGGGGGAGTTTTCAAATGATTGCTTTTTTTATTGATTTTATTACGGTTGCTGCCCTCATCATCGGAATAACAGCATTGATTGGTGTCATTACAAATAGCATCGGCGAAAAGCTCTTTGGTGGAAAAGAAAAAATGAAGTTTGTTAACAAAAGTTTGGATGTACAATCTGGCTGGAACCAAGTTGGCGGAAAAGGCATTTATAAGAAACGAACGTATTAAAAAAAAAGCAGGCGATCACCTGCTTTTTTTTATTTCTCTACTGACGCCCATTTAAAGCTTAAATCGCCGCCATATTTATGGTTATACATATTTTTAATTGAATCTCTTTGTAAATATGCTCTACCACGTTGATATACTGGAACGATCGCAGCATCATCAAGTAACATTTTTTCTGCTTCTAATAAGTTCTTCCAACGAGCATTTACATCGCTTCCATCTTTTTTCGCCTTCATAATGATTTCATCGTATTTTGGATTAGAGTACTTCATCTTATTTTGTGACCCATCTGTTACAAACATATCAAGATATGTAATTGGATCTGGGAAGTCCGCACTCCATCCAGAGAATGACATGACATAATCGCCCGCATCTTCTAATTTTAGTTTTTGTGCGAATGGTTGTTGTTTAATTTTTACTGTTAAACCTGGTAAATTCTTTTCTAATTCACCTTTTAAATATTCACCAGTTTTCTTTGATAACTCTACATCTTCATTTAATAATTCTAATTCGATTTCATTTTTACCAAGTTCTTTTTTACCAGCTTCCCAATATTTCTTCGCTTCTTTCACGTTTGGTTTTACAATATCCCCGTTTACAGCACGGAAATCTTTTTTATCTGGTCCTTTAATGAAGTTATCAGGAATTAATCCTGTTGCTGGCTTAGAACCGTTATTTAATAATGTATCCACGAATGGCTTACGGTCAAAAGCAAGTGAAATTGCTTTACGAATATTTTTATTTGCTAAAGCTGGATCTTTTTGATTTAAACGAAGGAAGAATACAGATGTATCTTCTACTGTTTGGAAATCTGGTTTTCCTTTATATTTATCAATAAACTCCGCTAATAACGACGCTCGATCAATTGCATTTGTTTCATATAAGTTAATTGGCGTAGATGTATCTTTTACAATATTAAAGTTTACTTCTTCAATCTTCACTTCTTTATTGTCCCAATATGACGCGCTCTTTGTCATTTTAAAGCTACGTTCATGTTGCCAATCACTTAATGTAAATGGTCCGTTATAAAGCGTTGTATTCGCTTCCAAACCAAACTTCGTACCTTGCTCTTTCACAAACTTTTCATTCACAGGATAGAAGATTGGATATACCATTAAATCTACAAGGTATGGAATTGAATTATCTAATTCCACTTCTAATGTATAATCATCAATCGCCTTTACCCCTAATTGATCCGGACTCATCTCTTTTTTATTAATTTTCTCTGCATTTTTTATATCATACATAATGTACGCTGATTTCGCAGCTGTATCTGGGTTAATCGCTCTTTGCCATGCGTATACGAAATCTTTTGCCGTCACAGGATCACCATTTGACCATTTTGCGTCTTCACGTAATTTAAATGTATATTTTTTACCATCTTCTGATTTTTGGAATTCCTTCGCTACACCAGGAACTAGCTTATCATCTTTTCCTAAACTGTATAAGCCTTCCATCGTATTACCCATTACTCTTGAAGAAACTGCATCAGCTGATAACGCTGGATCCATCGTTGGAATTTCTTGCGTTTCAATTAAGTTAATAACTTGCTTCGCACCGCTTTTCCCGCTATCCCCTTTTGCGTTCGCTTGCGGTTCATCTTTTTGGTAGCTACATGCCCCTAACATCATGCTCATTGCTACTGTTGATACTACAAAAACTGGCATCTTTTTTTTCATACTTCCACCCTCCATAAAAATGTTAGCCCTTTCATTTTCAAACAGAAAGAAATATATATATGTTCTAATAATTCATATTATACACACAAATATATTTTTTGTATATTTATATTTCTATTTCATTAAAATTTCCTGTTAAAAAATAAATCTTTGTAAACGTTTCATATTGCTGATTATTCTTACTAAAGTGTTAAAAACAATATTTTTTATACTTTTCTAAATTATCAGAGAAAAATGAATTTTATATCTCATAATACTTTATGTATAATTATCCTTTTGTTTTTATCATAAAATAGCACTCTCTTCATAATAAAAATATGTAGGCTAAAATGAGTGCAAAGGTTAAGAAAGTATGTTACGATACATTTTGCTAAAAATAGATATCGGTAAAGAGGGGACGGACATGGCAGCAATTCAGGCAAAAAACGGGCCTACTGAGAAATTAAGTTTATTCTTATTAACATGGCCTATTTTTCTAGAAGTTTTTCTTTTTATGTTAATGGGGATCGCTGATACTTTCATGTTAAGTGCATTATCAGACGATGCTGTATCTGGGGTTGGTGCAGCGAATCAATACCTCCATATCGCTATTTTGGTACTAGAAGTCATCGGGAACGGCGCAGCTATCGTCGTATCTCAATACCTCGGTTCCAAACGCTTTATGGAAGCATCTAAAATATCAGCATTAGCCGTCACATTAAATTTAATAGTTGGGCTCGTTATAAGCACTGGTTTTCTTTTATTTTCGAAACATATGATGCTCGCAATGAACTTACAAGGCGATGTACTAACGTATGCGCAAAACTACTTATCTATCGTCGGAGGAGCCATCTTCCTACAAGCTATTATTAACTCATTAGCCGCAATTATCCGTGTACACGGTTTTACAAAGCAAGCGATGTTTATTTCACTCGGAATGAATATGATTCATATCGCTGGAAACTACGTACTCATTTTCGGGAAATTTGGTTTTCCTGAGCTCGGTGTACAAGGGGCTGCCATTTCTTCTGCTGTCAGCCGACTTATAGCGCTTATTGTTTTCTTCTGGTTACTATACCGCGTTATGGAATATCGTGTGAAATTACAATATTATTTCACCTTATCAAAAGAATATATCGGAAAAATTTTAAAAATCGGGATTCCATCTGCTTTTGAGCAAGTTATGTATCAAGCTTGTCAAATTGTCTTCTTATACTATGCAACATATTTAGGAACGGAATCGTTAGCGGCTAGACAATACGCTACGAACATTTCTATGTTCACTTATTTATTCGCTATTGCAATTGGTATGGGAACAGCCATTATTATTGGCCGCCTCGTTGGTGGTGGCGAAAAAGATGAAGCATACGAACGCTTGTGGAAAAGTGTAAAATGGGCGATTGGTGTAACTTTATGTATGGTCGCTCTCGTTATTACATTCCGTACACAATTAATGGGACTGTTTACAGATAATCCGTACATTATCGGGTTAGGCGCAAGTGTTCTTTTACTAAGTGTACTACTTGAAACGGGACGTACGATGAATATCGTCATCATTAATTCGCTTCGTGCAGCTGGTGATGCAAAATATCCTGTTTTAATCGGTGCATTCTCTATGGTGTTAATGAGTTTACCACTAGGTTACTTTTTCGCCTTTCATTTAGATATGGGGCTCGTTGGTATTTGGCTAGCAATCGCCATCGACGAATGGACACGTGCCATTATTATGTTCTTCCGCTGGAAAAGTAGAGCATGGGAGCGTTATGCACTTGTTAAACCTGAAGAACAAGAGGAGAATGTTTCTGTTCAAGTTCAGTAATTTTGCATATGGATATCACTAATGATACATGAGATTTATATCGGCGATTCTTTAAATATATCGACTGACCGACAAATGTATACAATTCTTTTATATAGTAGAAAAAGAGCCATCCTTCCATAACAGAAGAATGGCTCTTTTTCTTATTGATAAATCTCTTTATATTTCTTGTACTCCGCTTCCGAACATAGTACGAAATGTCCCGGGCGAATTTCACGCATTGTTGGTGCTTCACTACCATAATTATGCTGTGATGGATCATATACGATACGTTTACGATTGCGCTCATAATCTGGATCTGGAAGTGGAATCGCTGATAATAGTGATTTCGTATATGGATGAATTGGATTCGCATATAATTCATCACTTGTTGTTAACTCAACGATTTGGCCACGGTACATTACACCAATACGATCACTAATGTATTTTACCATTGATAAATCATGGGCGATGAATAAGTATGTTAAACCTTTTTCTTTTTGTAACTTTTTCAGTAAGTTTACAACTTGCGCCTGAATCGATACGTCAAGTGCTGAGATCGGCTCATCGGCAATGATAAATTCTGGGTCTACAGCAAGCGCTCGAGCGATACCGATACGCTGACGTTGTCCACCTGAGAATTCGTGTGGGAAACGGTTTGCGTGCTCTTTATTTAAACCAACTGTGTTTAATAGTTCATGAACACGGTCCATGCGCTCTTTTTTACTTTTCGCTAATCCGTGAATATCAATACCTTCTGCGATAATATCCCCTACTGTCATACGAGGATTTAATGATGCGTATGGATCTTGGAAAATCATTTGCATTTTACGGTTGAATTTCTTCAGTTCTGCGCGTGATTTCTTACCATGTACGTTTTCACCATCGAACAATACTTCACCAGCAGTTGCATCATATAAACGAATAATCGTTCTTCCAGTTGTCGATTTACCACAACCTGATTCTCCTACA
Source organism: Bacillus sp. cl96 (assembly GCF_900100505.1). Lineage (NCBI taxonomy): Bacteria > Bacillati > Bacillota > Bacilli > Caryophanales > Bacillaceae > Bacillus > Bacillus sp. cl96. The sequence continues at coordinate 335,441 of NZ_FNDM01000001.1, forward strand.
AGACCAAATGTTTCTCCGCGGTAAATATCAAATGAAATATCATTAACCGCTTTGACAACACCACCACTCACGTCGAAGTGCTGCTTTACATTTTTTACTTCAATTAATTTCTCACGTTGTTTAGTCATGTTGTTCACCTGCTTTCATTTGAAGAATGCGTTTTTCAACGACTGCTGGCGGTTTTACTTCTGGAGCTTGCTCGTGAAGTAACCAAGTTGCCGCATAGTGCGTATCACTTACTTTAAATAAAGGTGGGTCCATTTCAAAATCAATTTTCAGTGCCTGTGGGTTACGTGGTGCAAAAGCATCTCCCTTTGGCGGCTTCAATAAATCTGGAGGCGTTCCAGGGATTGCATATAACTCTTCTTCTGAACCATCTAAACTTGGCATAGATGCGATTAAACCCCAAGTATATGGATGTTTCGGATTGTAGAAAATTTCATCTACAGTTCCAATTTCAACAACTTTACCAGCGTACATAACTGCCACTCGGTCCGCAACGTTTGCTACTACACCTAAGTCATGCGTAATGAAAATGATTGCTGCTTCTGTTTTTTGCTGAATGTCTTTCATAAGTTCTAAAATTTGCGCCTGAATCGTAACGTCTAGCGCTGTTGTCGGCTCATCGGCAATTAATAATTTCGGGTTACAAGCTAACGCCATCGCAATAACTACACGCTGTCTCATACCACCTGAGAATTGGTGAGGATATTGTTTTAAACGAGCTTCTGGATTTGGAATACCTACAAGGTCAATTAATTCTAAAGCAACTTTACGTGCATCTGCTTTACTCATCCCTTGGTGTTTAATTAGACCTTCCATAATTTGATTTCCAATTGTCATCGTTGGGTTTAATGATGTCATTGGATCTTGGAAAATCATCGCGATATCTTTACCGCGTACTTGCTGCATTTCTTTTTCTGTTAATTTCGTTAAGTCACGACCTTCAAATACGATTTCACCATTTTTAATGCGTCCAGGAGGATTCGGAATTAATCCCATTAACGCTTTAGAAGTAACTGATTTCCCTGAACCAGATTCTCCTACAATCGCCAATGTTTCTCCTTTTTTCAAATCAAAAGTAACGCCGCGTACAGCTTGTACTTCACCTGCATGTGTATCAAAGGAGACTTGTAAATCTTTTACCTCTAACAATGTTTTCATCTTTGCCTCTCCCCTCTTTTACTTACGCATTTTTGGATCTAACGCGTCGCGTAATCCGTCTGCCATTAAGTTAAACGCTAAAATTAATATACTGATGACAACCGCAGGGATGAACATCATATGCGGATACGTTTGAATAGATTTATAACCATCATTTACAAGAGAACCTAGTGACGCAAATGGCGGCTGAATTCCTAAACCGATGAAACTTAAGAACGCTTCACCAAACACCGCTGATGGAATTGTAAACATTGTCATTACGATAATAGGTCCCATTACGTTTGGAATTAAATGTTTCACAATTAATTGTGTATTTGTTGCACCTAATGTACGAGATGCTAATACATATTCTTGGTTTTTTAACTTTAAGATTTGTCCACGAACAATACGCGACATCCCTATCCAACCTGTAATCGCCATCGCGAGTGTAATTGACCAAATACCAGATCCCATAATGATTACCATTAAAATAACGATGATTAAGTATGGAATACCGTTAATAATCTCCATAATACGTTGCATAATGTTATCTACTCTACCGCCGTAGAATGCTGAAATACCTCCGTATGCAACCCCAATTACTAAGTCAATTGCTGCTGCTAAAAGAGCGATATATAATGATACGCGTGTACCTTCCCATGTTCTTGTCCATAAGTCACGGCCAAGATCATCTGTACCAAACCAGAAGTACTCTTTAATATCACGTTTTTCATATTGGTCAACACCATATTGATCTGTACCGTCAAATGGTAACCAATGAACATTTTCAATAACTGGAATTTTTGGTGGTAATTTCGCTCGACCTAAATCTTGCTCTTTATACGAGTGTTTACTTACCATCGGTCCAAAAATCGCTAATAGTGCAATGATAACTAATAATACAAGGCCAAGCATCGCACCTTTATGTTGGAATAAACGTCTTCTTACATCTTGCCAAAACGTTAGGCTTGGACGGGCAATGACTTCATTATCAACATTATTTTGATTGGCTTGTTGAAATAAATCTGGAGATAATTTTTGTACATCTTTCATCATTTTTTCCCTCCCGCTAAACGAATACGAGGATCAATAATTCCGTATAAAATATCGACAATGAAAATAACTAAAATGAAGATTGCACTATAGAAAATCGTAGTTCCCATAATAACTGTATAGTCATTTAAAGTAATCGATTTAACGAATTGTTCCCCAAGTCCTGGTACAGCATAAATTTGCTCGATAACAAGTGTTCCTGTAATTAATGCCGCAACCATTGGTCCTAAAATTGTTACAACTGGAATTAACGCATTACGAAGTGCATGTTTGACAATAATAACGCCTTGGCTAATTCCTTTCGCTTTCGCTGTTAAAATGTAATCGGCTTGCATAACTTCAATTAATTCTGCACGAGAGAAACGTGCGATTGTTGCGATAACTCCCATCGATAATGCAATTGTAGGCATTACAGTAAACTCTGGTCCTTTCCAGAATGCTACTGGGAACCAGCCAAGTTTTACCCCTACGAAATATTGCAGTAATGCGGCGAATACGAATGATGGTACCGACATTCCGAGTACCGAAATAACTGTTGCACTATAATCTACCCACGTATTATTACGAAGTGCGGCAACAATACCTAAAATTAAACCGATAAATGTTCCTAATATAATCGCTTGTAAACCTAATTGGGCTGATGGTCCAATACGATCCACAATCATGTCTGTTACTGGGCGGTTATCATATTGGAATGATACCCCTAAATCACCTTTTGCTAGGTTACCTAAGTAACGTGCGTATTGAACTGGTACCGGATCATTCAATCCGTATTTTTCAAGAATGATTTCTTTTTGTGCCGGTGATAGCTTCTCCTGGTTTTTAAGCGGAGAACCCGGAAGTAATTTCATCAAAAAGAAAGTCAGTGTAGTAATTAAAAATAATGTCAAAGCCATGTACACGAAACGTTTTAATACATAACGTCCCATATCAAGCACCTCCCCGTTTTTCTCAAAAGCAATAAGATAGTTTAAAATATTCTTACTTTTATTTTTTTAAAATAAGAGCATATGCCCATCATAGGCATATACCCTTGTAAACGATGGAAAAAAAGATTATTTTTGTTCAACAGATGCCCATTTGTAAGTTAATTTACCACCATAGTTAATTGGGATAATATCTTTTACGGCACCTTTTACTACATACGCTGAACCTTTTTGGAAGATTGGAGTGATAACTGCATCCTCTTTAATTAACATCTTCTCTACTTCTAGAAGGTTGTCCCAGCGAGCTTGTAAATCTTTTGTATCTGTTTTAGCTTTTAGGATTAACTCATCATATTTCTGATTAGAATACCCTGTTTTATTTTGAGAACCATTCGTAACAAACATATCTAAATATGAGATTGGATCTGGGAAATCTGGTCCCCAAATACCAAACGCAATATCATATTGCTGAGAATCTTCTAATTTATTTTTTTGTGCGAATGGTTGCTGTTTAATTTTAATTGATAAACCTGGTAAGTTCTTTTCCATCTCACCTTTTAAGAATTCCCCAACTTTTTTAGCATCTTCATTATCAAAGTTTAAGAATTCTAGTTCGATTTTATCAGTTCCAAGCTCTTTCTTCGCTGTTTCCCAAAGTTTTTTCGCTTCTTTTGGATTTGTTTCAACTAGCTTTCCATTTTCAGCTCGGAAATCTTTTTTATTCGGACCTTCAGCGAAATCTTTTCCAACAAATCCGTAAGCTCCAATTGCACCGTTATTTAAAATAACTTTTGCAATGTTATCACGGTCAAAGGACATTGAAATTGCTTTTCTTAAGTTTTTATTACTTAAGTACTGATTACTTTGGTTAAATCTTAAGTAAGCAACCCCTGCTTCTTTTCTTGTTTGGAACTCTGGGCTTTTTCTAAACTTATCAACAAATTCAGACGTTAAAGCCGCTCGATCAATCGCGTTTGTCTCATATAAATTTACATCAGTTGCTGTATTTTTTACAATATTAAAGTTGATTTCTTCGATTTTAACCGTTTTATTATCCCAATATGAAGGGTTCTTCTTGAATTGGAAACTTTGTTCATGTTTCCAATCACTCATAACGAATGGACCGTTATATAATGTTGTATTTGCCTCTAAACCAAATTTATCCCCTTGTGCTTTTACAAAGTTTTCATTTAGTGGGTAAAATACTGGATAAACTGTTAAATCGATAAAGTAAGGAACGGGATTGTCTAATTCTACTTCTAATGTATAATCATCAATCGCTTTTACACCTAATTGGTCAGCAGGTAATTCTTTTTTATGAATTTTCTCTGCATTTTTAATATCGAACATAATGTACGAATACGTTGCTTTTGTATCTGGATTTACTGCTCTTTTCCATGAATACACAAAATCTTTAGCTGTTACAGGTTCCCCATTCGACCATTTCGCATCTTTTCTTAATTTAAATATGTATTTCTTCCCATCATCTAGCTTTTCGACATCTTCTGCAACTCCAGGCATTCTCTTTTGATCTTTGCCAATACGATATAAACCTTCCATCGTATTATTTAATGCTGTAGAAGATGAAGAATCAGATGCCAATGATGCATCCATTGACGGAATTTCAGATAACTCTGTTAAATTAAGAATCTGTTTTCCGTTACTACTACTCGTAGCGTTCTCTTTCCCTTTTGCTTTTGCGTCATCTTTTTGGTAGCTACACGCGCTAAGCAACATACTTGCAGTTAAAGTTGATGCAAGTAATAACGGTATCTTTTTCTTCATGTTGTGTTGCCTCCCCTAATTGCACTTCCTGTACCCTCACTTGTTAAAAAGTAGAATTGAAAGAATAATCTCCAAGTTTCTACAATTTTCATTATACATATAATATAACAATTGTGAATATAGTTTTTTGTTTTTTTGTTAAAATTTTTAATAAAATATTTATATTTTTAATTTTTCGTAAAGGGATACATTAACATTGCTACCATCATCTTAAAATCAGACCTTTAATTGCGTATAATTTTCAAAAAATTAATCCTAGTACTTATTATAGCTTTTATAGTATAATAATTCTAGTAATATTTTGACGGAGGGGAATATTTTGAATAAAGTTTTTTTTCATACTTGTATACTAATTTTTATAGCGATGATTGCTTCTAGTATTGGTGCATTCCTCATTTCATCTCAATTTTTGTTGAACTTTGTCAACATTTTGTTTTATATTGCACTGTTTTTTATTCTTATCGGCGGTTTTTTATACATATTTCAAAATGGTTTTTTCAATGTAACCATTTACGCATTCCAAAGAGTATTTGGTACGAACAAAAAGATTGACTCTTTAATTGAAGAAGTCGAGGAACCTACAGATAAGAAAGAACGTATTTATAAAACATATTCATTCAAATGGACATATCCAATTTGTATTACAGGTATCTTCCTTGGGTTGTTCTCGACACTCATTAGCTTTACTATTTTGATGTAGTTTGCAAACACTATCCCATATGATATAATAATCAGCAAAACATTTTGTTATAAAACTTTAGTTCTTTCATATTAAAAGAGCTCAAGTAACAATAAATAAATTTATATGTATGCGATGATAAAGAAGAGTACATATTGAGGCAATTTCAGAGAGCTTGTGGTTGGTGTGAACAAGTAATTGTACAGTATGGAATGGGCTTTTGAGCACCAAACCGAACCGAAAGTAGTAGGCTTTGGCGTTATATCCAAACGTTATTATGGATTAGAGAGATTTCACAGTAGTGAAATAATTAGGGTGGTACCACGGTCCATTCGTCCCTATAGTTTTTGGGATGAATGGGCTTTTTTGTTTGCCTTCTCTTCCCCACATCACGCATTCTATTTTAGGAGGAATTACTTATGTCAGTTATCTTTTCTGGTATTCAACCAAGTGGAACGATTACACTTGGAAACTATTTAGGAGCAATGAAGCAGTTTACAGAGCTTCAAAATGAACACGACTGTTATTTCTGTATTGTAAACCAACATGCGATTACAGTACCTCAAGATCCCGTCGGGCTTCGTAAAAACATCCGCAGTCTTGCTGCACTTTATGTAGCATGCGGCATCGATCCTGAAAAAGCTACTTTATTTGTACAATCAGAAGTACCAGCACACGCTCAACTAGGATGGATCATGCAATCTGTTGCTTACGTTGGAGAATTAGAACGTATGACGCAATATAAAGATAAAGCTTCTGGTAGAGATTCAGTTCCAGCTGGATTACTTACGTATCCACCATTAATGGCTGCTGATATTTTACTTTACAACACTGAAATCGTGCCGGTTGGTGATGACCAAAAGCAACATATCGAATTAACACGTGACTTAGCAGAGCGTTTCAACAAACGTTACCGCGAAATCTTCACAATGCCTGAAATTCGCATTCCAAAAGTAGGAGCTCGCGTTATGTCATTAACAGAGCCTACGAAAAAAATGAGTAAATCTGATCCGAATCCAAAATCAATGATTAGTATGCTTGATGAGCCAAAAACAATTGAAAAGAAAATTAAGAGTGCTGTAACTGACTCTGAAGGTATTGTGAAATTTGATAAGGAAAACAAACCTGGTATCTCTAATTTATTAACAATCTACTCTTCATTCTCTGGAAAAACAGTTGAAGAAATCGAAGCAATGTACAAAGGAAAAGGATACGGCGACTTCAAAGGCGACCTAGCGCAAGTAGTCGTAGAAGCTATTCGTCCAATCCAAGACAAATATAACGAACTAATCAACTCACCAGAACTAGACGAAATCCTAGACAAAGGTGCAGAAAAAGCAAACCGCGTTGCATTCAAACAACTACGCAAAGTAGAAAACGCAATGGGACTAAGCAGAAAACGTAGGTAACATATAAAGCGGAGGCAGCTCGTTCAGCTCTGACTGGATAAGGTTCTTTCGCATAGAAGACGCTTTTTGTCTTCTTATGCGGAAGGTTCTTAGACACGAAGAGCTCGCTGCCGGAGCTGGATTTCTACAAAAAGCGGAGGCGGCTCGTTTAGAATGTGAAGGCGCGAAGCCACCGAACATTCTTGCCGCTGGAACTAGATTTCTACAAAATTAAAAAACCGCCAATTGGCGGTTTTTTAATTTACCTTTTGCTCATTTTCCATTTCCCATAACTTTTCAAAAAATGGCTGTCCTTTTACGAGACGCTCGCATAATTGTTCGTGCTTATCAGACCAGCCTGTTTTCGCTTCATCATACAGCTTAGCCCAAATATCTTCAAATTCCATATGTTGAACCATTCCATATGCTGATGGATCCCACTCTGTGAACCAATAGCGAATTTCTGCTGTGTTTTTCGTTGTATGTAATTGATCTAACGCCATAAATAATAATTGTTTTAGCTGTCTTTCTTTACGAGTCAAGCCATTCATAATGAAAGGCGATGGTGATAAAATATGATGTTCTTTTTCTGTTTCTTCTACTTGGAACTCATACTTTTCTGCTTGTACGTTTTCTACCATCTCATATACCATCTGCTCTTGGCGTGGTATAAGTCTACTTTTGCGAATTGGTACATTGTAACCAATTGTGTCAATGGCAATAATGCCTTTCCCATCTGTAACAACAAAGCAATACTCTTGCTGCAAACGTTCATGATTTTTACGAATATAAGCCTTATGATGTACGTCTTCCAGCATTTTTTGCGGAAGCTCTAACAATTCGTTCTCGATGTAATGATATAATGTGGCATCTACTTTTAATAATGGCACTTGATCTAATAGCTCAATCGTATCATCTTTCCGCCATTCGTAAAAATGACAAACGTTATACCCATTTTCTTCACCTTCAAACCAATTTACCCATACATCATGTAGATATAACATTCACTACCCCTCACTTCACTACTGTTTGTACCAATCATTATGTTCATTTTTGCTTAACTTTATTCCACTTGAGGAAATATATTCTAATTATTATTTTTTCTTCTATTAATACTAAAAAAACAGGAAATAGAATTCCTGTTTTTTTATATATGAAATGTATTTGCTTTATTCAATATTTCTTTTGCATCTATAGATAATAAAGAAAGTGTATCTTCTCCTTCCAAAGTTACACAATCTTTGACAATATGAAATCCAAGCGCATAGCCAAGCATCTTCGGATAAGAGTGAAAGCCATTTAATAAGATGTCATGTTCCCTTGTTCCTCGTTTTATACTTATTCTTTCATGTACAACATTTTTCCAATAATAAACAGCCTCTTCTTTTGAAAGATACGCCGTCCACGGTGCATTGTTTTTTTCTGTATACCTTTCTGTTACTGCTTGTTCCGCTAGCCCTTCCATAATCATCGTATCAAGTAATGTATATTCTGTTTCTTTCGTCTCAATTTGATGTAACCTGCATATGTGATGATATTCATGCGCCAATAACACTTTTAATTCTTCTACCGAATTCCGCCCACATACGAATAAGAAAATAACATGACGCATAGATAATCCAGCCCTACCGTTATACTCTTCTTGTACAGTTTGATTATAGGAATCTGATAATAAAATAAAGACAGGGACATCTGGACCTTTTAACCAATTTTTCAGTTTATCATACTCCAGGCTCAATTCTTTCCAAATTTCCTTTTCTTCTAATTCTTTAATTTCCTTTTCTCCGCGCATGATCGGGCGATACATCCCTTTTGAAATTAAAAAGCGATACAACCTTTCTTTTGGCAACGGAATATACTTCGTAAATTTCTCACAAAGTTTTTCTGGCCGTCCATAATATAAATGTAACCATTCAGCTGTTTCAACAATCCCCATCTTTATCCCTCCTTTTTCTTATGTATATGCTACAGGAGAAAAAGGCGTAAAAATAAATAAGGAGTTTTTTCGCAATCTATTGCGAAAAAACTCCTTATTTCATCGATTATTTATACGATTTAAATACTAACACTGCGTTATGACCACCAAATCCTAATGAGTTACTTAATACTGCATTTACTTCTTGGTGTCTCGCTTGATTTGGGACGTAATCTAAGTCACATTCTGGATCTGGTGTCTCATAGTTAATTGTTGGAGGAATTACTCCGTCTGTAATTGATTTAATAGAGAAAATCGCTTCAACAGCACCAGCTGCTCCTAATAAGTGACCTGTCATTGATTTCGTTGAGCTAATTGCTACTTTATACGCGTGCTCACCGAAAGTTTCTTTAATTGCCATCGTTTCATATTTTTCATTCGCATCAGTACTTGTACCGTGCGCATTAATGTAATCAATATCTTCTGGCTGTAGGCCTGCATCAGCTAAAGCTTGACGCATTGCACGCACTCCGCCTTCCCCACCAGGAGCAGGCATTGTAATATGGAATGCATCTCCAGTTGCACCATAACCCGCAATTTCCGCGTAAATGTGAGCACCGCGTGCTAATGCGTGCTCTAATTCTTCAAGAATTAGAATACCTGAGCCTTCACCCATTACGAAACCGCTACGGTTTTTATCAAATGGACGGCAAGCCGTTGCTGGGTCTTCATTAAATGTTAATGCTTTCGCTGAGCTAAATCCTGCGAATGCCATACTTGTTAGCGGCGCTTCTGCTCCGCCTGTAATCATTGCATCAGCATCACCACGCTGAATTGCTTTAAATGCATCACCAATTGAGTTTGCACCAGATGCACAAGCCGTTACAGAACAAGTGTTAATTCCTTTTGCTCCTGTTGCGATTGATACTTGACCTGCTGCCATATCTGGAATCATCATCGGCACGAAGAATGGGCTCACGCGGCGTGGGCCTTTCTCAGTAAAAATCTTAAATTGTTCTTCGTATGTTTCCATACCGCCAATACCAGATCCAATCCATACACCAATTCGAGGTCCGTTTTCTTCTGTAATTTCAAGTTTTGCATCTGCAACTGCCATTTTCGCTGCTGCTACTGCATATTGTGTAAAGCGATCCATACGGCGCGCTTCTTTTTTATCAATATATTTCTCGACTTCAAAGTCGTTAATTTCCGCTGCTACTTTTGCTGGAAATAGTTCTGGATCAATTCTTGTAAGTCGCCCGATTCCAGATACACCCTTTTTAATGTTTTCCCACGCTGTTTCAACATCTGTTCCGACCGGTGTAACAGCTCCTAGTCCTGTAATTACGACCCTCTTTTTTTCCATACAAAATACACTCCTTTTTTTCTCTCAGTCCTTATTTACCCCAACGAAGAGCGACTGCTCCCCATGTTAATCCGCCGCCAAAACCAACAAGTATAATTAAATCACCGTCTTGAATACGTCCGTTTTGCAATTCCTCTACCATTGCAATCGGAATTGAAGAAGCTGATGTATTACCGAACTTCTCAATCGTCATACTCATTTTTTCTTGTGGTAAATTTAACCTCTCTCTTGCAGATTCCATAATACGAATGTTTGCTTGATGCGGTACTAAGAAATCCACATCTTCTTTCGTAAGACCAGCTTTATCTAAAACGCGAAGACAAGAATCACCAAGTTGACGAACGGCAAATTTAAACACTTCTCTGCCATTCATCATAACATACTCGTCTTGATAAAGGTGCTTGCCGCCACTTCCGTCTGCTCCTAATTCAAAAGATAGAACGCCTTTACCTTCTGAAACAGCTCCCATTACGACAGCACCGGCTCCGTCTCCAAATAGTACTGCTGTATTTCGATCGTTCCAGTCTACAATTTTAGATAGTTTATCACTACCAACTACTAATACATTTTTATACGTTCCTGTTTGAATAAATTGCTGCGCTGTAATCATTCCGTACATAAAACCAGCACATGCTGCACTTAAATCCATTGCAGCTGCATGTTTCGCTCCTATTGCTTCTTGAATTACACAAGCAACTGCTGGAAAAGCACGATCTGGTGTTACTGTTGCTACTAAAATAAGATCGATATCCTCTCCGCTAATTCCTGCATCTTCAAGTGCTTTTTTAGAAGCCTCTACGGCCATATATGAAGTATCTATTGTATCATCGGCAATGCGTCTTTCTGCAATTCCCGTTCTCGTACGAATCCATTCATCGGATGTTTCCATTATTTTCTCTAAATCGTGATTTGTGACTACTTTTTCTGGCACATATCTTCCGATCCCTAAAATGCCCACGTTCACATCGCAGCCCTCCGTTTTATATCAATTATTATGACTTGGTACTAATTTTAAAACATAAATGTATTTTTGTCTAGAATATATTTCGCATAAAACAGAAAGCTAACGCATTATTCACGTTATTTTTCATTAAAAGAAACGGAAACATACCTCTCAAATATAAAAAGACTCAAACCGCTTCTATTTACAGTTCGATCCTCTCTTTCATCTAAAAAGATGCTTTTTTATTCTTTATCTGCTTTCCTTCTAAACTAGAGAGTTCTCCTCACTACTTTTCCTTTATCCTCTTCATATCTCTGGTTTTCCACCAGGCAAGAATAAAAAAGGCCCTGACCGCTTCTATCCACGGTTCGGGCCTCTCTTCCATCTTAAAAAGATGCTTTTTATTCTTTATCTGCTTTCCTTCTAAACTAGAGAGTTCTCCTCACTACTTTTCCTTTATCCTCTTCATATCTCTGGTTTTCCCCCAGGCGAGAATAAAAAAGGCCCTGACCGCTTCTATCCACGGTTCGGGCCTCTCTTCCATCTAAAAAGATGCTTTTTATTCTTCATCTGCTTTCCTTCTAAACTAGAGAGTTCTCCTCACTACTTTTCCTTTATCCTCTTCATATCTCTGGTTTTCCCCCAGGCGAGAATAAAAAAGGCCCTGACCGCTTCTATCCACGGTTCGGGCCTCTCTTCCATCTTAAAAAGATGCTTTTTATTCTTTTTATTCTTTTTATTCTTTTTATTCTTTTTATTCTTTATCTGCTTTCCCGAGCTCATAGGCCTCGTTCATAACTTTCATTAACAACTCTAACACCGGCTGTGCCTTCTCCATATCAAGTGCAATTCCATTATCATCTAAAATTGCCTTTGCTTCCGGTAAATGCTTCATTGCGATTTGTAAAAACTGCATGCTTTTTTCGTTCATATTATGCTCTTCCTCTCCATTAAAACTTTCACATACAATAGTGTAACACGCGTACTACCCTTCGTATAACTCTTTATATTTTTTCATGTGTGCCAGTTGCTTATTTAAACCGTATTCTAACGGAGTATTTCTTTTTATTGAAATTACCTCGATAGCCTCATCTCTTACTTCGTTATTATTTTTATTTACTTTATCATCCGCGCGTAAAAGATTCATACCTTTTTCCCATAATGACTGTTTACCACTAAGTAAATTGTATATACCAAGATGCGCCCCGTTCGTTCCATTTTCCCATAAGTATTCACATACATCTTCAACGTAAAGTAAATCATTCCCCTTTTCCTCAATCGTACAACGGCACTCTTTTTCACCTAATTCTGATAAAATAAGCTGATGAAACATCATAAAGGACGGTTGCCACGGTCCATATAATGTTGGAACTCGAAATACACTATATTGTAAATTCCCTTTTTTCAATCCTTCTTCTACTTTCAAAAATAGTCGCTTATTTTCGGATTCATCTGTACTGCCTACTTCAATAGAAGAAATTAAATTTAACTTCACTTTTTGTTCTTCACACATTCTTATAATTCGCTTTAAATATTGTAATATGACTCTTTCATTCCGAAATCCACTTTGCTGATTTGGCTCATATAAGCAAAAGTAAACAGTATCGAATCTCTCTTCCTCAACCGATCTCCATCCATCTTCATCTCTTATCGAATAATACGTAAATAATGCATTTCGCCCAATTAATAATAACTTCTCTTCATTAATTTTCGTCATACTATCGAATTCATCAAAATCAAGACCATATACTTCCACTTCTTCTGCAATCATTTTATTTACAAGGTGATAACCTACAAACGTAAGTGCACCTACAATTAGCACGCGTTCCATACCACCAACCCTTTCCCTCTGAAACAAATAGCTCCTCATTTATGTATATGGGAGCTTCATAATTCTTCTTCATATTTTTTAAAGAAATCGGTCGTTTGCCTAACCATTTTATATTTCACATCTTGCAGATGGAACAAGACAGAAGTATCACATTGATTTAGTTGCCTCATTTTCTCATATCTACGCAACTGCTGTTTTCTTCCTCTTTTTTCTTGTGTTGATACGAAAATTTTAACAGGTACACAAGATGGAAGAAGCGTAAATGATTTCTTATTTATTTTTGATTCTAATTCTTCTTCTTTGGCATCATACGCCAAACTTAATTCCTTCACGAGTCTCTTGTAAAAAAACTTATGCTCTTTCTCAAACTCCACATATTCTGGTAAATCTAAACACGGATTTAACATAATGACAGAGCGTATACACTCAGGGTATTTGTTCATCATTTCGAGTGCTACAAGTGCTCCCATACCATCTGCCATAATGTGCATTTTCGCATTCAATGTCTCTTTTCTCAACACAACGTCATATAAACGTTTCGCTAGACGAACAGATTGGTCGTTTCCCCAATGTCTTCCGTATAAATTAGAAGAAAAGACTGTGTAGCCTTGCTCAATAAGGCCATGTAAAAAATAAGATCTACCCGCATGCTGTGTCCATAAACTTGTACCATTCTCAATAAAGTAGTTATAATCACCGAGGAGCATAACAGAAAATCCATTTGGCTTCTCCGGTAAATAAATGACACATGGTTCTTTTTCTAAGTAAAAAAAACGTTCCGTAATACTCATTTTTCCCCCGCCTTATTTTCTAAACATATAAAACCACTCTTTTATAATGTATGAACGGAATGCAAATTTGCGTTGAAAAATCTACAAATATTTTTCTATATTCTTTTTTCAATTGTGTTACAATAAGGACAGATTGAACGAATAGAGGTGTAAAATATGCGTTTCATTTGGGCATTAATTTGGTCGTTCTTACTTGTACATATGATGAGCTATGTAATCGGCTCTATGACTGGCGGTACATACGACTTTAACCAAGCGTCTATTTTCTCAGTTGTTCTTGCTGTGTTAGTACTAGCAATTTCAGCTGCAATTCCAAACGAGCCAGTAGAACAACACTAAAAAAAGAGTCCGGATTTTATCCGAACTCTTTTTTATTTTTATTTCACATGAACGACTAACTCGTTATTTTCTACATCAACAACTACGTGACTATTATCAGTAATTGTTCCTGCAATTAATTCTCGTGCTAATTTCGTTTCCACTTGACGCTGTACGTATCGTTTTAATGGACGAGCTCCGTACATTGGGTCGAAACCTGCTTCCACAACAAATTCTTTTGCTGCATCTGTTAATTCTACTGTAATGTGACGGTCAGCTAGACGACCTTGTAGTTCTTTTACAATTTTATCAACAATGCCTTTAATTTCATTCGTTGTAAGAGGTTTGAATAAAATAATTTCATCCACACGGTTTAAAAATTCAGGGCGGAAATGTCCTCTTAATTGCCCCATTACAAGGTCTCTTGATTCCTCTTTAATGGAACCATCTTCTTCTAATCCATCTAGTAAATGAGCAGATCCAATATTTGAAGTCATAATAATAACTGTATTTTTAAAGTCCACTGTACGGCCCTGTGAATCTGTAATGCGTCCATCATCTAACATTTGTAATAAAATGTTGAATACTTCTGGATGTGCTTTTTCAATTTCATCTAATAAAACAACGGAATATGGTTTACGTCTTACCGCTTCTGTTAATTGACCGCCTTCTTCATATCCTACATATCCAGGAGGTGCACCAATTAAGCGAGACACGGCGTGTTTTTCCATATACTCAGACATGTCAATGCGAATCATTTGCTCTTCACTATCGAATAAAGACTGGGCTAACGTTTTTGCAAGTTCTGTTTTACCAACACCTGTTGGTCCTAAGAAGATGAAAGAACCAATCGGGCGGTTCGGATCTTTAATACCAGCGCGAGCACGAAGAACTGCGTCTGACACTAAGCTTACTGCTTCCTCTTGTCCGATGACACGCTCTGATAAGATTTGCTCTAAGCGTAATAATTTCTCGCGTTCACCTTCCACGAGTTTCGCAACAGGAATACCAGTCCAGCGTGAAACAATATCTGCAATTTCTTCTTCACTTACTTCCTCACGTAATAAACGATTTTCTTGTTTATTATGCGCGCCCATTTCTTCCGCTTCTTTTAACTCTTTTTCAATTGCGGGAATTTTCCCGTGACGAAGTTCCGCTGCTTTATTTAAATCGTAATTGCCTTCTGCTTCTTCTAATTCACGACGCAAACGTTCTAAATGTTCACGTAAGTCACGAACTTTGTGAATGTCTTCTTTTTCTTTCTCCCATTTCGCTCTCATGCCACTTGCAACTTCTTTTAAATCCGATAATTCACGTTGCAATGTTTTTAGACGCTCTTGGCTACCACGATCCGTTTCTTTCCCAAGAGCCGCTTCTTCAATTTCCAGCTGCATAATGCGGCGCGTTACTTCATCTAATTCTGTTGGCATAGAATCAATTTCTGTACGAATTGTTGCACACGCTTCATCAACAAGGTCAATTGCTTTATCAGGTAAGAAGCGATCTGAAATATATCGATCTGATAAAACTGACGCTGCTACAATCGCACGGTCATGAATATTTACACCGTGATAAATTTCAAAGCGTTCTTTTAATCCACGTAAAATTGAAATTGTATCTTCAACAGTTGGTTCTTCTGCTAATACTTGTTGGAAACGTCTTTCTAGCGCTGGATCTTTCTCAATATATTTGCGATATTCATCGAGCGTCGTCGCCCCGATACAATGCAGTTCACCGCGCGCAAGCATCGGTTTTAACATATTTCCTGCATCCATGGCTCCCTCTGTTTTACCAGCTCCAACTATTGTATGAAGTTCATCAATGAATAATAAAATGCGTCCTTCACTCTTTTTAATTTCATTTAATACAGCTTGCAGACGCTCTTCGAACTCACCACGGAATTTCGCACCAGCTACGAGTGCACTCATATCTAACGCAAAAATCGTTCTATCTTTCAATCCTTCAGGTACATCCTTTTTCACGATACGCTGTGCTAGCCCTTCAACGATTGCTGTTTTACCAACACCTGGCTCCCCAATTAAAACAGGATTGTTTTTCGTTTTACGTGAAAGAATACGAATTACACGTCGTATTTCACTATCACGGCCGATTACAGGATCAATTTTCCCTGCTCTCACTTCCGCCACTAAATCACGGCCATATTTTTCTAACGCTTCATAAGTTGCTTCTGGATTTTGACTCGTCACTCTTTGATTCCCCCGAACTGTCATTAAAGACTGTAATAAGTTATCTTTCGTAATATGCAATCTTGTAAATAATTGATTTATATCGCCTTTTTCTTCAGAAAAAGCAAGCAATACATGTTCTACTGAAATGTAATCATCCTGCAGTTTTTCTGCTTCTTTTCCTGCTCTTACAAGAAGTTGTTGCAGAGCGCTCGTTACATACAATTTTCCAACTTCTGCACCGCTCCCCGTTACAGAAGGTTTCTTTTTAATTAAACTTTCAGCACCTTGCTTTAATGCTTCTATATCAACATTCATTTTTTGAAATATACGTACTGCTAATCCATCTTGCTCTTCTAATAATGCAAGTAATAGATGAACAGTATCCACCTCTTGGTGATGATGAGATACCGCTAAAGATTGGGCACTCATAATCGCCTCTTGTGTTTTTGTTGTCATTTGATTTAAGTCCATCTTTACAGCCCTCCAAAAGTTTGACTTTCTTTGACCTTTGATTTGATTATACGCCAACTGACTTTTTTATACAATAATTTTGCCTATGTATTTTCAAACTTATTATTTGAAAAAGAAAAAGAGAGCATTCATTATACTGCTAAAAAATACGGTAAATGAAATTACAATGTGTAACGACAAAAAAGCCGCAATAATGATTGCGGCTTCTGTTACGGTTTTCTTTTATATGTCCACTGGCGGTTATGATTCGTGTTATCCGGAAACTTTTCACCGGCAGTTAATTTCACCATTTGCGGATCTTTCACCATACTTCCCGTTTCACCAATTTCTACGTAAATGCCATCATTCGGCGCTTTTTGTCCAGAACGAAACCTGCGATTTTGTCCCATCTTCATTCTCCTTCCATGACGTCTTGCCTCATTAGTATATCCATTTTAAAAGAAAGCTTTTCTGTCATGTTTAGGAAACAGTACTACATCTCATTCTTGTACATATATATGAATGACACAAGCGTAAGCAGGGATTTCTTTCCTACCTGTAGAAAAAAAAAGAAACCAACCTACTCTAGGCTAGTTTCAAAGGAGAGTCAAACATATACGAGAAGATTACATGTTCATTATATGCCTCATCACACGAGCAATGTAACCCTTTTCACAATTTGTACATAATGAAAGAAACATTGTTTGAACTTTCTAAAAAGATGTTGACTTTTCTTAATTTCCAACGATAAATAGTAGACACCACAGCACTTTGAGACGTAAGATGGATATATAGTGAAATTTCCATCTATGGTGATTTCACCGAGTCTAACCTCTTATTTCTGCATATTAAAAACGGAAATACAGATAGATACAAAAAAATTATTATAAGAGGTGAAATTATGAACAAACAACATTTAATCGCATTAGACTTAGACGGCACTTTATTAACAGACAACAAAATAATTTCCACTCGAACGAAACATACAATTGCAAAAGCAAAGGAACAGGGACATATTGTCGTTATTTCAACAGGACGTCCATTCCGTGCTAGTTATGATTACTATAAAGAACTTG
Source organism: Bacillus sp. cl96 (assembly GCF_900100505.1). Classification (NCBI taxonomy): domain Bacteria; kingdom Bacillati; phylum Bacillota; class Bacilli; order Caryophanales; family Bacillaceae; genus Bacillus; species Bacillus sp. cl96. The sequence goes on from NZ_FNDM01000001.1 coordinate 353,294, forward strand.
ATCTTAACACACCTATCGTAAACTTTAACGGCGCTTACGTACATCATCCTCTTGATTCAAACTGGGGAACACATCACTCTCCTCTTGAGCTAGCAACAGCGCAAGAAATTGTCCGAGCTTGCTTTGATTTTGGCGTAAAAAATATATACGCGGAAGTAATGGACGATGTGTATGTTCGTGAAATTGATGAAGATAAAAAACATATTTTCGAATTCGGCTCTCCTAAGATTTTTACGGGAGACTTATTAAATATTTTAAACGATCATCCAACTTGCTTATTAATTGACGCACATGACGAGCATTCTACTGCAATTCGTCAACATTTAACCGATATGCATGCGGAAGTAATCGACCATAGAAAATGGGGCGCACCTTGGCCGATTATTGAAATTGTGAAAAGCGGATTAAATAAAGCAGTTGGATTACAAAAAATTTCTAGTCATTACAACATTCCACAAGAGCGCATTATCGCTTTCGGTGATGAAGATAATGATTTTGAAATGATTGAATTTGCTGGTCACGGCATCGCAATGGGAAATGCCATCCCTGAATTAAAATCACTCGCAAACCATACGACGTTAACGAACGAAGAAGATGGTATTGCTTTATATTTAGAAGAGGTTCTTGGGTTGTAATCTAAAAATTCCCTACTTATAGTTTCCTGCCAAATGTCCATACTATAAGTAGACGCATGAGACATCGCGTCGATTGTTTTCAGCTAAATAAAGGGGGTTTTTCGAATGGGTAAAAAGAACAAATCAAAACGTTTTATCCAACAAGGAGCCGATGCTGTTATGAAGCATGATGCAAGATTCCCGTACAGAGGTACATTAGCTGAGGCAGAAAAAGCAAGAAGTAACTCTTCTTTTGGAGGGGTTTAAATGGGGAACTTACTATTCCAACAAGCTAGAGATGCTGTTGAAAATGCCGTATCTTGTTCAAGCGGTACTGAGCAACAAGATCTCGTGTATAGAGCAAAAAATGCTTTGCAATCCGCTTACGCAAACTCTTCAACTGCTGAAAAAGTTCAGCTCCGTGAAATGCAAGAGCAATTGCAAAACATTACGAATTTACATTAAAAAAGAGGACCAACTTTGGTCCTCTTTAATCTTTCCGAAACAATCCGAACACCCCAACTGTTTGCAGTATATTTGTAAATGCACCTGGGTCCACTTGTTTAATAATCCTCTCTAATTCGTATAACTCATAACGAGTAATAACCATCATTAACATTTCTTTATTTTCATTCGTATAAGCACCTGTTGCTGGTATCGTTGTAATCCCTCTTACTAATCGCGAGTGAATCGCCTTTCTTACATCTGCCCCATTCTTCGTAACAATTAATGCTGTAATCTTTACATGGCGAGTATGAATTGCATCAATAATTCTCGTTGATACATATAAAGTCACTAGCGTATACAACGCTTTTTCCCATCCATATACATAGCCAGCAGCGATAATGATAATTGCATTAAAAAAGAAAAAGTATGTACCGACAGGCTTATCTTTTATTTTTGATAAAATCATGGCGATAATATCTAATCCACCTGTAGAAGCACCCCACTTTAAAGCAATCCCTACTCCAATTGCCGAAATAATCCCGCCAAAAATCGCATTTAATATGATATCATTCGAAACCGCTCTAACAGGGATGATTTCTAAAAACAGAGTCATAAATATAACACAAAGAAAACTAAAAAAGGTGAAGGCCTTTCCAACCTTTTTCCACGCTAAAATAACGACAGGAATATTAAATAAGCTAAACAATACTCCCGTAGATATGTGAATCGATAAAAAATCACCTAATATTTGTGATAATAATTGAGACAATCCAGCAAAGCCGCTCGCATACACTTTTGCTGGCGTTAAAAATAAATTCATCCCAATCGCGTTTAATAAACCTGCGATGATTACAACGATTAACTTCTTTATAAGTTCAGTATAATTCAACTTCAAATCCATTTCGAATCCACCTTTACCCTTCATAAATGCACCGCTATACATAGTCTTTACGAAAAAGGAAATGATAAACGTACAACGTTTAGAAATGGAGTTGATACATATGCCACATACGAGTGATAACGACAAAAAAGCACGTGATAATAACGCAAAACGCACACAAAAAAATGAGCAAGAGCAAAAAAATATTCAGCAAGGTAAACGTGCATACTCTAAAAAGACCGATCACCTTTGATTCCATCGTACATCAACAATTATGTTGATGTACTTTTTTACATTTTAAAGGAAAAAACATTAAAAATTCACTTCATGTTCACTTCTATATTCTACAATAGCGATAACATATTCGGATGAGGTGTTGGCATGAGAGGGAAACATATTTTCATTATTACTGCACTAATAAGTATATTGATGCTATCTGCTTGCGGACAAAAGAATGGCTCAGCTACAGTCGCTACAGCAACAGACTCCACCATTACAAAGGATAACTTCGAAAAACAATTGAAAGATCGTTACGGAAAAGACATGCTATACGAAATGATGGCACAAGACATCATCACAAAAAAATATAAAGTACCTGATGAAGAGGTAAATAAAGAAGTAGAAAAAGTAAAAAAACAATATGGAGATCAATTCAAAAAAGTATTAGAAAATTATGGTTTAAAAGATGAAGAGGATTTCAAAAATCAAATTAAGTTCAAACTTGCTATGAATGAAGCGATTAAGAAAAGCATTACAGAAAAAGACGTAAAAGACCATTATAAGCCAGAAATTAAAGCGAGTCACATTTTAGTAAGTGACGAAAATGAAGCGAAAGAAATAAAGAGTAAACTAGATGCTGGTGCTTCATTTGAAGAATTAGCAAAACAAGAATCACAAGATCTGCTATCAAAAGATAAAGGTGGAGACCTTGGATACTTCAATTCAGGTACAATGGCCCCTGAATTCGAAACCGCTGCCTACAAACTAAATATTGGACAAATTAGCAATCCCGTAAAATCATCAAACGGTTATCACGTTATTAAATTAACTGATAAAAAAGCTTTAAAGCCTTATGATGAAGTGAAAGACTCTATTCGCAAAAACTTAGAGGAAGAACGTACTGCTGATCCTGTATTCAGCAAAAAATTGTTACAAGAGGAATTAAAAAAGGCAAATATTAAAATAAATGATAGTGATTTGAAAGATACGTTTACTCTTACGCGTGAGCAGGAGAATTAAAAGGAAGCACGACCTTATTTAAAAATAAGATCGTGCTTTTTAATCTTCCATCACTATTTCTAATTTTTTCTTTATTTTATAATGCTAATGAAAAAATGAATTATTTAAAATAAAAAATGCATCCCGAAACATTAACGATTTATTTCCAAACTTGACAAACTGGATTCCTTTGTTAAATATATGTCCTTTACAAATAGTACAGATTTATTTACATTCCCTTATTTTTCATTTCATCCTTTTAATCTAGTAAAATTATAACGCTTATTTAATATATCATTAATTATTTCTTGATCTTTTGTTACTAAAATTGTACAAAATTCATTACAAGTTATTAAGACAGTTTCCTCATCATTTTTTAATAATATACCTGTTCCACATTCGGAAGTATAGAGTACTTTCTTTGAAGATAAATCTGTATATTTTTCTTCTTCCACTAATAGTTCACACTGAACATTTCCCCTTATCCTCAAAAACTTTTCGAAAACTAGTATATTTTCAGGATTTCCATCGGTTATATTGGGAACATTTCTTTCCACTATTACCTGAAGGTGCTCTACTTCATCTTCAAATTTCATCTCTGACCTAGCAACAGAAACATTTAAATATAAATTATCTTTTAGTTGAATGGCTATTTCTGAACTGATTATAGTATTATCATCTTTTTGCATTATAGGTGTTAAACTTAATATCTTGATCTCCGCTTCTTTCATTAAAGCATCTATAGCTTTTGGATGAACTTGCACCGGAACTATATAATGTGGCATTCCTATCAATCTTCTTCACTCCTAATTAAAATTTCAGTATTATATACTTAAAAATGAATATCTTCGTATATTCTTTTTCTTTTAATATCTAAATTAACTTTCCACGTGCCATCTTTACGTTTTACCATTCTAATTTGAATTCGATTGTCTTTAGTATGTCTTCTAACTGAATTTCCTTTTCTATGATTTATCACCTTTTGCCCTTTTGTATAATGTCTAAAAATACTTTTTGCAACAGCTTTTCCACCTGGCAAATCCGTATTAATTCTTGATTTATGCGCTCTTGCATTTTTTCCTAATAACTTTGTAAAATAAACCGGTTTTGTAATTGTTTTTGTTAGTTTTAATTTTCCTCCGCCAATTGCGCCTATAGCTGCAGCTTTTGCTACCCCTTTCCAACCCTTTCCTGATTTATAAGCTTTATAGCTATCATAAGCTGCAAAACCAGCATTTACTGCAAACCACACCCAATGCCCATCTGGATCCACCATCATCACTGGATTATTATCACCATACGTATACCCATTCTGCGTCACAGGATCATCTTCATCACCCGGATCAGGATCCACCGATAAAAACACACCATGCTCCGGATTATAGTATCTCGCAATCAAGTAATACATGCCAATTTCTTTATCATACATGTATCCTGCATATCCAAACGGATTGTCTGCTGCGATACCTTTTGCGTCACTCTTTAATACATTACCCCACGAATCATATTCATACGTTGCTACAACTTCTCTATTTTGATCTGTCATCGCAATGACATCACCACGTGGGTTGTAGTGATAGTATAACGTTTGTCCTTTTGACTTCATTGCCAAACGTAAACCGTCTACAGAGTATACATATTGACGAAGTACATTTCCACTACCATCCGTTTCATACAACGGATTAATACTATCTCCATCATAGAAATAGCGTGTTACTGTCCCGCCTACACTCTTTTCAATACGACGATTATCCTCGTCATACTTATAAGTTGCGAATGCATTGCTCTCACCTTGTTTTGTGATAGCTACAAGTTGGTCATTTTCATTCCATGTATACTTGTACTTTCCATCAGATGTACGATTTCCATTCGCATCATATGTTAATGATTCGTTTCCGAATTTTACAAGTTGATTCCCTTCATTGAATGTTGCCGCTATAGATTTTGTTTCTTTTCCATTCTCTACAACTTTCACACTCGTACGGTTTCCAAATCCGTCATATGTGTATGATTTAGTTGTTCCGTTTGGTAATGCTTCATTTAATAATTGGTTAATCGGGTCATATACAAAGTTCGTTTCTGTTACTTTTCCGCCCGCACCTTCATGTTTAATCTTCGTACGGTTGCCTGCTTGGTCATATTCATATCGTTCAGAAAGTAGAATACTATTTGACGTACCTACTACTAAATCTTTAATTTTGTTCGCATGATCATAGTTGAAAGTAGAACCTGAACCATTGCCAGCTGTATACGTACGAACATTTCCTTGATCGTCATAATCAAATCGATACGTTTGAGAACCGTCTGTCACACGAATGTTTTGATCTAGCGTGTTGTAGTCATACGATACTTTATTTGTGTATCCGCCTTGCGTTACTGTTTGTTCTTTTAGTTTTTCTGTCTTACTGTTTGCTTTATCGTGATATGCCCAGTCAACTTTTCCGCCTCGGCTATCCGTTGCGCTTGTGACACGGTCAGCCTTGTCGTATGTTTTCGTGCGTTCTACGCCGTTGACAAGATCTTTCACTTTCGTAACTTGTCCATTTTGATCACGTTCAAATGTAAATGAATCTTTTCCGTTGCGCTTTTCGCCAACGACGCGATCTGCTGTATCATATACAGACTCTAAAATAGAACCGTTTGGCATTGTTGTTTTAATCTTGTTTGCATTTTCATCGTACGTGTTTTCAATACGACGGTTTAACGCATCGATATAGACTGTATTTTTATTATCTACATCATATTCATATTTGTGTGTTTGCGTTTTCCCACCAAACATGACAGATTTCTCTGTTGTATTCCCATTATGATCATACAGATAATTTACAGAAGTACCATTTTTTAATGTAACCTTCGTTAATAGATTATCTTTATTGTAATCATATAGTTTGGTATTTCCTTTTTCATCTGTCTCGCTCTTTTTATTTCCTGATGTATCATATGTGAAGGTGTTTTTCTGTCCTTCTTCATCATACGTCGCAACAACATTTCCATCGTTGTCGTACTCGTTTTTAATAAGAGCGTTTCCTTCTAGTAAACGAATATCATCAAACCATACTTTCCCTTTATTATTGTTTCTAAATAATAGGTACACCTGAATATGTTTAATTGGTTTCTTAGCTGGAATTACAACCGCACTACGATTCCAATCATTTGTACCGCTTGGGAATTTTACTTGATAATTTTCACCACTGCCATCTTGATAATGTACATCCGCCCAAATCGCATAGTCTCGAGAAAGTTTATCTGGCGCATCATTTTCTACATTTTCAGATTTAGACATTCCTGTTAGCGTTAATGTTTCTGCCTTTTTCTGATTCAATATAACTCTTTTACTATAGCCAACATCTGACCCTCCATATTGGCTACGCTCTAATACAATAGATGAATGTCCCGTAAAGCTCTCTTGCTGAGAAACATCTTTCGGATCACAGCTTGTTCCATCTCCTCGAATCCAACCTGGCATACAGCCATTTCCCGCCATATTTTCTAAACTACTATTTTCAATTGGGTTAAAGCTAGAAGAAACTTCACCTTTTTCTAGTTGAATCTTATCAAACCAGACAGAACCACTCGTAGCAGAACCGCCATTTTCTACTTGTAAATAGATTTGTACTTTTCTCGTTTGTTCTGTTGTTTTAAAAGTAACTTGACGGTTAACCCAATCCCTCGTTCCTTGAACTTTATTGTGACGAGTATCATGCCATCCACCATCTACACCAGCACCGTTTTCATTTAATAACTGTACATTGAAGAAACCAGCACCATTGGCTAAATCCGTTTTTATCATACCACTTAACGTATACGTTGTATTTGGTTCTAACGTTACTTCTTGAATTGCAGCAATATAGCCCCAATCATTATTCGTTGCTTTTGTTGAAATTTTAAGTGATGATTCTCCGCCCAGACCACCTGGTGCTGATGTTGCATCTTTTATAATAGATCCAGAATTATTCGCATTTACTGGTACCCATTTTTCCGTACCATTCATTTCAAAGCTTGGATTTTGAATCAGGTTTTCTCCTGTTCCCAGCTCTCTAGTTGTCGCAATTGGATTTCCAAACTGATCATACTGCATGAAAGATGATGTATTTGCTGCTTGGTCTGTTTCAGATACTTCTGTATTTGCAGCCTTATAAGCAACTGTTGTTTCACGATTCTCATTATCTGTCGCTTTTATAAGCCCGTTGTCTTTATTGTACTCAAACTTTTCTGTTCCCATTTCATCAGTAACAGAAGTTACATTCCCATTACCATCATAGGTCGCTGTTTCTGTTTGATTTTTAGGAGTTGTTGTTTTTACTAGGTTATTTGCATTATATTCATACGTTGTTGTTAAATTTAGACGTCCAGAATCTTCAACAGTTTTGACTGGGTTTCCAGCATCGTTATACGTATAAACAGTTTTACTTCCTTTAGGATTCGTTAACGTAACTTCTTTCGCATCTGTATTATATGCTAATGTCGTAGCTTTCCCTAATGGGTCCGTTACTTTTACTAATCTATTATTCTCGTATGCATACGATGTTTTATATGGTTTTGCATCGGTATGTTGCGGATCATAAATAGATGTTAGTAATCCATTATCATATCCGTATTTATATACTTTTCCTTCTGGTGTTGTAGAAGAAACGAGTAAATCTCCATCATATTTAAATGTAATCGTTTTGCTATCTGGGCCGATTACTTTTGCTGCTTTTTTATTATTTCCATCATATTGTACGACTAACTCTTTACCAGAAGCATTCTTTACTTTTGATAAACGTGATTCCCCATCATACTCATATGTCGTCGTATTTCCATATTTATCTTTTGTATACTCGATACGCCCTTGTGCATCTCCAGATTTATAGAAAGTAACCGTTTGGTCTTTATCTTTTATTTCATATCCGCCTGATACTTGTTTAATTTCTAAATATATACCTGTAGGAGCTTGATACGTATTATCTCCCGTTCTAGTAAAAGTAATATTTGCGCCATCGGCAGAAATTAATAGTAGGTTTCCATTTCCTTCAGCCAAAATTCTTTCTTCTAATCCACTAGACCACCCTGTACCAAATAGACCTACTTTTTTACTTTGGCTATTATACGTTCTTTCCACTGATACATCCGGTCCGCGCCCTGATAACGTAATATCTTTTTCACTCATGATAAAGTTACCATTTGTAGCATTCACTGTGCCATTTAGTACCGGAACTGATGCCCAGTAATCAAACATCCCTATAAACCCAAAGTCTTGAGCAAATTTAGGTACAAACTCATGCGAAATTTCGCTTTCAGCATGTCCGGCTTTACTATACGCTGTTACACGGAACCAATAATTTTTAAAGCCAGCATAAATTCCGCCAGAATTCTTATACACAGGTGATGGATCAACTGCTAATTCTGCACCTTTTTTATCATGATGAAGTAAATATTGGCCTTTTGCAATTTCATCTTTCGTTGGCCAAATTTTCTCATTTTGCGTTGTCCAATTTGTTTTATTTCCTACGTCGAACGCTTCGTAATCTTTTCCGTTATAAATCCAAACTTTATAGCCTGCAGCCGCTGGAACTGCATCCCACTTTAATGTGACATATCCTGTTTCCTTATCTGTAGCATTAATGTAGGCCGATCCGTCTGGCTTTTTCACTTGTTCTAATGGAATAAATGGAACTATTTCATCTGAAAGTGGACTATCGCCAAACGGATACTCTGCTACAATACGAATCCAGTAGCTACTTCTTCCGCTATAATCCCCGTACGGACCTCCTGACTCGTAAGCATTTTTATATATTTGTCCTGGGTTAGTAGGCGCTTCTGCACCTTTTCCATCATCATGTATCCAGTAACGCCCTTGTGCAATTTCTTCTGGCGTCGGGAATATCTTTTTATCTTTCGTCGTCCAGCTTGTCACATTCCCAACAGGAATATATTCATAGTCATATCCATTAAAAATGGCAACTTTATAACCTGTTGCTCCTGGAACTGCGTCCCATTGTACATTGAAGTGACCTGAACCACTCCCACTCCCATTTGAGTAAGCTTGTACTCTTGGCTTATTTGGTTTTGCGTAGGAATATTTCACTTCCAAGAATGGTGCATTCGTTCCATTTTCAGCTGCAATGAATTTCTTCCAATGGTTTTGACCATTACCATTTGCATGTAGCTTAAAGCCATTGTTTGGTCTCGCGCCTTCTACCCATGCTTTCACTGTATTCGTTACATTGAACTGGGCCCATTTTCCGCGGCCCACATCAGCGTGTGCAATGTTGTTAGAACCTGGTTTGTTATTCCAGTTTACACTTCCAACATTCCATCCACTTGTTACTTCATCTAACCAAACACCATTTGGTTGATTCGCATAATAATGCCAAACTGCATAGGCATGGAATGTTGCACTTTCAACCTTTGCACCCTTTAAGTTTGAAACATCTGGTTTAATAAATGAAAAGTTGGTGCCAATCGATGCGTCATAATACCCAACTTTTAACGTGTAAGCATTTTGGCCTGAATCCCAAAGTTTTCCTCCTGAATAATTAACATTAGCGAATACACTTGAAGCATAAGCATTTTCAAAATTATCCAATTCAATTGAAGGATCTACATATACCGGATATTTTCGCTCTGGTGCTTGTAACCACTGCGGATCTGCAGTAACAGTTAATGTATATGTTTTTTCATCTTTCTTCTCAATATTGTAGCGAACTGCATCTGACGTTACAGCCTCACCTGATTGTTGATCCACATTGGAATCATTCATATATGGTTTCGGCAATGTGAATACTTTTTCTTTTTTCTCATCTTGGAAGTCGATTGAACCATCTTCCTGTAAGCTAGGTGTTAAATCTGTTTCTAATGCAAATGTAAAAATGTGGTGTCCTGTATACTCACGTAATACAAAATCTTCTTTTACATTTTCATTGAATGTCGTACTCTTTAAATCAATATTTGGGAAGACCCCTTTATACCATACTGTATTATTTTCATGTGTTGCGGTTACTGGTGATGGCTTCATTTCACCTTTTTCACCATTTGCACTTATTAGTTTATACTGAATAGTATGATCTTTTACTTTAAATTGAACGTACTTTCCATCTTTTGTCGCTTTCTCAAACTCTGGTTCTAATGTTGTATTTTCCGTTACAATTTTTTCATTTGGTGCTTCTACTAATTTTGGTGAAACCTCTTCTAGCTTTCCATCTTTCTCTGCATGAATCGGTTCCGTATATACCCTCTTTGTAAAGGTACCATCATTGTTATCAAAAACCTTTTCGGTTTCCGTTCTTTCTTCTACAATCTCAGTCGGACTCGCCTGTGCTTTAGCCTTATCCTTCTTTAATTGATCTGGATGTGGAGCTGGTAATTCCTTTTCCTCTTTCTTTTCCACTTCTGGAGTTTGTTCTGAATTTGGAGATGGTGTAAACGGTGGTGCCGTTTCTGCCAACCCATTCAGTGGTATAGAAGTAACAATTAGTGCAACTACGATAAGTTGGATTAATTGCCTATACCATTTTTTCTTAACTGGCCTCTTTTCCATACATTCACCCCTAATTCGCATCGGTTTTATTCTTACAATTAACAATTCAAAGAATTTTCCGATGTTATTCAACATAAAAACGACAATATTGTGACATTTTTTCTAAAAATGTATATTTTCCAACAATTTACCATTTTATATTCCTTTTTCCTTATAAATACAGTAAAATATTTGTAGATTAAACGTTTTATTACACTTTATTTACTTTTTATCTACTTTATAATAAAAAAGAACTATCCCTTCTCTTAAAAATTCAGAGAAAGAATAGTTCTTTTTTCATTTACTTTATTTCTTAAAGTAAGTCCAACCTTCTTCTTGGTAAACCTTTTCTTCTTTCATCAACTTACCAAGTGCGCGCTTAAATGCAGCTTTACTCATGTTAAAGCGTTCTTTAATATCTTCTGGATGGCTCTTATCCCAAAACGGCATTGCTCCGCCTCGTTCTTCCATATATGCATAAATTACTGCAGCATCGTCTTCCATTCCTTCTTCTTTACGAGGAAGAAGTGAAATGTTAATTGTACCGTCATCTTTTACGTCAATAATACGTCCTGTTACACGCTGACCGATGCGAACTTGTTCTTTTCTTTCTGTATGGTGTAAGAAAGCACGGAAATGCTCATCAGTTAGTACGAATGAACCGACTTGAAGCGAACGATATACACGTCCATTTACGTTTTTATTACGCATAGATGGCGTTGCATCTACGATAATTTCTTGCATATCACTGTCTCTTGCCGGAAGAGCAATTAAACGATCACGATTCGTTAATTTTAACGTACAATATAATTCGTCGCCTACTTCTGGCCATACTGGCATATAAATCGGGAACTCATCAGCTGGAATTAGTATATCTTTTGACACACCAATATCAACAAACACACCTAAACTCGGAATAACTTCTACAACCTTTACCCAGTTCCAATCATAAGTTGTAATAATCGGTTCCTTCATTGTTGCTGAAATACGATTTTGGTGATCAAGGTATAAGAATACATCAATCGTATCGCCTTCTTCAATTTCTCCAGCTACTTCGTTTTTATGTAGGAAAATTTCTTCTTCTTCATTCCCAACCATATATCCAATTTCCGTTTCGCGTAAAACAGTTACCTGTTCAATCGATCCTATTTGCAAATACATATTTTTTAATTCCCTTCTATATATATAAAATTATCTTTTTTATCATTCCAAACAAAAGTTAATTATAACATGATTTTTCCTGTATTTGTCCAACTGCCCAAAATTCACTATAATAAAATGAGGTTACATGAATATAAGTACGAAAACACTTAAGTCTAGACTCGTTTTCAGCTATACTTTAGTATGTACAGTACATAACAAGATTAGAAATTTATTTGGAGGTGCTAACTATGGCAAAAGATAGTTCTTTTGACATCGTTTCGAAAGTAGAATTACCTGAAGTAACAAACGCAATTAATATCGCATTAAAAGAAATACAAAACCGATATGACTTTAAAGGAAGTAAAAGTGATATTAAATTAGAAAAAGAAGTACTTGTTTTAACTTCTGATGACGAGTTTAAATTAGAGCAAGTAAAAGACGTTCTTATCTCTAAACTTGTAAAACGTAACGTTCCAATTAAGAACTTAGATTACGGAAAAGTTGAAGCTGCAACTGGCAACACTGTTCGCCAACGCGCAACACTTCAACAAGGTATCGATAAAGATAACGCTAAAAAAATTAACAACATCATTAAAGAAATGAAATTAAAAGTAAAAACACAAGTACAAGATGATCAAGTACGTGTTACAGCGAAAAGCCGTGATGACTTACAAGCAGTAATCGCAGCTGTTCGTAGCGCTGATTTACCAATCGACGTACAGTTCATTAACTACCGCTAAAAAGAAAACTCCTCTTAATTAGAGGAGTTTTTTGTTTTGTAGAGACAATATTCCGAGAACAAACCATAGAAAAATGGTATATGCGGTGAAAATCACTAAGTGAACAGAGTCTAACCATACGAATACTTTACAAGTGAGCGCATGATTAAACTAGGCCTTATTGTAGAATTTGTTTTATACATGTATTTAGCAGACCTTATTGAAAATAAGAAAAATATACCTTAAGACGTTTCCCCTTCAATTTGAATTACTTTTCTTAATAACCACATCCTGGGCCAAAGTCATCTTAAAAATCGCTGTAACTCATAATTCCTCTCCCCGCCAAAACGTAACAATTTATGAGTATAAGAATATTTCCCAACCTTTAATGTAATGTAAAATTAGTAAGGATCTCAAAAATGTTAATTAAAAAAGAGTTAGAAGTGGTTTTTTGAAGAAATTAATATTATGGTTTTTATTAGCCACATTCTCCCTAAATACTGTAGGATGTTCTAATAATACGAATACACTAACGGATAAATCTAACTGTATCAACAAAGCTTGGTACAAAAAAAATATGTCATGTAATCATTTAAAAAACATTAAATAGTTAATGATAAAGATCTAAAGAAAAGACACCCCAAAGTACCTTCCTCCGACTTGAACCAATAATATTCGGATGGATTTAAAAAGAAGCATACATCTTTAATAAAGATGCATGCTTCAAAATAAAAAAGTACGCTAAAGCGCTAAGTAAACTCTTATTCAAAAATTTATATTAAGCACTAATATTTTAGAAGCAAGTTTATAAGTATAAAACCTACAGAGATTTCCCCTGTAGGTTTTATTATATTTCAAGTGATTTCCAAATGAATTATGAGTGACTTTTTTCAGTTTGGTTTTCAAAATATTTTTCTTTAACCATTTTTATCAGATTTTCTTTTTCTGTTAGTTCAAATATAAATAATGCTTTTTTCATGTTATTTGCAACATCTTCTTCATTAGGTTGTTTAATTTTCAATAAATTCCAAGCTTTTCCATAGTATAATTCACCTAGTAAATATAAAGTATTTAGATTAATAGCTAGTTTGATACCCATATCATTGTATTTTACTGCCTCTTCATGTTGATTTGCATGACCTAAAATTTTTGCTAAATTAAAAATAATTTTCAATTTAATTTCTTTATCTCTAGGAAAATCTAACTTATTAAAATTAGTTAAACACCTTCTTAATATATTAATACTTTTTTCATATTCTTTATTTTCCCCATGCAATATAGCAATTGTCTGCATAATATCTATTTCTCTTTCTGATAAAAAATCAGAATTAGTTACAGTTAATTTTAATGCATTATTTAAAAAATCTAAAGCAGTTTTTATTGATTTATCCACCATAAATATAGCAATCGCTTCATGCCATATTAAAAATTGTTTATCTTCTGTTGATTGGAAGTTATTTTCGTTTTTCTCTTTTTTCACTATTTCATAAAGTTCTTTGTATTGTTTTTGCTTTAAGCAATCTTTTATTACGCATTTTACATTTTCTACATATTTTAATTTTTTGTTTTGAGTTAATGCAAATATATTATTTGGGTCAATACCAAGTCTTTCTGATAATTGATATAACAATATACTAGATGGATAAATCACACCTTTTTCTATTTTGCTAATTTGACTTTGCGAACATATTCCATGACATAATTCGGATTGTGATATATTTTTTTTAATTCTAAGCTCTTTAATGGTAATACCCAAATCGTAAAACTCCATTTTCCCACCTACTATTTAGCACTGTATTAGTATAAGAGTATTCTCTAACTTTTAATGTAATGTAAAATTAATATAGTTGCAATTATTGATTGCTTCAAAGATTCTTCCCTATCGGTGCTAACACAAAAAACAGGTTAGGAAGAAAATCCTCTTCCTAACCTAGCCCTCCTCTCACTAGGGACGTTTTCATTCTCACGTCGTTTCTCTTAAGAAATTTCATATCAACAGAATAACACTATTGCCCCGCCGAACAAACTTACAAATACAATAAGAAGACATGAACATAGAGCGAGTAATTTCTCATCTCATCTACGCTTCCTTTTAACTGCAATTAGAAACGCAATAAATAATACATTCACACCAACGATTAAGGAGATAAATAACCAATTCACACCTGTTTCTCCGTTAACTTTATACACGTTTGATTCTTCACGTTTTAAAACGAGATAAAACTTTCCGTTTTCCTCTCTTATAATTTCATCCTGTAACAATCCTCTTAACTCTTGTTTTTCACCAATTGCACTTGCAGGTAAGGAGACTTTTTGTGTTTCTTTCGTATTATTAATTGCTACTAAAGTTACTTCATCTTTATATTTTCGTTTTAGTATGCTCATCCCGCTCTTATCATACAGAAGCTCAAACGTACCGCGTCGTAAAGACGGTCTCGCCTGCCTAAGTTCACCTAGTTTTGTTATGTGCTGCATAAATTTTTCGTCTGACTTAAAATCCATTAATCGTCTATTATCGGGTACACTTCCTCCATCTAATGCAATTTCCGTTCCGTAATAAAAATTCGGAATCCCAGGTGATGTTAACAAATAAGTAAGCGCCAGTTTTAAACGTGATGGCGGATAATACATATTTTCTTTTGCAATACGCGCATATCTTTTTGTTTCTTGATCATCTAAAAACGTAACAAATTCCCCTTCTTTTTTACTCACATCGTATAACGATTTCACCGATACATCCGCTTCGGAAAACGATTCTACGATTTTTTCGTTGTATTCGCTATCCTCCTTTGTCATAATACGAAAATCTTTCTTTATCACTTGCATATCTTTTTGCGCGTTATCCCAAAAGGAACGCGGCTTTTTTTCACTATGTATAACATAACTTCCGTCTAAATCAACTTCTTTTATCCACCATTTCATTGCGTCAATTACCTGTCGTTCGTTTTCTCCAAGCGGAAATTGAAATACAACTTTCATTCCTTTTGCATGAGCTTCTTTTACAAGTTCTTTCACATCATTGTCTGTCCCGAAATGTTCATTTACCTTTTTAAAATTTCGCACGTCTAATCCATCGTACTTTCCACTTTCAAAAAGCGGCGAAAGCATAACGGTAGTAAAACCCATTTCTTTTATGTAATCCAACCTTTTTATAATTCCTCTTATATCCCCGCCTTGATACCCTTCTAAATTACCAACTTCTAATTGTTTGTCATTTTTCGGTTCTCCATTATTGAAGCGATCAATCATAATGGAGTATATAACTTCATCTTTCCACTCTCTTTTTTCGTCTGCAAAAGTATGTATTGGTACAAACAAAACAAAAGCTAAGCAAAAACAAATGAATAGTTTCCTAGTCCGTATTTTTCCCACACGCATCCCCCAAGTTTTTAATTGTAAGAATATTATACCAATTATCCAAGAGAAACGCATATGTCGATTTCAATCCTCACAAAATAATCTATGTTATATTTTCTAACATCATGTATATATTTTTCTGAATTTTTAGTTGATTTTTAGTTCTTTTTCGAATATGATATGAAACATAACAAAAAGATGTTATTTTTTCTAACATCATAGGAGGAGAGCTCATGAATATGGGAGATACAGTTTTTATGTTTGTGACGGCAGTAATGGTCATGTTGATGACACCAGGATTGGCACTTTTTTATGGAGGTATGGTTCGCAGCAAAAATGTACTCAGTACAACGATGCATAGTTATAGTGCAATGGCTATCGTTTCGATTCAATGGATTGTTATCGGCTATTCTTTATCATTCGGACCAGATTGGCACGGGCTTATTGGTACACTTGATTGGTTCGGTCTAAACGGAGTTACCTACGCACCAAATCCAGACTACTCATCTACTATTCCTCACAATTTATTCATGATGTTTCAACTCATGTTCGCCATTTTAACTCCAGCTTTAATTTCAGGTGCATTTGCTGAAAGAATGCGATTTTCTGCCTTTCTTATTTTTATCCTTTTATGGACAACGATTGTTTACAATCCTGTCGCTCATTGGGTATGGGGCGTCGGCGGGTGGCTAAGGGAACTTGGTGCACTAGACTTCGCTGGCGGAAACGTCGTTCACATCACTTCCGGAGTTGCTGGTCTTGTATTAGCTATTTTCCTCGGAAAACGAAAAAACATAAATGGTTCTTCTCCTCACCATTTGCCATTTACAATGTTAGGCGCAGGCTTATTATGGTTTGGCTGGTTCGGTTTTAACGTCGGCAGCGCATTATCCTTAAACGACGTAGCTTTAACTGCATTTATTAATACAAATATAGCCGCTGCTGCCTCAGCATTAACTTGGATGCTTTCAGAGTGGTTCTTCCAATCAAAACCGACTGCGATGGGAGCTGCTTGTGGCGCCGTTTCCGGTCTAGTCGCTATTACACCAGCTTGCGGGTTCGTTACACCTTTCTCAGCTCTTCTTATCGGAGCAATTGGCGGCGTATTATGCTTCGGAGCGGTCTTTTTCTTAAAAACAAAATTCGGATACGACGATACACTCGATGCATTCGGATGTCACGGCATCGGTGGAACTTGGGGCGGTATTGCGACAGGATTATTTGCAACTACTGCCGTAAACGGCGATGGCGCTAACGGATTATTTTACGGAAACGCCTCGCTGCTGTTGAAACAACTTGTAGCGATCGGCGCAACATATGCGTTCACAATTATAATGACGTATGCCATTATTAAAGCAATCAACTTCTTCCTCCCTGTCCGGGTAGATGAGCACGAGGAACATATGGGACTTGATATTTCGATGCATGGGGAGAAAGCTTATGAGTATACTGAGCGAGTGAACTAAAAAAGAGATGCAATCTATTAGTAATAGATTGCATCTCTTTTTTGCGCACCGGGCAATATACCCCACCTAGTATAACTGGAAATATATTAACGGTTTTTTGGATATATCAACGATTTTTCAAATATATCGATTGTTCCTTTCAATATATCAACGTTTCGACACAAGATATCGATTTACCAACAAATTCCGACATAACGAAACTGAAGAATACCCGCGTGTAACTTTACACATAAAAAAGACGACCGAAACCCAGTCGTCTTTTCCGATTTATTTCGGAGCATTTCCTACATATTGCGTAATATCAACATTTAATGCCTGCGCTAAACGCATACCGTATTCTTGATCTGCACGGAAGAAGTTACAAACAGCTAGTAATTTCGTGCGTTCATTTACGTCTTTCAAGTCATTTGTTAAGTTTGCAATTAAGTTATCTTGCTCTTCTTTAGAGAATGAACGGTAACGCTCACCTGCTTGTTTAAAGTCATTTGGTTTCTCAATTTTTTCACGAGATACATAGCCTTCTACTTTCATAGTTGAATCGCGGTAAGCTGGGTCTTCAACTGGATTTTCAGCATGACGGCTCGGTTCGTAGTTGATTGTAGATGGGTTTTGATTCACTTGCATCGCACCATCACGTTGTTGATTATGAACAGCTGCGTATGGGCAGTTTACAGGAATTTGTAAGTAATTTGCACCAAGACGATAACGCTGTGTATCTGGGTAAGAGAATAAACGACCTTGTAATAATTTATCTTCCGATGGCTCAATACCATTTACAGTGGCACTTGGAGAGAACGCTACTTGTTCTACTTCTGCAAAGAAGTTTTTCGGATTACGATTTAACGTCATTGTCCCTACTTCAATTAACGGGAAGCGATCTTCTGGCCATACTTTCGTTGGATCTAGTGGATCAAAGTCTAAAGAATCCATTTCATCTAATTGCATAACTTGTACGTGTAAATCCCATTTCGGGTGATTTCCTTTTTCGATCGCGTCGAACAAGTCACGAGTAGCATGATTGAAGTCTTTCCCTTGTACCTCTTGCACTTCTTTCGCATTTAAGTTACGTACACCTTGCTGTGGTTTCCAGTGGTATTTAATATAAACAATTTTACCTTCTTCATTAATCCATTTAAATGAATGGACACCGAAACCTTCCATTTCACGATAACTTGCTGGTGTACCGTAATCAGAAAATACCCATGTCATCATATGTGTAGATTCTGGACTTAACGTCATGAAATCCCAGTAACGATCTGGCGTTTGAATATTCGTATCAGGTGCTGGTTTTAAAGAATGTACCATATCAGGGAATTTAATTGCATCACGAATGAAGAAAACTGGTAAATGATTACCTACGATATCGTAGTTTCCTTCTTCTGTATAAAATTTAACAGCGAACCCACGTGGGTCACGTGCTGTTTCAGGAGAACCTTGACCATGAATAACCGTTGAAAAACGAACAAATACAGGTGTTTCAGTTCCTTCATTTTGTAAAAATGCAGCTTTCGTATATTGCTTCATACTATTTTTCGTTACGAATACACCGTGAGCACCTGCACCACGTGCATGCACAACACGCTCCGGAATACGTTCACGATCAAAGTGTGCAAGTTTTTCTACTAAATGATAGTCTTCTAATAATACTGGTCCACGACGACCAGCTGTACGAGAATTTTGGTTGTCTCCAACTGGAGCACCTTGGTTTGTTGTTAAGCGATTATTTGGATTCATCTAGGGGGATCCTCCTCTTTATTTCATAGTAATTATTATTTGTTTAAAATTATTATAAATTAATTATTATTCAAAACTAGATCTTTGTCAACTATTTCCTTCACTTTTTTGGAAACAATTTCAGCCAAACAGTCAATAAATGCAGATTGCGCATTCGGCATATTTGGTCTAAAATATTTGGCATTTAATTCATCCGTTACAACTTTACATTCATAATCGTTGTCATATAAAACTTCTAAATGCTCCGCTACAAAACCAACTGGGCAATATATGAAAGATTCGTACCCATGCTCTTCATATAAATCTTTCGTTAAATCTTGCACATCTGGACCAATCCACGGATCTGGAGTATTCCCAGCACTTTGCCAACCGATTGTATAGTTTTGAATATTTGCAGCTTCTGCAATTAAATCTGCCGTATGCTTTAGTTGTTCTACATATGGGTCTCCTGCTGCAATAATTTTTTCTGGCAAACTATGCGCTGAAAAAATTACGACTGCTTTCTCTTTATCATCAATTTCTGTAAACGTTTCTTTTATTTGGTCTGCCCAATACGAAATAAACTTCGGTTCATCATACCATTGTTCAATTGATTCAATAACAGGACCACCGATTTCTTTTGAAAGACGAATAGCACGGTCATTATACGCTTTAATGCTAAATGTAGAATAATGCGGCGCTAATACGATACTAATCGTTTGCTCAATCCCATCACGCTTCATTTCTTCTACAGCATCTTCTATAAACGGAGCAGTATGTTTTAAACCTAAGTAACAAGTAAATTCATACTCTGTAAATATATTATTCATTGAATCTGTTAATTTATGCGCCTGTTCTTTCGTAATTTTTGCAAGCGGCGAAATTCCACCAATCGCTTTATAGCGCCCAATTAAATCTTCAAGCGCTTCTTCTGATGGCTTACGCCCGTGACGGATATGTGTATAATACGCCTCTACATCGTCTAATGATTCTGGTGTTCCATACGCCATTACGAGTAAACCTATTTTTTTCTTTTTCATCTATATAACACCTCAATTTTATAAATGAGAATCTTTTTCAAGAACATTTGTTTCCAATTATAACAACTAATAATAAATACGTAAAGATAATTATTCTAAATAAGGATTTTTTCTAATATGATTCTGAATTTTATATGACAATTTATTTAATAAAAAGCGACTTACTTATAAAGTAAGTCGCTTTTCTCCTATTCTTTAATATTTACCCCATATTCTTTAAACCAAACGTGAATTTGTGCTAAATGAGCTAAAAGCTGTGGCCCAGTCATCAATTGACCAAACCATGGTGTTTGAAATGCACTGCCGCCAGACTGAATTAATCCGCTCAACTGCTCTTTATCAAACAGTTCGTGTAAAATTGAACCTTTATCCGTTAATAGATTTTGAAGCCATACTGTTATTGCTTTTGTATAGTGTGGATTGTGTGTTTTCGGATAAGGACTCTTCTTTCTATATAAGATGTCATGTGGAAGTACACCTTCTAACGCTTTACGTAATAGACCTTTTTCGCGGTTTTTATACATTTTCATTTCCCAAGGAATATTCCACGCATATTCGACAAGACGATGATCTGCAAATGGAACACGTACTTCTAAGCTCGCTCCCATACTCATGCGGTCTTTTCTGTCTAATAATGTTGTCATAAACCATACCATATTTAAATAAAATAATTGGCGTCTTTTTGCTTCTAGCGGACTTTCCCCCTCTAAAATAGGAACTTCTTGAATCGACTCTTCATAGCGCCTTTGTACATATTGTTGTAAATTTAATTTATTTCTCCATTCTTTTTTTAGAAGTTGTTCACGTGCCTCTGTAGAACGCATCCACGGAAATGCACTCGATTGTAAATCATCTTCTCTATAAAACCACGGATATCCACCAAATATTTCATCTGCACATTCTCCAGATAAGCCAACAACAAAATCTTGTTTAATTTCTCGGCAAAACCATAATAATGACGAATCGATATCTGCCATACCAGGCAAATCACGAACGAGTACTGCTTCAGTTAAATACTCTGCTAATTTTTCATTCGAAATGACGCAGCGATGATGGGTTGTTTGAAATGTCTCAGTCATTAAATTAATAAACGGAGCATCTGAATTTGGCTGGAATGCATTCGCTTTAAAGTATTTGTCATTATCTTCGTAATCAATAGAATACGTGTGTAATTGCCCTTTTCCCGATCTCTCATATTCTTTCGCTGCAATAGCTGTAATAGCGCTCGAATCTACACCACCCGATAAAAAAGTACATAGTGGTACATCAGAAACAAGCTGTCTTGTAATAGCATCTTGTAATAAAAAGCGCGTTTTCTCTACTGTTTCTTCAAAAGAGTCTTCATGTTTTTTACTTTCTACATTCCAATATCTCCATATACACAAACCGTTCTTTGAAAATGTCATCGCATGACCTGGACGCAATTCTTTTATACCAGCATAAATACCGTGGCCAGGCGTTCTTGACGGTCCGAGCCCGAATATTTCTGATAATCCTTCTAACGTTACTTCCGCCTTCACATCTGGATGCGACAATATCGCTTTTAACTCCGAACCAAATAGTAAGCGTCCGCTATCATATTTATAAAAAAGTGGCTTTACACCTAATCGATCTCTCGCAATAAATACTTGTTCTTTCTGTTCGTCCCATACTGCAAACGCATATATACCGTTTAAATGATCGACACATTCTTCTTTCCATTCAATATAAGAAGCTAATAATACTTCTGTATCAGAATGACCTTTGAACGTATATCCTCTTCTTAATAATTCCTTTCGAATGTCTTCTGTGTTATAAAGTTCACCGTTATAGCAAATGGCGTAATTCGTTTCATCTTTTAAACAAGTCATCGGCTGTTTACCGCCCTCAGGATCCACAACGATTAACCGCTTATGCCCAAATGCGACATTTCCTTTAATCCAAACTTTATTATCATCCGGCCCCCGTTTCGCTAACGTCTCAGCCATCTTCGTAACGACATCTCTTTCTCCTTCTAATGAGCGTTTATAATCCACCCATCCTGTAATCCCGCACATATAAATCATCCTTCCATCTTATTTCTTTTCTTGAACGTGCAGTAATCCCCACCCTGTGAGTGCGGATCAAAAAAATGAAAAACTTGACGATAACCTACTATCCACATATGGAATAGCATTTTCACTCAGTAAAACGTGTTTTATTGTATGCCCACCTATGTCTATATGTGTCTAGTTATAAAGAATGCACGAACTGTCTATAACAGGAATAACTACTTTTCATAAAGGAGAAATCGTGTATGATACAACGTAAACATATTTTATATAATCAGCCCCGTGCTCATACAGTCGGTAATGTAGAATATATAAACAATGAGTGGGTATTCTTTGATGATGAAAATGATGAAGCGTTTTTATTAGAAGATATTGCCGAAGATGGGTTTGAAATTTTGTATAATAACAATTGGCTACCAGCCCGTTTCTATGAACAAGATGTATTACAAATCGCCAACGAGCAACACCATTTGCAAAATGGTGAAATGATACGTATTCGAAAAAAGTTACTTCTTAGCTATAATGAATGGCTGGAGGAATTACCTGACTCTGTCTTCACATTATTAACCGAATCATTGCAATCACTTCACTACTCTTTATATGATTGCATGTATTGTCATAATTATTTATCTTTCTTACCGCAAGAGGAGTCACGCGAAGGAGTAAATATTCTTTTGTTTGATAACGAAGAAATGATCTGTACACTGCAGCACCATTTCGTCCGTCACACTACGTCAAATAAAAATATGTTCCGTTTTACGAAAGTAAATGGAGAAGAGTTGCATATCGATGCGACATAAAGTGAAACTTTAATTAGCGGGGGAGCCCACTGATTATTAGCCTTCACCAATCTGATGTTTACGGGATAAAGTAAAAAACCACCTTATAATCTCCCAAGTCTTTGAGATTATAAGGTGGCTTTATTTTTTATTAGAATACTTTCCAGCCAATCGGTAATTTCAGCCCAAGGTAAAATACTGCTACTAGCGCAACAATAAATAAGCCCCAAACCGCCCCTGTTGGTTTGTTTTTGCTCATTTTCACAAGAACCATTTCCATTCCACCGATAACTAAAATACCAGCTAACATTTTTAAGCCATACCACATGTGCATGCTACCTGTTGCTGTCTTCACAATACTCATGTACAACATGAAGCCTGTCACAATAATAATGATATACATTAGGCGAAGCCCCATATGTACACCTTTCCCTTTTCTTCCTGCTGAATAAAGTGAATACGCAACGAAGAATAAAATTAAACCTAACGCCCATGCTGTAATATGCATATGTACCATCGTATCCCTTACCTCCTCTTTTCACACTTTTTCACTTTATATGATAACATGTTCATTTATTTTCAGGAAATGTTTCGCTTTTTTACATTTAAATGCTATAATATTTAGAGTATTTACAAACTTCTTGTAATAACAAAAGGGGGAACAATCATGATTCAAACTAAGGATATTATCGAACTTACAGACACATACGGAGCAAATAACTATCACCCACTTCCAATCGTTATTTCTAAAGCAGAAGGTGTTTGGGTAGAAGATCCTGAAGGAAACCGCTATATGGACTTATTAAGTGCATATTCTGCAGTAAACCAAGGTCATCGTCACCCGAAAATTATTAACGCTTTAATTGACCAAGCTAATCGTGTTACGTTAACTTCTCGTGCTTTCCATAGCGATCAATTAGGTCCTTGGTACGAAAAAGTTGCGAAACTAACTAATAAAGAAATGGTACTTCCAATGAATACAGGTGCTGAAGCTGTTGAAACTGCAATTAAAACAGTTCGTCGCTGGGCTTATGATGTGAAGAAAGTGGAAGCAAACCGTGCTGAAATCATCGTTTGTGAAGATAACTTCCACGGACGTACAATGGGTTCTGTTTCTATGTCTTCAAATGAAGAGTACAAGCGTGGATTCGGTCCAATGCTTCCTGGCATCGTTGTAATTCCTTACGGTGATTTAGAAGCATTAAAAGCCGCAATTACACCAAACACAGCAGCATTCATTTTAGAGCCAATTCAAGGTGAAGCAGGAATTAATATCCCACCAACTGGTTACTTAAAAGAAGCTTTTGAAGTATGTAAAAAAGAAAACGTTTTATTTGTAGCAGATGAAATCCAAACTGGCTTAGGCCGTACTGGTAAAGTATTTGCTTGTGACTGGGACAATGTAACTCCTGACATGTACATACTTGGTAAAGCACTTGGCGGCGGTGTGTTCCCAATCTCTTGCGTAGCAGCAAATCGCGACATTTTAGGTGTATTTGAGCCAGGTTCTCACGGTTCTACATTCGGTGGTAATCCACTTGCATGTGCTGTTTCTATCGCGGCTCTTGAAGTGTTAGAAGAAGAAAAATTAACAGAGCGTTCTCTTCAATTAGGTGAAAAATTAGTTGGGCAATTAAAAGAGATTGATAACCCAATGATCACTGAAGTTCGTGGTAAAGG
Source organism: Bacillus sp. cl96 (assembly GCF_900100505.1). Taxonomy (NCBI): domain Bacteria; kingdom Bacillati; phylum Bacillota; class Bacilli; order Caryophanales; family Bacillaceae; genus Bacillus; species Bacillus sp. cl96. The sequence continues at coordinate 377,878 of NZ_FNDM01000001.1, forward strand.
TTTATTCATCGGTATCGAATTAAACGAGCCAGCTCGTCCTTACTGTGAACAACTAAAAGCAGCTGGTCTATTATGTAAAGAAACACACGAAAATGTAATTCGTATCGCACCACCTCTAGTAATCTCTGAAGAAGATTTAGAGTGGGCATTCCAAAAAATTAAAGCTGTATTATCGTAATGATAGAGAGGTTGTCCGACATGTTGGGACAACCTCTTTCTTTTTATATTCATTTATATTAAGATGAAATTGTAATTTTCTGTATTTTAAAATCGTAAAGGAGGTGCGACATGCTATTAAGATATGGTAAACATATTAACTATTTAGCTACAGCTTTTATTTTAGTTACATTCTTTGGTTTCCTACTTTCCACAACATGGCTTCATTACTCAACTCCTACTACACTCACACTACTGAAAGCATCATTTTGGACTGCTGTTATTCTTACTATCATTGGTTTTGGACGAGAAAAAAGCGCACTTACGGTTATACTATTTGGCATTTGTACACTTGCATTCATTGGTCTTTACACTTTTGCCGTTATCGATTACCTCTATAACCCAAGGCCATAAAAAAAGAGCTATCTTTTAACAAGATAGCTCTTTTCTTTATTTCACTACATTTCGTAAAGTACCAATTCCTTCTACTGTAATGACCACTTCATCACCAGCATGTAAAAACTTCGGTGGTGTAAAACCTTTTCCGACACCAGCCGGCGTTCCTGTTGCGATAATATCACCTGGTTCTAAAGTCATTCCTTTACTTATCGTTGAAATAATTTCTTCTATTGAAAAAATCATTTTATTTGTGTTAGAAGTTTGCCTTACTTCTCCATTTACTACCGTTTCAATGTGTAATGCATTCGGCGCATTAACCACCGATTTATGAATTAAATACGGTCCCATCGGACAAAATGTATCGAAGCTTTTCCCAAGGAAAAACTGTTTATGTTTTCTTTGAATGTCTCGAGCTGTTACATCATTGATAATCGTATAACCAAAAACATGCTCAAGCGCTTTTTCTTTTTTTATTTGCTTCCCTCGCTTACCAATAATGATAGCTAATTCTCCTTCATAATCTAGTTCGTCCGTTGCATGAGGGTGACCATTAATTTGCTCATTTATGCCAATAACTGTTGTTGGTGCTTTCGTAAAGATCATTATATTTTCTGGAATAGACTCTACTCCGCCCATTTCTACCGCATGCTCACGATAGTTTTTTCCAACGCACAAAATATTCTTTCTTGGCCTTGGAATCGGCGCTAATATTTTCACCTCTGTTAACGGATAATACGCCGCTTCCCCGTTCTCTTTTGCCCAATTTACAATTTCACATACTTTCTCAAAGCATTCAGTCCCTCTTTCAATACACTCTAACATTGTAATAGGGATTGTAACCTTTTCCCCTTTTTGTCTTTGCGCTTCTCTTAAGTGTAATACCTTTTCTTCTTCTTCATCTACAATACCTACAAATACCTTTTCTTCTTTCTTCGCCGTTACAAAACGCAATATTTCCACTCTCCATCCTAAAACTCATACCCTTTAATTGTATTCGCATCCGCAAGAAAAAAACCTTCTCATGCACGCTAATTTTTACAATATTCTTCTCATCCCTTATTCGTTACCCCTTTATCATTTGGCATAAAATGTAGAAATTTTACTTTTTTTAGCGAATGCATTTCTTTTTTATGAAGTTTTTGTATAATATGTACTACATATATACTAAAAATTTCATTTAGAGATGGAGCCGATTTCAATGTTTGAGCAAGCGATTGAAAAAAAACGTGAAAAAATGATTTATTTTGCTGAACGCTATGGAATGACTTCTCAAAAAACAGTGGATTGTAGCCAAGAACTGGACAGGCTCTTAAATGTAATTTGTCATGTACATACGGATTTACACCCTAATCAAACGTTCAAAACACACACGCAATAATGCGTGTGTTTCTTTTATTTCAAAAAAATACACATTTTATTGGAAACGCCCATACAATAGTAGAAAAGAAAATTTTAAAAACGAAGGGTGTTTTGTATGCCAGCTATGGTCGGACATATTCGTATCGTCAATATTGGATCAAGTGGTATTTTTCATATTGGAGATGTATTTGCGATTAGGCCTATTAGTTACTCACGTGCTTTCGCCGGGGCCGGCTCTTTCAACGTTGGAGATAATGTTTCTGTCTACAATTATCAAAGTGCAACGACTGTCAACGATTCAGATGTAATCGATCAAGCGATAATTGGCTCAACTTAAAGGAGGCAATTGCATTGAATTTTTATGTAAACCAAAGTATCATCATCAACAGTATTAAAATTGATAGCATTACAACCTCTTCTGTGTTCCAAATTGGTACTGCCGGAAGTATTAAAGCCCTATCTAAATTTTCAAATACGGGCGGATTTACGGAACCGCTTCGCCCATTACAGGCAAAAGGACAAATTATTTCTATCAAACCATCAACTAGTTCTTCTTAAGACATCCTTGTCATAAATATATAGCAGGAATATTTTTACCCTCCCTATTGAAAAGGAGGTTTCACAAATGAATCAAGATATATATACTTACTTACACCAACTTCAACAAGCTCTTCAAACACAACAAGCAGCCATCCTAAATTTAGAAGATCAAGTGCGCCAACTCCAAGAAGAGCTTAACGAATTAAAAAATCGCCCCTCCTCTTCTGTAGGAAAAGTGGAATACAAATTCGATCAATTAAAAGTCGAAAATTTAAATGGTACTTTAAATATTGGTTTAAACCCATTTTCAGCAAAAGGACAACAAATTGAAGATTTTCAAGTGGATACAGAAACATTGAAGGTAAACCCTGAAACCGAAACAAACCCAGACTTTTATCAAGGTATCCTCCAAGAAATGCATCGATACTTAGATGAAGAAGCATATAATCGTATTCTCCATTTTGAACAAGAAGAGAGAACACCGCTTGATGAAATGTATCGACAAATGATGGTGGATGACATAAAAAAACAGATGGAGCATCGACTCCCTTATTATTTATCACAAGCGCAATCATATGAAGGTATTTCAACAGATCCAGATTATTTACGAGATATCATTATTCAGGCAATGAAACAAGATATTGACAAAGCCTTTCTCTCCTTTATTCAGCACATACCGGGAAATTTCCGAAAGGAGTAAGTATGTATGAACCTTAACGTTGTAAACCGTGAGTTAAAAGTCGGACAGATTAAAATGAACGGTGTATCGTCGTCCGCACTCTTTTTAATTGGAGATGCAAATCTCCTCATTCTATCTTCTATTCTCGATACACCATTTGAAACAGTTACAGAGGGTCCATTTGTACCATTAGTAACAGATGTCCCTCCTACTCCAGGTTAAGGAGACTGAAAAATTATGTTGCATCATGTGTCTATTGTCCAAAATGTTTCTATTGTTTCGTTAGGGATTGCTGCCGTATTTCAAGTTGGAGATGCCAATCAAATGGAATTAAAAAGTAGAGCTATTGCCGTCCACCGTGAAATTCCTTGTTATATACGGGGAGAAGGTAGCTTTGATGCTTTTGAAATCTTTACAGATGAACACATTACAATTCCAAAACGAACGACAGATGTAAAATTAAATATTGTAAATGAATGCCCTTTTATTGAAGTGAATAACGTTGAATTGCGCACACTTTTAAACTCTGGTGGATTTCAAATTGGAAATGTTGATTATATTTTTAATAACTCTCGTATTATGCAAATCCGCCAATATATTACAGATGAACCTTCCGCACAATAATTCATATAGTAATTACAAAGTTTAGTAAAGTAGGTGGATGGATATGCCTTCTGTTGTTGGAAATCTCGTCGTTCAAAACAGTAACGGTTCTTTCAATTTAGGAGATTTTTATAACGTTTCTCCGAAAGAAAACACGAAAGCTTATAATGGGTCCGGAGCTTCCAATGTTGGATTTGTCGTGAATACGTTTAACGGTGTTAGTGCAACGAATACATTTGATTCTGATGTGGCAGATCAAGATCAGATTGGAACAGCGTAAAAAAAGTAGGAGATATTCTCCTACTTTTTTCTTTTATGTAATTCAAAATTATTAAAATGAAATTTTAATAAGCAAGAGCTTGACTGTCCACAAATAGTGGTATAAACAAGTAAGTAGTGAAGAGGCACTATTTTATTTAAATGATAACCCACTCTCCTCCAAAACCTTCCTAAGCTTCGGCAAAGACGCAGGTCCCATACCATGCAGTTTTAAAATTTCTTTTTCACTATATTTTGAGAGTTCTTCTACAGTTTGAATTCCACGGTGCTCTAATGCCCTTCTTGCTGGCGCTGAAAGAAGAGAGAGAAAACCTTCTTTTGGTTTTCTCTCTTTCTCACAGACTGGGCAAGTTGGACAATCGCTACTTTTATAGTACTCGTGTCCCTGTTCACAAGTTCTTAACGTTTTTTCCGTTACCATTTACAAGCCCCTCTATTCTTCAATATTTACAACGTGATTCCCATCAAAGAAGTATAAACATTTCTCTTTTACAGGATGTTGTAAGCTTTTCTCCAGTGCTTTTGCATATAACGAAAGCTGCACTTTATATCGATCTTCTAAAATTGGTTTCGCTTGTTCGAATCCGCCTGGGAATTTCCCTTCAATCGTATCTGTTTTAAAGTCGATTAACGTAATGCCATCTTCCTCTTCAATCATGCAGTCGATAACCCCTTGGACAAGAATCGTTTCTTCACTCTTCCCTTGCCAATCTTGATATGCTTCTTCTGCTGCAAGCATCATCGTAAATGGTACTTCACGCTCAACACTTTTCGCCGCTAATACCCTTTTACCTAAGTCACTGTCAAAGAATGAAATTACTTTTTCAATCGCTATTTCTTCCGCCTGCTCGAATGTTAATAATTCCTTATTTACCATTCCAGCAATTTGCTCTTGAAGAACTTCAACCGTAATCGGCTTCTTCAAATCAACATGCTGCATAACGGCATGGACTGCTGTTCCGCGCTCTGCGTACGTTAACCCTTTTTTCTCCATAAAGCGCGGGCGTGTTTTAATTGGTGCACGTAGTTTTTTAATAAAGGCGTTATCGCTACCTTCTTCAGATTGATAATTTCTCTTTATTTCTGTAACAGATTGCTTCGCACGATGAGATGTCGCATCCTCATATCCGTACTTCCACATTAATCTGTCGTACACTTCTTCTTTCCGTTCACTTTGCAGGGGAACAGCCTTTTTCTCACGAAGCGCTTCTAACAATTCTTGTTTCTCTTCTTGAACTGGCTCTGGTGCAAGTAGTGTGTTACCGTCCACAACTTCTACTTTCCAGCTAGTGTCATATCCGTAAATTTCATCCGGAATGCTTCCTTGTCCTAATTCAAGAAGCATTTCACTATCACGGTGTCTATATAATGAAGGTGCAATCCAGTCTAAATAACAAGACGCTCCGGCACGTATGTGATCTGGTAATAACCATTCACTATGTTCCCTCGCATCAAGCCATTTTTCCATTTCCTTATTTGCATCCTTAACTGTTCCGATTAAAATTAACTTCTCTTTCGCACGCGTCAATGCTACGTATAGTACGCGCATTTCTTCCGCAATTAATTCCATTTTCATTTTACGCTTAATCGCAAGCTGTGATAATGTTGTATATTTAATTCGTTTACGCGGATCGATAAATTGCGAACCGAAACCGAAATCTTTATGCAATAAGAAACGTTTCATTAAGTCTTGTGTATTAAAACGACGACCAAGTCCAGCTACAAATACGACCGGGAACTCTAGCCCTTTACTTTTATGAATCGTCATAATGCGAACAACGTCTTCTTGTTCACCGAGGGCCCTCGCCGTACCCATATCATCACCGCGTTCTAAAATACGTTCAATAAAACGTAAGAAGCGGAATAATCCTCTAAATGATGTTGCTTCATATTGTCTTGCGCGGTCATATAGTACGCGTAAGTTTGCCTGCCTTTGCTTTCCAGCTGGTAAACCGCCAACGAAGTCGTAATAACCTGTCTCACCGTACACTTTCCAAATTAAATCAGAAAGTGATTGTTGACGGGCGAATTCACGCCATCCTTGCAGTAAGTTATAAAACCACTCTAATTTATCATGAAGTTCTTGCTCCTCTTCAAGCGGTGCCCCTTTTAAGAATGAGCTCATTACTTCATAAAACGAGCCTTTCTTTCCATGAGCACGAAGCGTTGCAAGTTCTTCATCGCTCAATCCAACGATTGGGGAACGAAGTACAGCGGCAAGCGGAATATCTTGCATCGGATTATCAATAACGCGGAATACGTTCATCATAATATTTACTTCCGTCGCTTCAAAATAACCAGTCGCGAGGTCAGCGTATACTGGAATTCCTTGTAATTTTAACTCTTCCATAATTTGCGGGGCCCACGGCATGGAGCGAAGTAAAATAACGAAATCGCGATATTGCACCGGACGCATACTATCATTTTTACGGTCATACACTTCATAACCGGAATCAACCATCGCTTTAATGCGCTGCGCCATAAGGCGAGCTTCAAGCTGTGCTTTTTCGACTTCTGCACCTTCTTCACCGTCTATTACTTCTTCTTCCGTTTGCTGAATACATAATAATTCTGCTGCTACATCTTCACCTTCTGGATAGGTAGCACCTAGCTTTAGTTCAGCGTCAGCATCGTAGTCAATTTCCCCAACTTCTTCGCCCATAATTTGTTTAAAAATAAAGTTCGTACCTGCTAGTACTTCATGACGACTACGGAAGTTTTTCGCTAAGTCAATCTTCATTCCGCCGCCCAATCCTTCTTGTGTGAAGCGTTTATATTTTCCTAGGAATAGTCCTGGCTCGGCTAGTCGGAAACGATAAATCGACTGCTTTACGTCACCAACCATGAACAAGTTTCCTTCACTCTCAGAATCTTTCGTTACGAATTTAATAATGGATTCCTGTACAAAGTTCGTGTCTTGATATTCATCGACTAATACTTCAGCAAATTTATTACGATATTGGAGTGCCACTGCTGACGGATTCATTTCACCATTTTCACTTTGTTCACTTAAAATTTGTAAACAGAAATGCTCTAAATCTGTGAAATCGACCATTCCTTTATCTCGCTTCATCGCTTGGAAACGCTCTGTAAATACTTTTACAAGTTGAACAAGCTTTTCTAATACTGGGTGCATATCTTGAAAATCTCGTAAGAAACTTTCAGGTTTGCGGCTAAATAACTCTTCTTGTAATTTCTTCACTTCATCTTTCGCTTTATTACGAAGAGAGTCTACTTGTTTTACAACATCTTCATTGTAATCACTTTTCTTAATACGCTTTAACGTTTGCCACGATACGTTTTGCATCGCTTCATACACACTTGTCCACGACTCACGAGCAGCTGATGATAGCGTTCCAAGTAATGCTACATCTGCTTGCAGGGTTTCAATGCGAGGCGCTGGACCGTCAGGAAGCATTGCGAGTTCAGTTGCCTTACGAATATGCTGTTCCGCTGTTTCAAGCTGGAATTTCACATCTTCTAATAAATAAGAAGCATATACTAAATCTTCAATTGTCTTTCCTTCTACGTCATATGCTTCTACTAATTTATCAAGCCATTTTTCCGGATTTGGATGCGCTCTTGACTCTGTATGAAGCGCTAAAATCATACGTTGCAAGTCATCATCACTACGGTCACTCGTATAACGATCAACAAGTTCAAAGAAGATTGTATTATCTTCGATTCCGTACTCTTCTTCTAATATGTCATCTAGCACTTCTTCTTTTAACAATTCATTTTCTGTTTGATTCGCAATACGGAAACGAGGATCAACATCAAGCATGTAGTAATATCCTCTAATTACTTGTAAACAGAATGAGTGAATTGTTGAAATGGAAGCTTTATTTAATAGGCTCAGCTGCTTTCTTACGTGTTGAGAGCCTGGTTCATCAATTAATACCTTTTCTAACGCTTCTCCGATTCGGTTTTTCATCTCTTGTGCTGCTGCATTCGTAAATGTTACAACGAGCAGGCGGTCGACATCGACTGGGTTCTCTTCATTAATAATCTTTTTAATAATACGTTCAACTAATACTGCTGTTTTACCTGATCCAGCTGCAGCAGCAACTAAAATATCACGTCCGTTAGCTACAACAGCTTTCCACTGGTCATCTGTCCATTGACTACCTTCTGGTTTTTTAGGCCAATTTTCTATCATTCTCCGCCAACCTCCTCTCTTATTTTCTCCATCGCTTCGCTATCTTTCATATCTTTTAACGATCGGAACTGATTATCTTCCAGTGACTCATCAAATTGACAAACAGATTTGAAGTTACAGAACGTACATGCTGCTTTATTCCCCATTTTATAAGGAGCAATATCGATAACACCTTCTGTAATATCTTTTCCGATATTTTTAAACGTATGGTGTACATATTTTTGCAGTACGTTAAACTCTTGCTCACTTGCAATACTTGAACGCGCACTAAAGCTACCGTCTTTTTTCAGGCCAGCAGAAATAATATCTGAGCTTCCTGTTGAAAGTTTGTTATCCATTAAACGAACAACGTCAGCATCTCCTAATACGAGACCTTTCATTTTGAATTTCTTTAAAATTTCCTTTTCAATTTCTGCTTCAGATGCGTCACCTTTTACCTCCACAATTGGGTTATGAATGTGGAAATACAGGACACCAGCTGGTGATGCCGTGCCGCCTTTTTTCATCCACGTATGCGCATTTGAAGTAACAACATCTAAATACGTTAACATTTGAAGTGCTAATCCGTAATACACTTCCGTTAAGTCTAACGCTTTTGAGCTTGATTTATAGTCAATAATACGTAGGAATGTTCCGTTTTCATCTTCTGCCTTATCAACACGGTCAATACGGCCGACTACTTCCATCTTTACACCATTTGGTAATGAGAATTCCATCGGCGGAAGTGACCCTGTACCTCCCATACCGAACGGCACCTCTAAATCAACTGGTACGAATCCGCTTGACTTCGCATGTTCACGAAGAATGATTGACGTACGGAAAATGATTTGTTGTAGTTTTTGTTTTAAATAGAAATGACGGTTTGAACTTAATAAAATTTGTCGTTGTAATAACGGCGCAATTTCTTCTATTACTAAAACAGAAAGATGCTCACACTCTTTTATGGATAAATCCGCCCAAGTGCGGTTTTCACGCAATAACTTGTCCGCAATTTTCTTTAATGCCGCATGGAATAATTCGCCGATGTCTGGCGCATCAAGCTTGAAAATATCACGCTCTCTAAGCGATAAACCGTGCTGCGCAAAATGAGCGTATGCACAACGATTAAATAGTTCCATACGAGAGACGCTTCCTTTAATTATATCTCCGTATAAATCTCTACTTACTGCTGTACTTAGTTTCTTCGCACGATTTCGATAGAATAAACTTGATAAGACGCGGCTACTTTTTTGTTTCCATTCATCTGAAGTTACGTAGAAATTATATACGTCCCACCAAAAGTCTAAATTCCCTTCAAATCCGTATCGCTTCCACGTTTGTAGTTGCTGCATAACGTAAGATAACGTTACTTCTGGCGTTGCTACATATGAAATTTGTTCTGAACGTGATAAATCATTTACGTCATTCGTAATAAATGAATCTTTCACATTAGGGAACATTCTTTTTATTTTCTTAATAAAGCTAGACGCAAGTAACGTCTTTCCTTCTTCATCTGCAAGCGGGCATGAAATGTATAACTTCTCAGATGCTCTCGTTACCATTTGATACATAACGAACTGTTCTTCTAACAAAGTTTGTCTCGTCGTTGGCGCTAATTCAATCCCTGCCGCACCAAGAACTTCTCTTTCCTCATCAGAAAGCATACCTTCATCCATAGGTGCTGCTGGAATGACACCCTCATTTACACCTATAATAAACGTTGCTCTCACATCAGATAATCTGGAGTGATCAATATTAGCAATTAACACTTGGTCTAATGACGGCGGAATGTTAGCAAATTGAAGTGCCTCAAGACCAGTCGACATAACGTCAGTAAACATAGAAAGAGACATTTTTTCTTCCCCAAGCATCTCTACAAATGTATCAAGAAGGCTCATTACTTCTTCCCATACTTGTTCATGATCTGTCGCAAATAAGAAATCTCCACTTTCTTCTGCACGTATACGTAATTCTTCTAGTTTTTTCGGAACATCCAGTTCTTCTAAAAACAAGTAAACTGCTTCACACATTTGCATAACTGTTCCTGCACGCTTTAACCTTTTTTGCATGCGAATAACAGGTGTTCTTACAACGTCACGTAGCCTATTTATTTTCTCTTCCATTTCACGTTCACTGTCTGTAATCATCCCGTTCGTATCATCAAGAGAACGATAACGGCGATACATCCATGGATCTTCAGCAGTCCATCTCTTTCCTTGTACACCGTACGCTAAACAGTAATTTTCAAATTCATCCATTTCTTCACGCATCGCTTCTTTTCTTACGTCTAATGGATATAAAAGCTCTGTTTTCACGCAGCGGAACACCGCATCATAACGCCAATTCCCACTAATAATCTCGAGTGCAGAACGAATACATTCTACCAATGGGTGGTTTGACATTGGGCGCTTTTCATCGATGAAGTGCGGGATATTGTAATCTGTAAATAACGTTCGCATCACATCGTAATAACTTTCCCCATTACGAAGAAGCACTGCAATATATCGGTAACGATATTTTTCATCCGCAACAAGTTTACGAATTTCACGAGCAACACCTTCTACCTCCGCTCGTAAATTCGCAGCTGTACTAATCGTTACACTCGCTTCACCGTTAAATTTTTCATTCGGACGCGCTTCATAATGAGCTTCTAAATGCGCTAATGCCGGAGAATGAAAACGCGGCTGTTCCATAAGTGGAATTGTTTTTTCAATTTCTATTTTCTCTTCACGCGCTACTTGTTTTATTTTTTCATACGTTAACGTCGTTTCATAAAATAAATCGAGTTCATTTACTGGCTGCGCTAACGTTTTTTCATCTATCGTTAACGTGATCGTAACTCTCGCTCCGCAAATCATAAGCTGTCTTACAATCTCTAACTCTTGCGGGGAGAATGAATGAAATCCGTCTATATAAATTTCCGCACCATTTACATATTCAGACTGCGGAAGCTTTTCCACTAGCAATTGCAGGTAGTCTTCTGAATCTAAATATTTTCCAATTAAAGCACGTTCAAAATCATCGTATAACAGCTGTAAATCATACACTTTATTCGCTAGTAACTTTTGTTCGGCACTGCTACTATGCGCATCTAATTGTTGCCACATTTCATATACGTTAGATGGCGTTACATTGTAACGTTTAAACTCTGCAATCATACTACCAAGATGTTCAAAGAAACCGTTTTGCTCCGCTGCTTTTTGGAACACCGATAATCCATCTTTACGAGACTCTACAATTTTACGGAGTAACATATGTACACCAGCTTCATCAATATGAAGACGACTCGCTCCGCCAACTTCTTGCAGTACCTTCCACGCTAATCGTGAAAAACTAAAAACTTGTGCCCGAATAGAACCTCTTACATCCTCACTTCCAATTAACGCCTGCTGCGTCTGGAATGTCATCTGTTCTGGCACAAGATATAATATTGTTTTCCCTCTCGGGCGTTGTTTTAACTCTTCTTGCACTTCGCGTAAACAAAGTGTACTTTTTCCACTTCCCGCTCTACCAATCACAAATCGAAGTGACATGTAACCCCACCTTTCACTTACATAACGAACGTTAGTTTGCTACTATAATTGTATTATAGGACACGAAAAAAGACAAACTGAGTTGTTTGCCTTTTTCTATACTTCTATCTATTATATCAACCTTTTGAAAAATTCGTTTGCACCTCTTGAATTGGCCAATATCGCAAATCAACTTTACCGACGACTGTATCAGCTTTTACAAAGCCAAAGTGTCTACTATCCCAGCTCCCGAGCCGGTTATCACCTACTACAAAAATAAACCCAGGTGGCACCAGTTTTTCTTTCGTTAACTCTTCTAATGTAAAGTCGCCTGTTAGTTGCCTTCCGTTTATCTCTTTCTTATACTTCTCTAAATACGGCTCATCAATAAATTGACCGTTTATATATAACTTATCCTGCTTATATTCAATATGATCTCCAGGTAAACCGATAATCCGCTTTACATAGTCCTCTTTTTTATTCGCATGAAATACCACAACGTCAAATCTGTTCAAGTCCCCAACTTGATAACTCACCTTATTTACAACTAGCATATTGCCATCTTGCAATGTCGGCATCATTGACTTCCCCTCTACAACATACGTTGAAAAGAAAAACGTTCGAAAAAATACAGCTAATAATACACCAATTAAAATTGTTCGTATCCACTCCATGCCTTCTTTTTTCAAAGTTTTCTTCATCTGCTTCTCCCCTTATCCTTTAATACTGAAGCTTTCCTTTACAAAGAAGACTATTCTTAATGTAGTTCTAACTTTACTTCGATTTTCTTACCGACATACCATAAAATAAAAATACCAATCGCTACAATAACTGATTTCACCGGATTATGAATAAATGACATTAAATCATGACCGATATACGTTAAAATAAAAATCATCACAAGTTTTCCGAATGCTAACGCTAGACCAAACTGTTTTACACTAATTCGGGATAAACCAGCGACAACATTTATGAGCGCTGACGGTGTAAACGGAAAACAAAATATAACAAAAATCGGTGCGAATCCTTTCCTTTCAATCCACCCCATTGCTTTTCGTACTCTCTCATGCTTATTTACAAACGAAAAGAAACGACTGCGACCAAAATGGCGGATGATGAAAAAGACAAGTAATGCACCCATTACTGATCCAAGCCATGAATAAAGAAAACCGAGCCAAAAGCCAAATGCAACAGCATTCGCCAGTACAAATACGATAAGCGGTAATGCTGGAATCAACGCCTCTATCATCGGTAAACCAATACCAAGAAGTGGTCCGAACGCTTTATAACTCTCAACAATATGATCCATATTTTCTGGTGAAAAATACTCTTTGATTGTCTGAAAATCCATTCTACACTTTACCCCTTTACTCTAAATACTATCCCTACTGTATCATTGCTTATATGAAAGAGGAAATGGTAGATACGACATATGGAGATGTATTTATTAAAGTTTCCATATCTTTCATAAGAATTCCTTCATTATTTAGCTATGATAATCTATCAATATTCGACAGGACGTGTCATTCGTTTTGTTATTTAGATTGTTTTTTTGATTTTTTCGGTAAATGAAATTACAATGGTGATTTTCTAAATATAACAATTACAACTCGGTTTTTCTAATATATCGCCTTACCTACAAAGACTGATAAAGTGAAACTTTAATCAGTGGGGATTTTGTTGATCCCCCGCTTAACTTCTTTGCTTTCGCTGAATTTTGAGGCGGGGGTCTTACTGCCCACAAATAACAGGATAAACAAAAAAGAATGGGGATTCCCCCATCCTTTCACACTTCGCCTTCCTTCACAAAATACACACTCTCATAAGCGGGTCTTAATGTTGATTCCTCTTTTTTATCAACCTCTTTAAAACAAGGATTCCCTTGTTTTTTCCTACGATCTTCATATTCAGTACGTAATTTCGCTGTACGATTTTGTTGATTTTCAAAACTAGTTTTTGATATCTCTAATTTCACAGCAAAGCCATTTATAAATCTAATAATAAGATTTCCATCTTTTAATTCTTTATTACTTTCAATATAAAAATGAGACAACCAAGCACACTCTTTTCTAGAGTAAGAATAGGTAGGGAAAAAATAAAGTTGATCTGCTGGACTAATCGCAATCGGTGCTTTATGTGTAATATGAGTTAACTCTTTCGTTCCTTCTTTTCTGCCTAAGAAACTAGAGCCATGCTTGCGGCAACTTCTTTCTATAATATCTAGAGGTTTTTGAAATACGAAAAAAGAATCATTCATTTCAACGACTCGCGTAACAATTTTCTTTTCACTTAGAATAACAGGAAGTAAGGCCATCGTATTTTTCGTTACAACATAATTTTCGACATAGCGTTCCACTTTACTTTCCATACTCCATTATCTCCTTTTTTCCATTTATATTAGCAGCTGCATATATAATTTTAGCATCTATGAAAAGGAAATAGCTTACAAGTTCCGCTTTTTTACAATTTTTTATCATTTATCAAACATTTGTTAAATAATAAAATCACTATATAGTGATTATTTAATTTTAAAGTTATAAAAACAGCATTTATACTACCTATAAATATTTATTATCCCTTCCTATTTTCACATCATGAAAACAATTAACTTTGCTATAATTAAAATGTAAATCCAATATATGGAGGGCCACTATGGAGGAAAAAGAGATCCAACCATCGATTCAAATGAAAAATAGTAGCGTCATTATCGTGAAAAACTCAGCTAGTATTATATTCGGTTTATTTTTCATTCTGCTATTCTTTGCTAAACCGTTTCGTAAATCAAAATGTCCAGAATGTAAAAAACGTGAGAAGAAAAAATCAGGACAAGAACAATAAAAGGCCTTCCTTTATGGAATGCCTTTTTACATTTGTAGCATCATTTTATTTATTCTTCTCCCTAAAAAACAACTATATTTTCTCCCAAGGTTCCCTACATCTTTTTTGATTTGTAATATGGTCCTTATATAAAACATGAGAAAGAGTATTGGTACTTGTTACCCGCTTTTAATTTTTATTAAACACTTCAAATTTGTACATCTTTATCCATCACTAACAATTCGTTAATTAGTTAACTTTGTAATATAAGTTTTGTATATAATGTCATTCAAAAACACAATATATATAAGTAACTATTTATAATTACATTGCTTTTTATCGAATTCCAAAAAGGAGCTGTATACTATGGACAAAGAAAATCTCTTAAGCCAGCAGGTTAATAGCATCCCCTCAGATGCTCTGAATACCCCTAGTAAGGAACAAGAACAACTGTTAGAAACATCGTCTCAAAACGTACAAAATTCCAACAACAACACTAACAAAAAAGATGTTACTCAAGGTCTATCTGGAAAAGATTCCCCTATTTCAATAGAGAATACAAATTTATAGTTATTTACTATCATACGCAGCAAATACTCTTGCTGAACTAATTCTTCTACAGAAACTAATACGCATTCCAGATAATTTTTCACCCGTTGTAACATAGAAAAAGAGATTTAGATATAAAAACAGGCTCTGAAAAAACTTTCCCCACAACAAAAAAAAGGATGGCATTAGCCATCCTTTTTTCCATCATCAACTATAAAATTATAGTTTGATTACGTTTTTAGCTTGAGGTCCACGGTTACCTTCTTCGATTTCGAAGCTAACTTTTTGGCCTTCTTCTAGAGATTTGAAACCTTCAGTTTCGATTGCAGAGAAGTGTACGAATACGTCGTTTTCGCCTGGAACTTCGATGAAACCGAAGCCTTTTTCGTTGTTAAACCATTTTACTTGTCCTGTTACTGCCATGATTATTTCCTCCTAAGAAAATACAAATTTAATTTTTTTAGTCTTCCTGTCTAAAAAAAGAATCCACACATTATCAAATACGAAACATAAACTAGTTCTCACATACTTTTTCTCGTTCGTTTTCAGCACTTGATAACATATGGATTGCTTAATTTAACTATTCAACTGACATCATCATAGCACATTAAAATAAAATGTACAATCTTTTTCGAAAATAGAATTTCTAATTTTTAGTATTTCTTATAAAATATAATTATCTCTATTCCAAATAAGGAGGAGTTTATGACCAATAAAATTCCTAGAAAAACATTAAAAAGAATTGAAGAGGATATTGAAAATAATAATCTTGGAAAAGCAAGAGATAGATTGCATGGCCTCATCTTTACATACCCAAATGAATTACATCTTCGAAAGCAACTCGGAGATATTTATTATAAATTACAATATCCGGAAATGGCTGGACGTTACTGGTATCTAGAGGAGCATAAAACAGACATTATGCATGAATCATGTTTATTATTTGAAAAATCAATGGGAAATAGTCCTCATCATATTGCACGTGCTTTAAAGTTTAAAGGCGATTCTAACCATATAAAAGGTTTGTATAAAGATCAATCTTTATCTTCAGTACAGAAGAAAGTAGCAGAGGAGTTAATTTATGAGTATAAAGAAACATGGCAAGATAAGCTAGTTCCTTTTGGCTGTCTAGCATTGCTTGCTTTCCTTCTCTTTTCTGCCGTTATTGGTCTATTCACTATTTGGAATTGGATTTTTTAATTACAGGGGGAATTTTCACATGTCAAACTACGCTAAAGAAGAAAGACTAACAGGGGGAAACGTCTCAAGCGTATATCGTTCTGAAAATACTGTTCGGCGAGAGTTAAAGCCAGGCAGTGAAAAGATTCATAAGTTATTGCAACATTTAGAAAACAAAGGATTTCATTATGCTCCAAAGTTTTTAGGTGTAGATGAAAAGGATAGAGAGATTTTATCCTTTATTGAAGGAGAAGCTGGCAATTATCCTTTAAAAGAATATATGCGATCTAATGATGTATTAAAAGAAATAGCAAAGATGCTCCGCCTTTACCATGATGCTGTAAGTGATTTTCCGTTATTAGATGATTGGAAACCGATGGATCATACTCCAAATAACATTGAGGTTTTATGTCACAATGATTTTGCCATATATAACATTATTTTTAATAATGAGAAGCCAGTAGGGATTATTGATTTCGATGTTGCTGCTCCTGGTCCAAGACTATGGGATATCGCTTATACACTCTATACTTGTGTGCCTTTAAGTAGAGTGTATTATACAGAATCCGGTAAAGCCGTTCATTATGACTCATCGCAACATGCAGATCGCATTAAAGAGAGGATGAATTTGTTCGTTCAGTCCTATGATAAAAATATGGATGAAGATTACTTAAGAATGGTGTCGCTTCGATTAGAAGGGTTATGTACATATATGAAACGAAAAGCGCAAGAAGGCGACTTGAATTTCCAAAGAATGATTGATGAAGGACATTTAGAGCATTATGAAAAAGATATGAAGTTTATTCGTGATCATGGAGCTGAGTGGATTTGATCATATTGTCTTTTTTGTCGGTAAGTCGATATCCTTTGTCGAATCGTCGATATATTTGAAAAATCGTTGATATATTTTAAGTTATGATAGATATATCGAAAAAATCGTCGATATATTTTTATTTACTCTCGAATCGTGCGAAAAATAATAAGGGGCACCTTTCAAAAAGGTGCCCCTTCCTTTTATTTCGTAAACTGTGCTTCTTCCGTAGATCCTTTTAACGCTGTCGTTGATGAAGTTCCGCCTGTAATCACTTGTGCTACTTCATCAAAGTAACCTGTTCCTACTTCGCGTTGATGACGTGTTGCAGAGTAGCCATGTTTTTCAGCTGCGAATTCTGCTTGTTGTAGTTCAGAGTATGCTGCCATGCCGCGCTCTTTATAGCCACGTGCTAGTTCAAACATACCGTAATTTAATGAATGGAATCCAGCAAGTGTTACGAATTGGAACTTGTAACCGTAAGATGCGATTTCCTTTTGGAAGCTTGCAATTGTTTTTTCATCTAGTTTTTGTTTCCAGTTGAATGAAGGTGAGCAGTTATATGCAAGTAGCTTCCCTGGATGCTCCTTATGAATTGCGTCCGCAAATCGTTTTGCATCTTCTAAATTTGGTTCTGACGTTTCACACCAAACGAGGTCTGCGTACGGTGCATACGCTAAACCGCGCGCAATTGCTTGATCAAGACCTGCATTCGTACGGTAAAATCCTTCTGGTGTTCTTTCTCCTGTAATAAATGCTTTATCAACAGGATCGATATCGCTCGTAATTAAATCAGCTGCATCCGCATCTGTTCTTGCAACGATAATTGTCGGCACTCCCATTACATCTGCTGCAAGGCGTGCAGAAATTAAATTGCGTACTGCTGTTTGCGTTGGTAGTAGTACTTTTCCACCTAAATGGCCACATTTTTTCTCTGAAGATAATTGATCTTCAAAATGCACACCTGATGCACCTGCTTCAATCATACCTTTCATCAGTTCGAATACATTTAATTGCCCACCAAATCCAGCTTCTGCATCTGCTACAATCGGTACGAAATAGTCTGTATCATCGCTTCCTTCCATATGCTGAATTTGGTCCGCACGTTGAAGCGTTTGATTAATTCGTTTTACTACAGCAGGTACGCTGTTCGCTGGATATAAACTTTGGTCTGGATACATATGTCCAGAAAGGTTTGCATCAGCTGCTACTTGCCAACCACTTAAGTAAATCGCTTTTAACCCAGCTTTTACTTGTTGCATCGCTTGGTTTCCTGTTAATGCGCCAAGTGCGTTAATATAGTCTTCTGTATGAAGCGATGTCCAAAGCTTCTCAGCACCGCGACGCGCTAACGTATGTTCAATATCAATTGACCCGCGCAGGCGAATTACATCTTCTGCCGAATATGGACGTGTGATCCCTTTCCAACGCTCATCTAATTCCCAGCTTTCTTGTAACTTCTCGATTCTTTCGTTTTTCATTTGTTCCATCCCCTTTTCATTTTTTATAAAATTTCATAACCCAGTAATGTTAAAAATGGTACGAATTCATCATTTCGAACGAGATCTGTAAACAACGTTGTCGCCTCTTGGAATCTCCCTTTCTTAAAGGCTTCCTTACCAATCTCTCTTTCTATTTTTGCTAATTCTTCTTCTTTTAGCTCTTCCATTAATTCAAGCGTAATATTACGACCATCATTTAGTTTTCCACCTTCATGACGAATCCATTGCCATACTTGTGCTCTTGAAATTTCAGCTGTTGCCGCATCTTCCATTAAGTTATAAATGGGTGCTGCTCCCCGTCCGCTTAACCAAGATGCAATATATTGAATACCTACGCTAATATTCATGCGAAGGCCCTCTTCTGTAATCGTTCCCACCGGTACCTCTAGTAAATCGTTTTCTGTTACACATATTTCTTCACGTTTTCTAAAAATTTGATTTGGTGTTTTCATAATGTGATTAAACACTTCCATTGCAACCGGTACAAGTCCAGGGTGGGCAACCCAAGTCCCGTCATGACCGTCTAAAGCTTCGCGTTCCTTATCAGCACGCACTTTTTCAAAAGCTGCTTCATTTGCTTCTGGATTATTTTTAATCGGAATTTGTGCCGCCATTCCTCCAATTGCTGGTGCATTACGGCGGTGACATGTTTGAATTACTTTCAAAGAATACGAACGCATAAATGGCGCCGTCATCGTGACTTGTGCTCTATCTGGTAGTAAGAATTTATTATGATTACGGAAACTCTTTAAAAAGCTAAAAATATAATCCCATCTTCCGCAATTTAAGCCAGCAGAATGATCTTTTAGCTCATATAAAATTTCATCCATTTCAAACGAAGCGTGAATCGTTTCTAGTAACACAGTTGCTTTAATCGTTCCGTTTGGAATGCCGATATATTTTTGAGCAAATACGAATACATCATTCCATAATCTCGCTTCTAAATAACTTTCCATTTTCGGTAAGTAAAAGTATGGGCCGCTCCCTTTTGCTAAAAGAGCTTTCGCATTATGGAAAAAATACAAGCCGAAATCTACTAAACTACCCGACATATTTTTCCCATCAACTTGCATATGCTTTTCCTCTAAATGCCATCCTCTTGGACGTACAATGAGTACAGCTGTTTTCTCATTTAATCTATATTCTTTCCCTTTATCATTTTCATGTGAAATCGTTCCCTTTACTGCATCTCGTAAATTGATTTGCCCTTCAACTGCGTTTTCCCAAGTTGGTGCATTCGAATCTTCAAAATCCGCCATAAAAAGATGCGCTCCTGAATTTAAAGCATTAATGACCATCTTTCTATCTACCGGTCCAGTAATCTCTACGCGGCGATCCTCTAAGTCTTTTGGCAGCTTGGCAATTGTCCAATCCGCTTCACGTATGTGTTTTGTTTCTTCTAGAAACTTCGGAAACTCCCCTGCATCAATTCTCTTTTGTTTTTCTACACGTTTTTGTAAAAGTTCTATGCGGCGCTCATTAAAATTCTCATGTAGTTCCTTCAAAAAACTAAGCACCTCAGGTGTCAATATTTCGTTGTACGCTGGTAACATTTCTCCAACGAGTGTAACCCGTGAAGTTTGCGTCGACATATTAGCATCCCCTTCTTAAACTGTTTTATAACAGATTTGATTTCATGTTTTATATTATATAACAAATCTTCAGAAAAGGAAGTTTTTTTTGAAAATTCATTTCATTTTTTTTCAAAACGCCATTCTTTCGCGCTTTATTTCATACAAAAAAGGCCGCTGTTATACAACAACGACCTTTTTGTATTATTTTTAAATTTCACTTTGACTAGTTAAACTTTATTACTGCCCTTGTTCCATATCATGCAATATTGCTCTATGTAAAAACTGTGCGTATTGTTCTCTCGTTACCTTCATAGACGGACCGAATTTACCTTCTCCGATTCCCATTGTAATACCATTTGTTTGTACTGCACTAATTGCATTCGTTGCCCATGAATTTGTTGAAACATCATTAAAGTTATGAGATCCCTTTGCCTGTAAGTCAAAAGCATTCGTAAGAACTTGTGCCATTTCCGCACGCGTTAACGTCGCCTTCGGTCTAAAGTTTCCATTCTCGTCTCCCTGGAAAATTCCCATTTCCGTTAAAGCCAATATCTCCTCGATAAAGCTTGTTGAATTTTCATCAATATCTCCATATGGGTTTTCATATTCATCTTGTTCTTCCATATCAAACACACGGTAAATTAAAGCTGCAACTTGCTCACGTGTTACATTATCCCCAAAACCGAATATTCCATCGCCATATCCTAAAATAATTTCTTGTTCCGCTAATTCATGAATTGCCTCATATGCCCAATGCCCTTGTGGTACATCTTTAAATACAATTGTATTTGTTTTTTGCAACGGTGCACTTTCCGCTTTTACACTGTTACTCTCTGCTGAGAATAACACCCCACCCATAATTGTTAATGCTGTAGCTGTTTTTAATAATTTTTTGCTCATCAAATTATCTCCCCAATATGTATATGTTTTTTTAAAAATATACAGAATAAATGGTATAGTGACAATATATTTTTCGACACATTTCGTGACGGTTTTGTGAATCATATTAAACATCATGTCTTTTTCATCGGGTTGATTATAAAGCTTGTGTATAACCATAAAAATACATAAATACGAATAATAATTCTTTTTTAAACAAACAAAAAAGCACAAATATTTCTATTTGTGCTTTCATATTTCACTCTACTTCCAATCCTCTTTCAAATGATAATTAATAATCGCATTATTAATAAACTGAGCATATTGTTCTCTAGGTACAGGGCGATTTAATTCATACATGTCATTCCCAGTTCCTCTCACAACATTATTAGATTGTAACGCACTAATTGCATCTTCTGCCCAGTGGCCTTTTGGAATATCTTTAAATGTATGTTTTTGTTTCGTTTCAAAATGAAATGCTCGTTTTAAAATGACAGCCATTTCCGCTCTAGAGATTGGTGCTTTCGGCCTAAAATTCCCTTGGCCATCCCCTGAAAAAACACCACGTTTTGTTAACGCCAAAATTTCCTTTTTAAAAGTTGTTGTACTATCAGAAACATCTTTATATGGATTCGCTACTGGCCCTTCTTCTTTTATCTCAAGTGTTCTGTAAATAGTCCCAGCTACTTGTTCACGTGTTATAAGATCGCCAACACCATACTTCCCGTTTCCATACCCTAATATAATTTTATGATATGCTAAGTCCATAATAGCATCATATGCCCAAAATCCGTATGGAACATCTTCAAACACAATCATTTGTGGATACTCTTCCGCTTTTACAGGCGTCACATTCGTCCCTGCAAATATGCCTCCTGCCATTGTCGCAATCATCATTACACCCAATATTTTTTTCTTCATTGTCCTCTCTCCCTATTTCATTCAAATAAAATGAACTTCATTGTTTCAGGAGTATTATTTTTTGGTGAATGTAAGATAAAATGTAAATCTTCTAGAAGAAATATTTCCACTACCTTTCTGCTTTATACTCCCTTCTTTCTTTTTCAAAAAGGAAGTTGTCACATCTAAGGTGTTATATACTAAAACATTCTACAATCTCTTTATAAACTCCTTTTCACTTTATAACTTCCCTTTATTGGCACCTAAAGGAGATACCTAGTGGAGGCTACTATATTCATGGTTTATATTTCAGGGGTAGCATTTTTCGCTGAATTTTGAGGTGGGGGTCTTACTGCCCAGCAAATAACGAGATAAAAAAATCATCCTTTTTTCTTAAAAGAGGATGATTTTTTATCTTTATTAACACTCAAATATGCTACTACTTTTGAAGAGTAAATTGGGCAACTATTTGTTTTAGTTTTCCTGCTGCGTTATGCATATGTTCAATTGAAATCGAAATCTCTTGAACAGATTTTTCTTGCTGTTGAATAGACTCTTTTACCCTATCAGTTCGGTCAGATGATCTTTGAGAAATTTGAGCCATGTCTTCTGCAGAAGCCGAGATTTCCTCACTACTCGCTGCAATTTCATCTGTAGACATAGATACCGTTTGAATTTGCTCAGATACTTGCTGTACCTTTTCTGTAATTGTTCCAAATACTTTTTCTGTATGCATTACTACTTGTGTACCTGCCTGTACCTCATTATCTACTTTCCCCATCATATGTACCGTATGGTTCGTTGTTCCCATAACTTGAGTAATAAGATTCTCAATTTGTTTTGCAGAATCACTAGATTGTTCTGCTAATTTCCGCACTTCATCTGCCACAATTGCAAATCCTCTACCACTTTCACCAGCACGTGCAGCCTCAATTGCGGCGTTTAATGCTAATAAGTTAATCTGGGAGGTAATACCTTGCATTACATCAATGATTTTAACAATTTCTTCTGATTGTTCTTTCATAGTCTCTACTTGTTTCACACCGCTATGTACCGAATTTTGAATTGTATCCATCTGTTGAATCATTTGTTTCATTAATTTGTTACCATTCTCTGCATCTAATGCTGATTGAGCAGATAATTCATTTACAGAGGATGATGTATTGACTATACTCTGCATTCCTTGTGTCAACTCTTCCATCGCACCCGCAGTTTGTTCCATTGCTTGCATTTGACTTTCTGCACCATTTGCAACTTCTTCAATATCCATAGTGATTTTCTTCGCTGCACTACTAGATACTTCTGATGCAGATACTACTCCGTCTGCATGTTGAAATAAAAGCTGAATATTATTCTCTACTTCTTGCATATTTGTTCTTAGCCCTGCAATCATCTCGTTAAAATTACTTACTAATACACCTAATTCATCTTTAGCAGTATAATCACCATGTACGGTTAAATCTCCTTCTTTCGCTCTTTCCATCATACGACTAACCGTTTGTAAAGGAGCAACTATAAGCTTGCTAATAATATAACTTACTATACATATAACGATTGTAGTAACTACTACAAGAATGATAAAGGTAATAACGGAACGATCAATCATTTTTTGAGAATCTTTAAATACTTGGTCAGCTAAATTTGAAACATACGATTCTAGATCCACTGCATAACCAGCTAACTCTATTCCCTTCGGTTTTAATTCCTTCTGAAATTCATTTACCATTTGTGGCTCGTTTGTTGCCTTCGCCTTTTCAAATAATTTCTTATATGTATCTTTATAACTTGGCAAAGATTTCTTCATCTTCTGAAACAGTTCATCCTCTTGCTTACTTAAATTAAAACCATCATCATATTCTTTTAATAAAGAATCATATTTTTTAAGATCCTTTTCAATATTATCAATTATTCCCTCTTTATTTGCCACTTCATTTTGTGATGCCGTAATTAACTCTAATAAGTTATATTCTAGTGAATTTTGTGTGCGAAGCATTCCTTCTAATAAAATTGCAGAATATTGATAATCATCTACTACAACCTCTGTATCGTGCTTAATCTTATTAATAGAATGAATTGCTACACTGCTTATAATTACCATACCTAAAACTGCTAATGAAATAAGCGCTAATAATTTATATTTCACTTTTAAATTTTGTAAAAAATACATTTTTTCACCTTTATTCCTTTATATATAGATTTTTAGAATTTTATAGCTTATTATTTACAAAATCGCAATAAAAAGCAATGATAAATATTCCCAATATGAAACTTATATTTCTATAAAAAAAAGTAGCATAATAGCTACTCCTTTTTTCTTTGTTTCTCATATTGTTCAAACGCATGAATTCTTTCAAAAATTGGTGGATGCGTGTATAAGAAAAACTTCACTAACGCAGGCGGATTTACTTGGCTTAAACTTGTTTTTGATAAATATTGAAAAGTTTTCACACCAGATTTTCCGTCCTTCGTCATATTTAAAGCATATTGATCTGCCGCTCTTTCTTCTATACGTGAAACATAGTTTGTTGCTGGTTGTACTGCAAATGAGAGTATAGAAGAAATTAAGAAAAATAAAGGTAAAATGGAGAAACATGCCACTTTTGAAATTTGCAATGTATCTCCCCATTTGCGAATACACATATTTATAATACGACTAATTAAAAACATACCTATAAACGATAGCAATACATAACTTGCAACGCCAAAATATATATGCTTCATAACATAATGCCCCATTTCATGGGCCATGATAAATAAAATCTCTTTATCTTTTAACTGCTTAAGCGTTGTATCCCACATTACAATACGGGCGTTAGGGCCAATTCCTGTTACGTAAGCATTTAATGCATTCGTTTTTTCTGACATATTTACTTCATATACGTGTTTAGCAGGAATGTCCGCTTTGTCTGCTATCGCTAAAATTTTCGTTTCTAATTCTTTATTTTTCAGCGTCGAGAAGTCGTTATAAAGCGGATCAATAACGACAGGCTGTATGAATGTTAAAAAGATTGTAAATGGAACAGAGAGTGCCCATCCTGCGAGCCACCATCTCTTCGGAAATTTACGGATAAGCCATAATAGAACGGTAACTACAATTAACATAGTCGCATAACTTTCCCAAAAACCGATAACATGATCTTTTATCCAGCTTTGTGTACTTTGCGTTGAAATGCCGTAATCAACGGACACTTTCCGGCCAATCCATTGCATCGGTAAGGCAAGCACTGTTGTCAGTAATGATAAATAAAAGAAATAAATCGCAACTTGCAAAACACTTATTTTAGTCGTTTCCTTCGACCATTTCTCAAACTTTCTTGAAATACCTAGCACAAGTACAAATAATAAAATAATCCATTCAAGAGGCGTCGCTAAAAAGTATAGTAAATTTTTCACGCGCGAATAATCTTGGCTTAGCGTAAGCTCTCTAGCACTCATAAACGTTTCTGGATCTGCACTCGTTCCCTTATACA
The DNA here is from genome assembly GCF_900100505.1 of Bacillus sp. cl96. NCBI lineage: Bacteria > Bacillati > Bacillota > Bacilli > Caryophanales > Bacillaceae > Bacillus > Bacillus sp. cl96. The sequence goes on from NZ_FNDM01000001.1 coordinate 403,224, forward strand.
TGTCCGGAATAAGTTCATGATTCCATCCAAATAAATACCAATATATAAGTAACGCAAATCCAACGTACAAAAAAAGCGACCAACCGATAACCTTCCTCACGCTATTCCCTCCTCTATGCTGCCTGTCTATTATTATTGTAAGTTCATACACGCTAAATTAGAACAAGCTTATTATGTGAATTGCTCGAAATCCTTTTATTTACAAAAAAACTCTTCTACATAAGAAGAGTTTTGCCTATCTTTAAACACTTTCTTCGGTTCACAATCCGGAATAAGGATCGCACTTGCAAACCAACACGTACCCTACTTGCTTTTTAGATAACATAAAGAGCCTCTTTAAGGAAGTACATCTATTAATAAACTAAAATCTTGTAAAGAGAAAGAACTATATTTCATAATCCCCTGTACAGCTAAAAGTAAAACAAGACCGATCACACACATATAATTAACGCTTTCTTCATTCTTTTTTTCAGTAACGACTCCACCACTTATACATAAAATCCCTAGCAAATGAAGCGCTAAATACATGAAAAAATAAGCTTCCTCCCAGCGCAAAATAACATTCACTGTCGTTATTAACACTAGACTAAGTAAAATCAAATAAAAAAACTTATTTGATGATATCGTTTCATTCATATAATTTTATACATCCCTTTCAAATTTCGAATTAATGATGTTTCAAAGCTATAAAGTAAATGATTGTTTTTATACCATAAAACAAAAGGAAAGCCACCATTACTTTCTCGAATACTTTATGAATCCACATATACTTCTCTTCATTCTTTCTGAAGATGCGCTTCATCATTTCTTCTACAATTAGACCAAATATTAGTAAAACCCCGAACACAATAAGAAGAGAAATAATATTTTCTTTTAAATGAGTACTAGAAAATAAGTACTACTCTGGAAACACAATCGTATCTACTACAGGTTGAAGCCGATTACAAAATGTTTTATCACACATATCTGTAATAGACGTAGAATCTATAATGTCTTTTAATATTTTTTCAACCGTCTTCTTCATCTCATTTACTCCCGACTACATCTGAAAAGCTCTTTTCCTGCTCTGCATATATAACTGGCACTTCTTTACTCCAATATTTGCGATTAACAAATAAAAAGATAAGTACTAAGTTTAATCCTGTTATAAAAATAATAAGTCCAGGAAAGAATGTCGTATAATTTGAGAAATCGGCAAAACTCATAATTTTTTCTCTACTTATTAGAAAAGACGCACCTATTACAAATGCATTGTTTAACATATGTATTGCAATTGGCATGAGTAAACTTTTCGTACGAATATATACGATTGACAATACGATGCTGAATATGGCTGCACCGAGGAAATCAACATGTAACAACGCAAACAATATTGCTACAACGATGGTCGCTATGCTCGTTCCCCATTTTGTTGCAAAACGTTGAAGTAAAAATCCGCGAAAAACAAATTCCCCAATAATTGGTGCGATGAATACGACCCTAATGACTTGAGATACATATCCCCCAGTACTATCTACAATTGGTTCATGCAGGGCGTTCATAATAAAGTCCGGTGTAATCCATGCAAAACTATACATATACAAAATAAGATACCCGTAACTAAACATGCATAACATAACCGTAATGTATAAAACTTGTACCAAGTTAAATGTTTCATTTTTATTAACAAATAATGAAAATGAAATGTGGTGCTTTCTATACTCATAAGAAATCCATACCATCGGAAGGATATAGAATATAAGGATATTTATAAAAGAAGAATTTTGTATATGAAATATACTTGTTAGCAAATCGCCACTACTTCTCGCTATTAAAATTAATAGTGCAAATACAATTAAAAAATATCTAGCTCGCATCACTTGAAACGGGTTCACACTCATCTCCTCCCCTATGTTACTTTTATCATATCATTTGATTCTTAATTTTTTGCGAAAGAAAACCTTAAAATTTCCTTAAAAATTCCATAAGTTACAAAATGATGATATGATATTCGAGAAAATTAGGAGGGATGTTTATGTACCAAGCAAATATTTTACTCGTTGATGATGAAACAGCAATTTTACAATTACTAACTACCATTCTTGAAAAAGAAGGCTTTTCTCATATTACAACTGCAACATCAGCTGAAATGGCTTTATCTCTAACTAAGCAAAACAATTACGATTTAATTATTTTAGATGTAATGCTTCCTGGACAATCTGGTTTTGATATTTGTCCAATCATTCGCCAACAAACAGATTGTCCAATTTTCTTCCTATCAGCAAAAGCATCTGATTTAGATAAAATATCCGGATTTTCATACGGTGCAGATGATTATATTACGAAACCATTTAATCCATTAGAAGTAGTAGCACGCATGAAAGCACAGCTTCGGAGACATATGAAACAAACCGTACCACACGAACAAAAATCACACTCGATTTCATTTGGAAGATTTGAAATTGATCAGCACTCTGCAGAACTAACAGTAGATGGGCACATTGTCGAATGCTCCGCTCAACTCTTTCAACTACTACTCTTCTTTTGCGAGAATCCGAACTACGTATTTTCGAAAGAGGAAATATACGAAAAAGTTTGGGGAGCACCTGCCTATAATGGCGATGACAACACTGTTATGGTCCACATTCGAAAACTACGTGAAAAAATTGAACATGATCCAAGTAAACCAGAATATATAAAAACCGTTCGCGGGCTTGGTTATAAGTTCGTTACAAAGTAGGGTGACGATATGAATTTTAATAAACGACTTATTATTCAATTTATCATGCAACACGTTTTTGTTTTAGTTACATTACTTATCGCTGTAGTTGCTGCTTTTACTTATTTAATTTTTCTTCTTACTAGTACTTTATACGAACCTAACATTCCAGATTCTGATAGTTTTACAATTTCAAGATACATCTCTTCAGAAGATGGGCATATTTCGTTACAATCTGAAGTGCAAGATTTAATAAAGGAGAAAAATGATTGGCTCCAAGTTGTAGATGAAAACGGAAAAATCCTCTACCACTTTAATACACCAAATGATGTTCCGAATGCTTATACGAAGACATCTTTAGTCGCATATATACAACATCATATCGAAAGTAATTATAAATTTACATATTGGGAAATTGAATTAGAAGAAAAGAAAGTACTTGTTATTTATGGTGGTATGTTAAAAAGCAATGCGTTACTGACAGCAATTCAAAAGGATCACTCCTCTTTAACGATGGATTCGTTCACATTAACAGATCAAGAAAAACAGTTACTGTCTAAAGAAAAAGCAGCACTTCAAATATTTAATCAAAATGGCGAAGAGGTTTTTGCCTATCCAGCTGGAAAGAAAAAAACATTTTCAGCAATACAAATCGCCCTTAATGAAAAAGAACCGTGGAATCATAAAGAAAATACGTCTAGCTTTTACGATGCAAATAGTGGCAACCTTCTCGTTGTAACTGCAAAAAATGAGCACTACTATCCAGGTGACGAAATTGAAGATGTATTTACTAAGAAGTTTCTCATCGGATGTGGATTAATCCTTCTTATCGTATTTGTTTATTTAGTCATTCTTTCTATTTGGTACGGTAATAAATTCGGGAAACCGTTATTACATGCGATGCGCTGGCTTAAAAATATCGCTGGTGGAAAGTATGAAGAACCTATTAGTAAAAAAGGAAAACCCGTCAGGTTCCGGCGATCTGGTAAAGAAAAATGGTCATTCCGTTTGTTTAGAGATGTAACAAGTTCACTAGAACACCTTTCTATTACACTCAAAAAAAATGATGCGATGAGGCAAGTCCTCCAGCAAACACGAGAAGAATGGATTACCGGTCTAACACACGACTTAAAAACACCACTTAGCTCTATATATGGCTACGCATTATTACTCGAATCGAATCAATATAACTGGACTGATCGTGATATTCAGCAATTTGGTAGTGTTATGAAAGAGAAATCTCAATATATGACAACATTAATTGATGATTTAAGCTTAACGTATCAATTAAAAAATAACAGCCTTCCTGCCCAACACGTAAACGTTGAAATCAATCAGTTCGTTCAAAAAGTGTTATTGCAATTTATTAACAATCCAACACTCCAAAATCAAAATATTGAATTCGTACCGAGCTCAAATAAAATTCAATATTTCATTGAAGAAAAATGGTTCCAGCGTATTATCGAAAACTTACTAGTAAATGCTGTAAAACATAATAACGAAACAACTACTGTCATCGTAAAATTATCACAAAACGCTAATTCCTTTACACTCTCCATTTCAGATGACGGAAAAGGAATGGATGAAAAAACGAAAGAACTTCTATTTGAACGATATTACCGCGGAACAAACACAGAAGAAAGCAACATCGGAACTGGACTTGGCCTAGCCATTACAAAACAGCTCGTTCATGCTCATAACGGGACAATTTCCGTTGATAGTGCACTCGGAAAAGGAACGACGATTATTCTTGTATTTCCGTTTCGTTCGTAGGAAAGACGCTATGTGGCGTCTTTTTTCTTTTCTGGGTTGATTTTACAGTAATTGAAATTATGTGGATCGTTTTTTTGAGGTGTTTTATCGGTATATGAAATTATATCGGCGCAACTCGAATTATATCAGCGATTTTCTAGATATATCGACTTACCGACAAAAACCGACAATACTAACCTACTTCCTCTACTACTATACAAAGTAAAAATAACCCTTCATAACTCACTATGAAAGGTCACTCCATATTTCAGCTATTTCCCTACTAACACAAACACATTCTCATCAGGTGCTTCCATTACTGCAACATGTCCTGATTCTGTTGGAAATGGTTCGCGAATCCACTTTACATCTTTATTATCTTTTAAACTTTCATACGTTTGTTGTACATCTTCTACTAATACTTCGACTTCCGTAAAATTAATATCCGGATGATTGCTTATTACTAACTCTGAACTTTTCTCATCTGGAAACTTCAATCCTATTAACGTCCAAATACCCCCTTCTTCTAGTTCTCTTTCTATCATCCAGTTTTGCTTCATTCCCATTTCTTTATAGAAAGAAACTGATTTTTCTATATCTTTCGTATGTATAGATACACATTCTAGTTTTTTGAACATTTTCCCATTTCCCCTTTTATGAAAAAGCGAACCATCTCCCAATGATTCGCTCTTACCCTATTATTTTTTCTTCACCGGTATCCAAAGCTCTACTTGTGCAAACTCACTCTTATCTTCGTGGCAACGCTCATCGTATAATTCAAACTCTGTAACGCCGCAATGTTCATAGCCTGAATGCGGAAACCATTCTGAGAATACTGCATTCCAAGTTTGGTGGATAGACGATACCATTTCTTCATGAGGAACTTTCGGCGTTGTAAATACTGCATATGTTGCTGCCGGGAAAGTACGCTTCGCAATTTCATTTGGTACATTTTCAAAGTCTATAACTTCCATTCCGATAATGTAAGTGAAGTCCCCTGTTTCTAAATTAAAATCAGTACATAATCCAAGCTCTACCCATTGGCTCGTATCTTTACGATTCGGAATTGTTGTCCCAAGATCTTTTTGTAAATATTCTTGCCAAAATGCTGGAATGTCTTGATGGTTTTTCCCTTCTTTACTTGTCGTCTTCAGTTCATAACCCGCCACTAAAAATTCTGGTTTATTTACAATACGATATTCCATTTGTATGCCCCCTAAATACGGATTTAATTTTCTTTGCTTTACATTCACTCTGTAATACATCGGTGTTTCGATTTCTTGTTTTCGATATTCACTCGGTGTCATTTGAAATAATTTTTTAAAGGCTCTCGTGAACGTTTCGTGAGATTGAAAGCCATGTTCAAACGCGATATCAATAACTTTTTCAGCCGTATGAGAAAGTTGATAAGCTGCCCGGGCTAACCTCCTCTTTCGAACATACTCCATTACTGTATCACCTACTAATGCCTGAAATACACGATGAAAATGCGACTCAGAAAAACCTGCAATGCGAGCTAAATTACGCAGCGTTTGTTTTTCCATTACATCTTCCTCAATATAATCAATTGACCTTTGAATTTGTGTTTCATAGCTTTCCATCTCTGTTCACCCGCCTTATATGTATTATGATAAAAGAGAACGCAATCCAATTCTTGACGTTTTTTACTATAATTCCATAAAAAATTGTAACTTTTTTATATGTATTTCGTTGTTATGTATGAAGGGAGGGAAATTAGTGAAACGCAAACAATCATTAGAAGACATTTATTCAGATCATATGCATGATTTATTTCGCTATCTTCTCTCCCTAACCGGAGATTCTCACTGTGCGGAAGATCTCATGCAGGAAACATTTTACCGCATGCTCGTCCATATTGATTATTACAAAGGCGAAGAAATTAGGCCGTGGTTATTTACAATTGCCTACAACGCCTTTATCGATTGGTATCGAAAAGAGAAAAAATATAAAACAACAAAAGTGGAAGAATTCCATTTACCAAACGTGCCCAGTACAGAACATGAATATTTCGTAAAACATGAGATTGCTAGTTGGTTAGACAGTTTATCTTCTCTTCCGCTCGAAAGACGAAATGTCCTACTACTACGAGATTACTATGGATTCTCCTATAAGGAAATAGCAGAAATGACTGGTCTCTCATTAGCGAAAGTGAAAATTGAATTACACAGGGGACGGAAAGACACGAAAAGCATAAAGGAGTGATACGGATGGGTTGTACAGAATTTAAAAAACTATGGAAGAAGTATGAAAATGGAACGCTCACGCATGATGAACAAGAACTGTTAGAAAGTCATATTGAGTCATGTGAAGAGTGTGAAGCTTACTTAGATGAGCTGTTAACAAAAACAGAACCAATTAAGAAAAAGTTACCTCCAAAAAATCTTAAAATTCCTTTTTGGAGAATTAAGTGGAAACATCGTTTACAAACGTTTGGTTTTATATTATCAATTTGCATCGTTATCTATATAATCGGCGGGGTATTATCAGCCTTTTATTTTCAAGCTAATAATGATAAAAGGCTAGAAGAAATTAGAGAGGTTCCTTCGCTTGCACTTGAAGCAACGATCCCAAATAGCCGTGTTATGGGAGGCGGAACAAGTGTAGAAGCTTTTTTCCGTACGAATAGCCAATTTGATTTAGTACGAACCGTCGGTAAAAAAGAAATGCCCCTCGGTACAATAGAAACAAAAAGCTTCTTATCATCTGTAGATGTTACGAAGCGAACTTGGATGAATCCGTTCTATCAACCAAAACTCTTCTTTGTTCATCCAAAAACAGAGCAGGGTGATTATTTAAAGGATTCATCAAAAAAAGTATGGGATACACTTGCAAAAGTACATGATGGAACCGTTGCAGAAGTAGCAATTTCTTTTGATAAAGCTTACACTTTAAAAGAATTAGAACCGCTTTTATATAGCACATTCGAGGCACAAGAACTCCCTCCAACTCCTGTATGGTACGCTTTAGATACAGGACAAGAAAGAAAAAATGTAGATGACTATATCCTACATGGCGGAGAAGCTATAGGGTTTCCAGAACATGTAAGATTCCTCGATAATGAAACTGACGGGCAGAAAACGCAAGAAGACAAAGTAACCGAAATGATGCGCATCCTTTCTATCCATAAAAAAACGGTAAGCAAAATATCAGCGCTTTCTGAGAAAGAACTAAACTTAGATAAACGTTATCAATATGTAAAGGACAACGGTGTAAAAGTATACGGAATTGTTATTACTGGCCCATCGAAAGAGTTATTAAAATTACAAAACTCCCCGCACGTACGTTATGCGACTCTTGGAGATATTGAGATTTGGAATTGGTTTGATCATTAATAAAAAAGAAGTAGCGCTCTAAAAACGATGCGCTACTTCTTTTTTAATTCGAAATCACTTTCACATACATCCCTCTCACCGCTTTTTCATAAGCAATATCACTCATCTGTCTTATGTTTTCTGACACAACAGATGCTGGAATAACTTCACCTTCACGAAGTAACGGAGGATCAATAAGACGGACTTTATTTTTCTGATACAAATCGTAATCGTCTCTATCTTCTTTTACTTTTACATTGGGATGAACTTTTCTTAATAAAGCATGGACTTCTGAATCATTACATTGCTGCAATTTCGAAATAAGCTCAGCATCTTCAAGAAGGAAATCATCTGCATGAATAACCTTTTTATGAAGAGCTAACTTTAACGTTTTCACTAACATATCATTTCCGTAAATATTCATTGGTTTCATAAAGAAATCGATTACTTCTTTGTAATACGTTTCTGTAAACCACTCTGCCATTTCGATACTTTGAAGGACCATTTTCCCCTCTACTGCGATAATATCCTCTAAAAATCTATGAACCTCTTCTAAAGAAATATATCCGTATGTATACATATCTCGTAACGTATAATCCACTCGATCTGCACATAATTCGGGCGCTGACCTTTCCAGTAATGTCCACTTCGAATCATCTAATAAAATATCTTCATAGTTATAACCATGCTTCGCAAGGATCGCTGGAATTTCTGAGTTTTTCACAACAGAACTAAATATCTCTTCATGATAACTTTCATCTTCATTATCAAAAACGTAATCAATCACGTGGGAAAAGGCAGTATGCGATACGTCATGCAGTAAACTAGCGATCTGTTCTTCTACTGAACCACCTAGTTTTTTAACTAATAACATAACACCAACTGAATGATCAAAGCGCGTTACATTCCATTTCTCGTTCACTAAGTAACTTGCGCCATTTTGATGAATTCCCTTTAGTCTTTGCATAGACTTACTTGAAATTAATTCTTCTACTACTTGATCCACTTCAAATTCTCCGTATAGTACATCTGATATGATCACTTACAATCCCCCCCCCTTTATTTTAATCGAGTCTTATAATCGTATCTCTTTTATGAAATTAGCACCAACATAAATATTTATTGTTATTTGTTTTTATTGAAAAAAATAGAGAGCAATCAGCTCTCTATTTCATAACCCCTATTCAAACGTAACTTCTACCTGCACAATCTCCGACCTACTACCAAGTCTAAGCGGGGGTCCCCAAAATCCAAATCCAGAAGAAACAATTGCGTGGAACGCGCCTTTTTGTGCGTATCCCCAGTCTAGCTCGTACATTCTTCTCGTTACAATATAATTGGGCGCCATTTGTCCGCGGTGCGTATGACCGGATAATAATAAATCTACACCTGCCGCTGCTGCTTGTTTCAACTCAAATGGCTGGTGATCCATTGCGATAACAGGCATCGATTTATCTACCGTACTCATTAATTGTTTAAAGCTTTGACGATCTCGCTCTGTTTTATCTCTTCTTCCAACGAGATAAAAGTCATCTTCAATTGTAATTACTTCATCTAAAAGAATACGAATATCAATCTTATCCATCTCTTGTAAAAACTCTGGAACTGCTCTGCCGTAGTATTCATGGTTTCCTAAAACGCCATATACGCCTAATGGAGCTTTCATTTGTTTCATGATCGATCCCATATTCTTTTGAATGAACACACCTGGATGATCATCGATAATATCACCTGGCAGTAAAATAATATCAGGTTCCATCTCATTTACATGACGAACAAGTCTTTTTAAATGTGAAACGCCAGACAGTTTACCGAAATGCATATCAGAAGCCATCGCAATGCGTAAACTTTTACGCCCCTCTACCTTTTTCGGTATGTGCACCTCGTACTTTCTTACTACCGGACTATACGCATTAAATACTCCGTACGCAAAGATAAAGATAAATGCAGCTATCACAGCCGCTCCTGTCCAAATAATTGCCTCTTCTTTCTCTACTGAAAACTGTAAAAGAAAGACCATAATATTAGCTAATGGCAACAACATAAGTGCATATTGTATGACCGCAAACCAAATCGAACCTATCGTTCGCAGAAATGGCAGAAACTTAAACACTTGCACGAGAATGTACGCATATGAAATAAATGCGACTATGAAAGCATAATATCCCCAAGATTCCCAGCCAAATACCGCATGAAGCCAAACCCATCCGTTCCAGCCGATGTAAAACATAAGTAGTGTGTATATAATTAATATCGTAAATATATTGAGATAACGAAGATTCTTCACAGCCAGCCTCCTTATTGATTTCTTTTATTATAACTTGTTATGCACTTATAACGTAAATATTAAGCGCTTCAATCTTCAGAATAAGAACATTGATAAACATATTGTCTTAAAATTTTTAAGAACGGCTGTAATGGACATTTTCGAGTCTTAAGTGTTGGATGAAATTCTATTATCTTTATCCTTCAAAACTCATCTATGCAATTATGCATAACCATCCATTCCGTTTTATTTTCATGTTACGATATAAATGTAATACGACATATATCGACAAAGATAAAAGGAAGTGATTGTATGAAACGTTCTAAAACCTACTTAAAATGTTTAGCATTATCCGCTGTTTTTGCTAGTAGTGCTGTAACTCTTTCAACACCTGCTACTTACGCTCAAACGACGTCACAAGTTGTAACAGATATCGGGCAAAATGCAAAAACACATACGAGCTATAATACATTTAATAATGATCAAGCTGATAATATGACAATGTCTTTAAAGGTAACTTTTATCGATGATCCAAGCGCTGATAAACAGATTGCCGTTATTAATACAACTGGTAGTTTTCTAAAAGCAAATCCTACTATAAGTGATGCACCTATTGATAACTACCCAATCCCTGGCGCTAGTGCAACATTACGTTATCCTTCACAATATGATGTTGCATTTAACCTTCAAGATAACAGCGCTCGTTTCTTTAACGTAGCGCCTACAAATGCTGTAGAAGAAACGACTGTAACATCTAGCGTATCTTATCAACTTGGTGGCTCTGTTAAAGCTTCTGTAACGCCTAATGGCCCTAGCGGTGAAGCTGGTGCAACTGGTCAAGTCACTTGGTCTGACTCTGTAAGCTATAAACAAACTAGTTATAAAACAAATTTAATTGACCAAACGAACAAAAACGTAAAATGGAACGTATTCTTTAACGGATATAACAATCAAAACTGGGGTATTTACACACGTGACTCCTATCATTCTTTATATGGAAACCAACTTTTCATGTACTCTCGCACATACCTATATGAATCTGATGCAAAAGGTAATTTAATACCGATGGATCAACTTCCAGCATTAACAAATAGCGGTTTCTCTCCTGGTATGATTGCTGTTGTTATCTCTGAAAAAAATACAGATCAATCTAACTTACAAGTCGCTTATACAAAACACGCCGATGACTACCAACTTCGTCCAGGCTTCACATTCGGAACTGCAAACTGGGTTGGAAACAACGTAAAAGACGTTGATCAAAAAACATTTAATAAATTGTTCACACTAGATTGGAAGAATAAGAAATTAGTAGAGAAAAAATAAAGTAAAAAAACGAAGGGACTATTTAGACTCTTCGTTTTTTACTTATTCATAATAAGATCCCGCGAGTAATATCGTCGCTATGAAATTCTATGATATATTTTTAGGCATCTCTTCACCTTTATTTTGAAAAGCATCCATTAAAATATCAATGCTTTCATCACTTATAATCAATTTATCCCCTTTTATTTCCTCTTTATAAAAAGACATATTTTCTCTCCTTTACTCTCTTATACATATCCCTTGAAGACTCTCTTTTTCTTTCTATCACACTAAACCACGCACCACTTCTTCTAATAATAAATTCAACCATTCATCCAATTTGTTTCAAAACACTCTAATACATTCAGCCTTCTTTCCATAGTACTATCTCGACATTATACTCATTTTTTTAAATTGATAGGCTTCAACAATAGACTTAAGACTTATTAATTCTTTACATACAATATCTTTCATATATATCAAAAACCTCTCGTTTATTCTAAACATAAAAAATAAGCATCAAACTTCCTTAATATTAATAAGTTTGATGCTTACTCACAATTATTATTTAAAATATTTTTATCAAACCGTAGATAAACGATGTGGATCACAGAAAGTTTCTGTATCAATCTCTTTTTCCAGCCAAAGGTCAAAGAGCGCACTAATATCTCCATCTCCTTGTTCCATCATATACTCTTTTTCTGCTTGATGAATAGGTAATAACCAAAATAAATCAAGCTCCTTTTCTTCAAAAAACTCCATTAGCTCTGGAGACTCTCCTGCCTCAATAACTGCCGGGCTTACTAAAAGCACATTCATTGAAAAATCAGATTCAGCATCCGCATTAGAAATTGTATCCCCATAATCAAACGAGGTCTCATCTATAAATGGATAATGTGCTAATCCAGCAAGCAAATCAATCATTTCCTCATTTTGATTTGCATTTAACCAAATTAATTCTCCTTTAGCACCATTGGTCATATATTCAGCTGACATCCCTAATGTCACATATGTCCATACTGGCCTATCTTCATTTTTCGGGAATTCTAAAACGTATAGCATTCCTTTTTTTAGAGCGGTATTATCTAATTCTACTCTTTTAGCTCCTCTTTCACCCCAGGTATATTCAAGAATCTGACTAGGCTCTCCAAAATGTTCATAGTATTTTTTCTGAATGTCACTTAATTTATTTTTTCGAAAAAAATTCATTTATGCTCTACAATCCTCCTTCTACTATACAACCTTGTTATTAAAGATAGATTTCTTCTTTCCAACTACTGGATTTAGATTGAACTACTATTAGATTTTCACTTTCCCATTTTAATGTACCCAAAAATCTTGCATACACCATTTCATTCCCTACCTCTTCCACCAATAATTGATCTCGAATCTTTAATCCCTTTTCATCATACACTTCACATCGTAGCTGGAAACCTTTAACACGATGAATTCCTTTTAATATGGCTATCTTCTTACGGCTTGGGCTTTTCTTAGGTGTCTTCCCAACTAAAAATATCCCTTCATAGTTTTGCTTCACAATCTCTTCTAAAGTCTCCTCTATATACCCTTTAACAATAGATGATGAAAGAGTAGAGTTTTCTTCAAGTCCAGGGACAACATATTGGCGTACTAATTTGCAAAACTCTTTGTATTTCTCTTCAACTGATTCCAGTGTTAAGAAATTCATAAAATCATAAGGAACCAGTATACTAATTTCACCCGATGCCCTATTCACTTTATATGAAACATCAGTGTGCTCCTTAGCTAAACAATAAACAGTAACTTTCTCAATTTCTTTTAATCCCATCTCAAACTCGCTAACTTTCTTTGCGAAAATCAACTCAAAAATCCTAATTTCATGTACAAGCAAATAATGTTTTTTAGGACGTTTTTTTTTCCAATCGTAAAACTTTACTTCAAGCAATATAATTCACTCCTTTAAATTTATCACCATGGCATCAGGGACCTATGATACCTTTTATTAATTTATTAAACTGTACTCCTTTTTCATTCTACCTTATCTATATTTTTAATATGCTTACTCACAACGCACGCGGTGACATAACAGCCATAAATACATCACTTCTCTCACCTGGTGCCATATACATTCCTTCTGCATCTAAATATTCAATGGAAAAGGCTGCTAGCTCATACGCCATTTCTTGATCGCATTCAAAAAGTGGATTTATAAAAACCTCACTTCCTGTAATCTTTTGTAAATCTTTCAAACAGTTAGACTTACTTCTTGTATAATCAGCCACATTCTCATTAGCCCAAGACCACATCCAACTGTTACTCTTTCCAGACCAGGACCCTATAAAAACAACACTAAATTCAAGTAACACTTGACCATTTTTTTTAAACTGTAATATACATTGATCTTGATCATACCAATACTCATCAAAGTTATCGATATTATAATCCGAAATGAATTTTTGCTGTTTACTTTCTAATTTGTCATAACACATAACAAGATAATTCTCGAATTGTTCATCCGTCATTGCCAATTATCACACGCTTCCTTCCTTCAAGATCCTGCTACAAACAATATATCTTACTCTCTCAAAACCTATATAAAGTGAAACTTTAATCAGCCCTTACCAATTGGGCTTTTACAGGCAGCCCGCCCCCCACATATCATATACGTTTTTACCACTAAGCTATCTTAATATATACAACGAAACAAGAGCTTATATAAGCTCTTGTTTCCATAAATAGTTTCTTTACTCAGTCTAATTTATTTTATCACGATAAATAAATTCAATATTACACAAATGCACCCCAACCATCTGTATATCCACCAAACTCTTCACCCAGTTTATTCAATTCCTTTTGCATCTCTACGATATCCTCATAAATTAAGAACATTTCTTTAGAACAAGTACATGTCCAATCTTCAAATTCTTCATTATAATCTAACTCACAATTTAAGCCCAGCGCTTGTACTCTGCCAATTATTTTTTCTCCATTACCTTGATCAGGAATTGCAATAAAGAAATCTACTATATGTTTTTTATTAAAATCTATACCTTGCTTGTATAACATATTTAATACTTGTCCATCTTCATCTTTTGGGAATTTCATTATTTCTCCCCTTTTCTATAGCATATAATAAACCTTCATTTGGAACAAAAAATATTCCATTACTTAAAGTCCTCTTTACCCGTTATTTTTAAGTTTTTTCCATTCTGTATACCTAATATCGATCACTTCTTTTAATTTAAAGTAATTTTCCCAAGTATCTTGCACTTGATATAATGTATCACACTCTAAAAATACATCATCATAATCATCTAAATATAAACCTTTTTCAAAATCAAAATAATCTATTGCAAATTGATTCCCTTCATCATTTAACATGTCATCGCTTAAAACCCCATCCCAGAACATATAAACTTGAGTCCCAGTCATTTTTCTAAGCTTAAATTTATTAATTTCCTCTTCGGTCTCTTCTAAAAATTCATCACTAAATAAATTATTATCAATAATCCAACCTAAGAACATTCCAGTATGTACAAATGCTTGCTCCATCGGTAATTCTTGTGGGAAATCTCCTTCATAATGATATTTAGCTTTATCGTAAATTATTGTTTGGAACAAGATTCTCACTCCTATTTCACATAATATAATTGAGCTCAAATAAATAATTCTTTGATACACTTTTTAAAAAGGTAAGTTGACTAGACTCTGTGGGGTTTTTGCTTCCAAAGGCTAAGTCTATCGCTACTGCTCAAGGTTACAGTGCACCATCATCACTCGCAGGCACTATCTCAAACCGGCTAAAATTTGATATGGGCTTTCCAGTATTATAAAACCTGTAAATAAAAACCCCTATAAGTTACATTCGAAGTTTGTATCTAATCATAAAAACGTCAAATGTTTCCTTCTAGGGGCTACTAATATTTATGATTAATAGAAAATCTAGAGTTTAATGTTTTTCCAACCAGAAAAACCAGATATAAACAATTAACCCCACTATAATCACGAAAATGAATAACTAACCTTGTTTATCCTAGATTCATATTAGAAAGAAAGTTTTCAAATAACTCCAATTCAAATTTATCCCTCGTCTTTAAATACTCTTTCTTTTTCTCAATGATTTGTTCTAGCATCTCTTCTTTATTTAATAACAAAGCTAATCCAATAGCATTTTGTGCTCGAGTCCCATCAAATATTGTCCCTATTAATCCAGCCTCATCATCATCTCTTACACATAAATCAAATACATTTTCCATATCTACATACTTATCAATATATGGAATGAAATACTGTTTAACCTCTTTTAATATATCTATGGTAACAGGCAAAATATCGGTTTCCTTTTCAACACACCATCTTTTTTGCTCCCTATGGACTAAATTCCCTAACTCAACCCCAATCGTATAGGTTTCCTTTTTCTCTTTACTTGTTAAACCTTCATC
Source organism: Bacillus sp. cl96 (assembly GCF_900100505.1). NCBI lineage: Bacteria > Bacillati > Bacillota > Bacilli > Caryophanales > Bacillaceae > Bacillus > Bacillus sp. cl96. The sequence goes on from NZ_FNDM01000001.1 coordinate 418,995, forward strand.
CCATTGATTTTTCATATTTTCTAATTCGTCAAACCGAATTCCCACATCCACCGTCACATGAAAATCTTCTGGGTGATTGATAAAGGCTAAATGTATACCGATTTTTCCTTTATCAAATTTTTTCACCAGGTCTTGTTGTGTAATCCTAATCTTATAACCGTCTTCTTTTAACTCTTCACCTAGACCTTGCAGTAGCTTTAATTTTAATTCTTTTTTGTTCATATAATTCCTTCCGTTCTCTATTTTGATTTATCCCACGAGGATTAGATACATGTCCTATCCTATATATAAAGAAAAAAGAGCCTATATTCGCTCTTCCTTCATACAAACATTTAATAAATGCATCTTTCTAACCACTAACTTTTCTGATGATATATTAATAGCCTCTAAAAGCAAACTGAATATACATGTATGTACCAACACCATAAATAACAAAAGCAACTATAGTGATTAGCCAATTTTCACGAGTTTTTTGTACATACTTCGAGCATGCCCAAAAAAGAAGTAAAATAATTAATTGAATTGCAGTCACTTTTGAGACAGCAATTATAGTAGTTTCTGTAACAAATACTACCCATGTCCCGAACAACATCCGAATACAAAAAATAATCGCCCCAATACGTGTTTCAGTATATTGTTTATTTATATTTATAAAAAATATATCTTGCAACATAACAGTTAATGTTAATACAACTACTAAAGCCAAGATAGAAATGAATTCTAAAAATTCTATAAGCACTTTTAGTCTCCCTTTTGACATCATTTTATTATAATTTTTATTAAAGATTCTTACTATCATGTAACTAGGTCTACAAATACCCTCTCATTATCTATACAGTTTTCGCATACATAATATGAAAATAACAGCTAAGACCATAAATAATAAGTGCAATCATTGTAATATACCACTTTCCTCCGTACTTCTTTACACACTGCATAAGCCCCCAAAGGAAAAGTAATATAATTGATTGAATCACTAAAATATTTAGCGTCCCTAACAGAGTAGCTGTCATAGGGTAAATGATCCATATACTCACCAATGAACGTATAGCCATGACCGTAGCAAAGATTCTCCTATAATGAGACAGTCTTATACTACCTATGCAGTACTCTTGTAAAAATACGATAGATGCTACTAGCATATTTAAAACCAAAATTAATAAATATTCAAAAAAACTCTACCAACTCTAAATTCTCCTTCATAAATTTATTTGCGATTTCCTATCGCATCAAAAGTTAACAATTCACTCCGAAATTTTACAAGCTACTTTTTCAAAAATACTAGCTAATATTCCAATAATCATCAAAGAGATTATTATTCATACATTCATTTTATTACTCAAGGACGACCTATTTAAAAATCCAATTTTTTAACAGACTTGAAATAGTCTTGAAATTTATCATCGATGTCCTCATCTTTACTTAAAAAAAGCGTTACATACGAATCCCAACAAACAATCTCAAGTGTTGCTTGGGGATGCTGAATATTTGGACTTGGTACCCAGAGTTCTTCGTTTCCATTTGCATAGGGCTCTACAAGCAAATTATGAATATCAATGTTTATAGACTTATCAAACGCAGATAGTACGCCCCAAATAAATTGAGGATTATATTTCTTTACGAGATTTGAAAGATCTTCACCTGCTATCCAAACTATTGGATACGACATTTTAGGATAATCTCGGATAAGTTTCTCTTCCTGATGTGCGACAATCTCCATGTCTGTTATAAGCCAATTAAACTCTTTTTCCCTACCTTGAAATGAGTCAAAAACGGAAGCCAAAACTGTATGTTTAGATCCATGTAAAATGAAGTTCATCCAATCCCTCCAATTAGTAACAATCGATAAGTTAGCCTTCTTGAACTTATTATGTGTAGATAATTAAACAAATACCAATGAATACTGTTACTATACACAATATAATAGTTGTTGCAGTATCTAGCAAAATGCTTACGGCTAGGAAAATTATTGATTTAAGGGCAAAAGAAGGTCCTTTTTCTTTCCATTGCCGATAGATTTGTATCATTGCATAAATTAATGGAATCATACCACCTATAATCAGAATAATCCCTATTATTTTCTCCATGTTTCCTCTCCTTTTAAAGATTCGAATCAATAAATATACTATATAATCATACGCCCTCAGAATATATCCTTATATTTTTGGAGTTATTCTACACATGCAAAACTCTCTAATCATAGTTACGCTCGTATTAAGCGCATTGTTAAAAATTATATAATCTTTCATTCTGTAATTAACGGAACTTTCCATCTGCTAAAAACGTTGCCATACAGCTTAACATTTTCTAAGGTATTAAATTTCCTAAGATATCAATTAGCTCTTCTAATGCTCTTCCCAAATCGTTTATATTGTCTCGTTCATCAAAACCTTTCTTCATTAATTCATGTACTATAATATCTCTCAATTTATTTATTTTTTCAGTTTCTATCATACTTAAGTCTTCATAAACATTTAACCATAGTAAATGTTTATTTTGTGATTCTAATGTCTGTTTCAATAAAATCTGCATCTCTTTATTTAATTTAAACAACCTTATCTTCTCCTTTCCCAGTTTTTTTTGAACCCTTAGCAAAAGTTGTAATTACTTTACCTTTTTTATTTAAAACTACTACAGCCTGTTTACTAGTAGATTTAGTTCTACCGCCACTTTGTATAACTTTTTCGCCAGTTTTAACGGCATTTAAAATGGCCTTAGATGATACTCCTACACCATTACGACTAATTGCCTATACCATTTCTTTTCTTTCATAAACTCACCTCGCTGAAATATTTTTTAACACAATAATGTTACATATCCAAATCTAAATAAAATAAAGAGTAAAGTAAATACAGTTTAAAAATAAATACATCTATCATAAAAAAGAAAAGACGATTTCTTTTCTCATTTATGCTTGTAGTATCCCAATCCGATTTAACGATTGATAAAATAAGACAAGGGCCTTTTTGGAATCATCGGTTAAACTTGCAATTTAGTTGAAGAAGGAACAAACTGATGATGCGGAAAAACGTAGTATATAGAAGACTATGTAAGGAGTTTGTCATATGATTGATAACAGAATTTCGAAAGATTATGATCATGAAATAGATGATTCTTTAAAAGAAATTACAGATACAACCATCTTACTTAATTTTCAAAAAGCGATTGTAAGTTTATATCCTCATCTAATACCAATTCATGCTTTTGCCTATGACGCATGGGATGATATTGTAATGCCATTGTTTTATGAAATGGTATATAAAACCTTTGCTTTTAAATACGGGATAGATATTAACTTTAAAGAAACTCATACCTATATGTTTTCGCTTAATAGTTATAAAGGGATACATCACATCGAGTGTGTTCCAAAGTGCACAACATTTAAGATTTATATTAACGAAGAATGGATTGAAATGGATAATAAAATTTTGAAAGAAAATGTATTTGTATTTAAGTCATTTGGGGATGGATTGCATTTTCTAACTGGTGGAATTGAAATTGAAGATGCTTATCGTGTAGGATTTGACCTTGTTGAGGTTGATATTGTTTCTACCATAACAGGTCTTCCATCTAAAACAAGTATTTTTATTGATAAAGAGCGTGTAGACTTTGTGTTTGTCGCAGAAACATATGATACAAATATCCAAAATTAAAAATTTTATGTAAGAAAGTAAGAAGAATCTCTTCATTACTACTCGTACCAAATAGTTGTGTGAACACGCTCCGCTATTATATATGCAAACTTCCGACTACATTTCATATGAGAAAAGTTATTACGATAAACAAAGAAAAGGTCTCCTAAAATATCTTTTAGGAGACCTTTTCTTATTAATAGATTTTGTAATTTAAGAGTGAACACTCTTAAATTACAAAATCCTCCGGAATAAACACTTTCACTTCTTTCGGCTGTACGTATACGAAATCACCCGCTTGAATGTTCAGCTGCTTGAACTGTTCTTTCGTAATTTCTGCTTCTAAATATTCATCTGTTCCGTCTCGTTTTAATTCTACATATACGATATTTCCGACTGCGTGAGAATAAGATACTTTTGCCGGGATTGCATCTATGCTTTGTTTCGTACGAGAGATTGATAAGTCATGCGGCCTTACGTAGGCTATTCCGTCTACATTGGAAACGTGCTTATGCTCTGGTGCTTCTAGTTCGACCGATCCTACATTTAGCTTTCCTTTATGAACGCGGCCGTGAAATAAATTTACATTTCCTAAAAAATCGTAAACGAACGGGCTTGCTGGGTTTTCATATACTTCTTCCGGTGTTCCCATTTGTTCAATGCGACCTTCATTCATTACAACGATACGGTCTGCAACGTCTAACGCTTCTTCTTGATCATGCGTTACGAATACGCTCGTAATTTGAAATTCGTCATGTAATTTTCGGAGCCATCTTCGTAATTCTTTTCTCACCTTTGCATCGAGTGCACCGAACGGTTCATCAAGTAATAAAATTTTCGGTTCGACTGCAAGTGCCCGGGCTAGTGCAATACGTTGACGTTGTCCACCAGATAATTGCGCTGGATAACGTTTAGCAAAGCCATCCATTTTTACGAGCTTTAATAATTCTGTTACCTTTTCTTCTATCGCTTCTGCTGACGGTCTTAAGCTTTTCTTTCTTACTTTTAAACCGAAAGCGACATTCTCAAATACATTCATATGTTTAAAGAGCGCATAGTGCTGAAAGACGAAACCGACTTGCCTGTTTTTCACGTGAATGTCTGTTAGATCTTCCCCATCAAATGAAACAGAGCCTCCATCCGCTTCTTCTAATCCTGCAATAATGCGTAATAACGTCGTTTTCCCAGAACCTGACGGGCCTAATAAGGCAACAAGTTCACCTTTTGGAATATCCAAATGAATGTCTGTTAGTGCTTGAAATGTACCATATTGCTTTGATACACCTTGAATTTGAATACTCACCGTAATCCCCCTCTTATTGTCGTTTTTCCATTCGCCATTCAATCCAGTTTTTTATAACGAGTGTAAACACTGCAATTAATGACATTAACGTCGCTACTGCAAATGCTGCTGAAAATTGATATTCATTGTACAAAATTTCAATATGGAGCGGCATCGTATTCGTAATACCGCGCACGTGACCTGATACGACAGAAACGGCTCCAAACTCACCGATAGCACGGGCATTACATAGAATCATGCCGTACAAAAGACCCCATTTTATATTTGGAAGCGTAACGCGCCAAAACATTTTCCAGCCACTTGCGCCAAGTGATAAAGCTGCCTCTTCTTCACTTTTCCCTTGCGCCTGCATAATGGGAATTAATTCACGTGCAACGAACGGGAAGGTTACAAAGATTGTTGCGATAATAATGCCTGGTACAGAGAAAATGAGTTTCACTCCATGTTCAAGTAACCATTCGCCAAGAGCACCCCTCGGTGTGAAAAGTAAAACGAATACTAATCCTGCGATAACTGGTGACACAGCAAACGGCAGTTCAATAAGAGAGAGTAATACTTGTTTTCCTTTAAACTGAAACTTTGTAATAAGCCATGCGGCCGCTACCCCAAATATCGTATTAAGCGGCACAACGATTAACGCAACGAGAAGCGTTAATCTAATTGCTGAAAATGCTTCTTGATCTGTAATAGCGGCAATGTATACATCCATCCCTCTTTCAAAGGCTTTTAGAAAAATAGTTATGAGTGGCAGTAATAGAAAGAGAGATAAAAATAAAACTGTAATCGTAATTAATATGCCTGGTACAAGCTTAGATTCTTTTTTAGCTGATACGCTTTTTACTATTTTCTTTTCTAATAATGTTGGTTCCATTTTCTCTCCTCCTATTCACTTTTTAGTTCATGCCTTCTACTCCAGCTTTGAATCATATTAATAAGAAGAAGGAAAAGGAGAGAAATAATAAGCATCACGGTCGCTACAGCTGTTGCCCCCGCATAATCATATTGTTCTAGTTTCGTCATAATCATCAGTGGCGCAATTTCTGTTTTCATCGGCATATTACCTGCGATGAAAACGACAGATCCGTATTCTCCTAATGCTCTTGCAAATGCGAGTGAAAAACCTGCAAGAAGAGCGGGAAAGATTTCTGGTAAAATGATTTTCACAAATATTTGCAAGCGGGATGCACCTAAGCTCGAAGCTGCCTCTTCTACTTCTTTATCAATATTTTGCAGCACTGGTTGCACCATTCGAACGACAAATGGTAAACCGATAAAAGTAAGCGCAACGATAATTCCGATTGGTGTAAAAGCTACTTTTATATGAAACAGACTAAATATTTTCCCAATCCATCCATTTTCCGCATAAAGCGTTGTAAGTGTAATACCAGCTACAGCTGTCGGAAGTGCAAACGGTAAATCAATGAGTCCATCTAATAGTCGTTTCCCTGGAAACTTGTAGCGTACGAGCACCCAAGCTATTAATAAACCGAAAATGGCATTTACAATAGCAGCTGCAAATGAAGTTGTAAAACTAACTTGATAGGAATGCAACACACGCTCGTTCGTTATAACCCCAGCGAACTTCTTCCAACCTAACTGTGAAGTTTGAATAAATACGATAGAAAGTGGTATAAGTACGAATAAGCTCATGTACAACATTGTAAATCCAAGCGATAATCCAAACCCTGGTAAAACACGCTTCTTCCTCATCCTCTTTCACCTCATCCCCCTTTAGCAGTACGCATTATTTTTGATAAATTTTATCGAATACGCCGCCGTCATTAAAGTGTTTTTCTTGTGCTTTTTTCCAGCCACCAAATAGTTCATCTACTGTAAATAATTGAACTTTCGGAAATTGAGATGCATATTTTTCTGCTACTTTTTCATTACGCGGACGATAAAAGTTTTTCGCCGCAATTTCCTGTCCTTTTTCTGAGTACAAATATTCAAGATACCCTTCTGCTACTTTTTTCGTTCCTTTTTTATCAACGACTTTATCTACAACCGCTACTGGTGGTTCTGCAAGTACACTAATAGAAGGGGTTACAATTTCAAATTTATCTTTTCCAAGCTCTTTTTGAGATAATAACGCTTCATTTTCCCATGCGATTAATACGTCACCAATTCCTTTTTCAACAAATGTTGTCGTTGCTCCGCGCGCTCCTGAATCTAATACTTCTACGTTTTTATAAATTTGGCTAACAAACTCTTTCGCCTTATCTTCACTATTATTATATTTTTTCAATGCGTATCCCCACGCCGCTAAATAGTTCCAACGTGCTCCGCCTGATGTTTTTGGATTTGGTGTAATGACAGACACACCTTTTTTCGTTAAATCATCCCAGTCTTTAATTCCTTTCGGGTTTCCTTTTCGAACAAGAAATACAATTGTTGACGTGTATGGAGTGGAATTATTCGCAAGTCGCTTCTGCCAATCTTCTGCTAGTTGTTTTTTCTTACTAATGGCATCAATATCATAAGCAAGTGCTAGTGTAACAACGTCTGCTTCTAAGCCATCAATAACAGAACGCGCCTGACTTCCAGATCCCCCGTGTGATTGTTTTACATTTACTGTTTGCCCGTGCTTCTCTTTCCAATACTTCGCAAAATCTTTATTAAAATCTTGATATAACTCCCTAGTTGGATCATAAGAAACATTTAAAAGCTCAACTGTTTTTTTATCCCCACTTCCTTCAGAATTACTAGTGGATGTTGCCGAACCACACCCTGATAAAAGTACAACTGCTGATAATAAAACACCTGTACTTTTCATAAACGCTGCCTTACCCCACTTTTTCATCGTTAAGCCCCCTTAGTTTATACAATAGAAAAAGGCACACAATATATTCACAAATGTGAACATTGTGCGCCTTCAGTTTATCTGATTAGCTTCTAATGTATTGTATTCGATTTCTTTTCATTTTAATTCTGTAATTCATATGTGTCAACTTGGATTTTAAATTTTCTTGCTAAACTAAAATATTGGCATACTTCGAGCCCAATGATTTTTCAAATCAGCAAATTCTTTTGGTAACTTACTATTTTCATTCCATTCTAATTTATATGCATTTACTAACACCGTAGCCATTGATTCACGGTTCATTACTCCATTTTGATTAAAATTACCGTTCTTATCATTTTCAGAGTTCATCCATAATTTCACAAATAAGATATTGCACTCGCCGTAAGCGTTAATCCCTTCTGTTCTATGTATATCTCCTCCTTGTTGGTCATATGAAGCTTTAAATATATGGCACCACAGCTTAATCAATGCACAAAAAAATGAGGCAACCACCTTCAAAGATGGTTGCCTCATTTTTACACTTGCATCGCTTTCTCTCTCAATGCTCTTCTTAACAACTTACCCGTCGTATTCTTCGGTAATTCTATTAAAAACTCAATGCTTTTCGGCACTTTATATTTCGCTAAATGTAACGTACAGTAATGCATTAGTTCTTCTTCTGTTACGTTCGTTTGTTTCAGAACGACGTAAGCTCGCACTGCTTCTCCTAAGTTTTCATCAGGAACACCGATTACAACAACTTCCGCTACTGATTCGTGCGTATATAATACTTCTTCTACTTCACGAGGGTATACGTTATAACCGCCAACTAAGACGATATCTTTTTTACGATCAACGATATAGAAGTAACCTTCTTCATCCATTTTCGCCAAGTCACCTGTATATAGCCAGCCGTCTTTCAATGTCGCAGCTGTATCTTCTGGTGCATTATAGTATCCTTTCATAACGTTAGGTCCGCGAACGATTAATTCGCCGACTGCGCCGACAGGTACTTCTTCCCCAAGTTCATTTACAATTTTATTTTCTACATGCCAAATATTTGTGCCAATCGACCCTGGTTTACGAGGACGATCTAGCGGATTGAAACAAGTAACTGGTGATGCTTCTGATAAACCGTATCCTTCTGAAACAATAACGTTAAAACGTTTTTCAAAGTTTTGTAGAAGAGCAACAGGCATCGATGCGCCACCGGAAATACAAAGACGAAGCGTCTTCACATCTTCTGCACTTGCTTCTTCAAATAAATATAAATAATTGTACATCGTCGGTACGCCAGCAAAGATCGTTGGTTCGTACGTGCGACAAATACGGAATACTTCTTTCGGACTAAATTTCGGTAACATTAAAATCGTTGCCCCGTTCACAATCGGTGCATTTACCGCAACTGTTAAACAGAATACATGGAACATAGGCAGTGCCGCAACAACACGGTCATCAGCCGTATATTGTAAATACGAAGCCACATCGCTCGCATTACTATATAAATTTTTATGTGTTAACATAGCGCCTTTCGGTTTTCCAGTTGTGCCCGAAGTGTATAGGATAACCGCTACATCTTCTTCATCTAGTTCAGGACCTTCGTAAGTTGTATCTCCAGCCCCCACAAAACTAGTAAACGTTTTCATTTTTTCGGTTTCTGTATGGTTAAAATCTGATGAGGTTTCGCATATGATGATGTTTTCTAATGAAGGAAGTCTTGTTGTAAGAGATTGTATAACAGGTAGAAGGACGTCGAGTACGATGATTGTTTTTACATCTCCATTTTGTAAAATATAATGCATTTCGTCTGCTGTATAAATTGGATTAACTGGAATAACAGTTGCTCCGGCTTTCATTGTTCCGTATAAACCGACCAAAAAATGTGGTGAGTTCCCAACAACTAATGCGACATTGTCCCCTTTTCCAATGCCCATTTCTGCTAAATTTCCAGAAAACCTTGTGACCATTTTGTTTAATTGGTCATATGAGACCGACTGATCCATAAATATATAAGCCGGTTTATCCCCCTTCTTTTTTGCCGTTTCAGCCAAAGATTGAACGAGATTCACAAAAACCCCACCTTTATAAAATTTAGAATATTTAAAAATTCTAAATTAATTATATTAAAAGAAAATTAAAGTGGCAAGTGATATTCTATTAACTGCATATAGACAGACCACCTACTCTTAGTTTACTTTGGAAGAATAAGGGGATTTTATTTGTAAGTAATTTATGAAACTAGACCAGAAATCATTTTAGGATAATATGCATTCATCTTTTCTCTAAGTTTATTAAGTTCCTCTTTATTTAACGTCGTATGCTCGCCGTGCAAGTTAAGAGCGTCCGCTCCATCTTCATGAAAATACACCGTAACATATAACGTCGGTAACCCTTTGTTGTTTTCATCTATTGATAAGACGACATCTGGCGTTTTATTAACAGTGCTGAATGTTTCATTTCTTTTCCACTTCTTATTTTGAAACATGTCTTGTATATCATGTATCTTTCGTTTGTTATCTGTATGCGTAAAATATATAACATTATCCTCAGCCGGTTTTCCGATAGACAAAATTGTACGACTTGAGGGCAATCCACTGTTACACGCTGTCATTCCGATGACGAAGCTGAGCAATAATATAACGTACATTACTCTTTTCATTTCGATTCGCCTCCTTTTCATATATATATTCCTTTATAAGAGGCAGATGTCCTGTAAGTATACATTTTGTGGTAAATGGAATTATATCGACAAAACTACAAAAAGAAAGAGGCTGCCTTTATGGCAGCCTCCCTCATTTTTAGAAGAATAAATGTAAGAAATCTTCTGTTGTAATGTTACCGAAGTAGCGTGCGATATCTACGCCTTCTAAAGCTGCAGTGAATGCATCTTTATCGAACTGAACGCCTGTTAGACGCTCTTCGATATCATGAACATCTAGTGAACCGAAGAAGTCGCCGTAAATTTTACATTCTGTTACTGTTCCTTTTTTCACTTCAAGGCGAACATCAACTTGTCCAACTGGGAAGCGGTGTGAATGTTGTAAGTTGAACTTCGGTGATTTTCCATAGTTCCAATCCCAATTTTGGTAACGTTCTTCAGAAAGTTTATGGATCTCTTTCCAATCATTTTCTGTTAATTCGTACGTTGGGATTTCTGTTTCTCCTTCGAAAATTGTTTCTAGAAGAAGTTGTCTAAACTCTTCTGTCGTCATTTCTTCGTTTAGGAACTCTGTAATGTTCGCAACGCGGCTACGGATTGACTTTATTCCTTTTGATTGAATCTTATCCATTTTTACTTTTAACGCTGATACGACGTGATCGATTTCAGAGTCAAATAGTAACGTACCGTGGCTGAACATACGACCTTTCGTTGCGAACTGTGCGTTACCTGAAATTTTTCTACCTTCAGCTAAAATGTCGTTACGACCACTTAGTTCTGCATTTACGCCTAATTTACTAAGCGCTTTCGTTACAGGCTCTGTAAATTTTTTGAAGTTGCTGAAACTGTCTCCATCATCTTTCGTAATAAAACTGAAGTTTAAGTTTCCTAAATCATGATATACTGCGCCTCCGCCTGATAGACGACGAACGACATGAATACCTTTTTCTTTTACGTAATCTGCATTAATTTCTTCTACTGTGTTTTGGTTTTTACCAATGATAATCGAAGGCTCATTAATGTAAAACAGTAAATATGTTTCGTTAATATCTAAATTTTTCACACAATATTCTTCAATTGCTAAGTTTATTCTAGGATCAGTAATTCCTTTATTATCAATAAATAACATCGTATCACCTCATGAGTTCCATACGTAGCCACTATGCGCTAGCGTAATGTGACCACTGAAAATTTGTTTTGCTTCTGTTACTAAATCAGATGGGTTGCCTGTATGCGGTAAGTGCGTTAATAAAAGTTCTTTTACATTCGCATCTTTTGCAATACTTGCTACTTCTGTACTATTCATATGTCCTGCTTTTGCAGCCTCTTGATGTGCATACATATTACACTCACAAATGAAAAGATCAGCATCTTTCGTGAATGGAATGAATTCAGGAATATAACTTGAATCAGCGCTGTACACTACGATATCATTACCTGCTGTAATGCGCATCGCAAAGCATGTAACAGGATGAACAGTTTTTAAGAATGAAATCGAGAACGTTCCAATTTGAAGTGTTTCTTCTGGATTGTACGGGATTCCTTTCGTATGCGGTTCATGCGTTAAAGAATGGAATCCATTCTCATCAAATGTATGACCGTATATTGGTAGTTCTGGTAGTTGCCTTGTTGTCGCACTCGTAATTAGTCTCGCATATTGCAATACCCCAATGTCTGCAACATGATCGTGATGATAGTGCGACAGTACAACTGCATCTATATCAGATGGTGTTATATATTTTTGAAGCTGTGCTAGTACACCACTACCACAGTCTACAAGTAAACGAAAACCATCGTGTTCAAACAAATACCCCGACGTTGCTTCTCCCGCTTCTGGAAAGCCGCCCCAAAAGCCGACAACAGTCATTTTCATATGTATCCATCCTTTCTAAAACCGAGTAGGAATGCATGTTTTACTTACATCCTACATTGTTAACTATAATCCATTTCCTAAACTTTTTCATTAATTTTCAATTTTGTTATAAAACAGTTGTTGACTTTTATTTTTTGTACTAATACAATGATAGTAAGAAATGGAAATGGAGGGATTGACATGATCGATCAACCAATGGAGTTTTTCAGAAATTTACCGACGAAAACTTGTGCGCACTGTGGGAAAGAAATTGATGAGCAACACGAAGCATACCATAACAAATGTGACGATTGCGTTCACGAAGAATAGTAGTTTGTGAACATAAAAAAACCTAGCAGACATAGTCTACTAGGCTAATAACATCTTATCCTTCATCGTTGAACCTTTCACCAAGAGCTCCAGTTCAAACTCATACAATTCTTTTTTTCGATAATTTTTCGTATGGATTTTATCCATCATTAGGTCGACAACTTTTCGGGCCATTTCATCAATTGGCTGTTCAATTGTCGTAATACCTGGTTCTGTAATCTGCGATAATATTTGATTATCAAAACCGATAACAGCGAGATCATCTGGAATGCTCCAGTTATGGCGTTTCGCCTCTGAGATAATTCCAGCTGCTACCTCATCGCCTCCTGCCAAAATCGCGGTAGGATTTTTTTTGTCCTTTAATACTTCATGGAATATTCGTTTTCCATCCTCCCAAGAGAAAGCGTTTTCAAGAAAGTCAATCGCTTCTACTTGGCGGCTCTTCTCAGTTATTGCACGTAAAAAGCCCATTTTTCGCTGCTGGCTAACGACTTTGGTTTCGTTACCACGGCAAAAAATAAGATTACGATATCCTTGATCTAACACATGCTTCGCAGCTATGTATGCTCCTTGCGCATGATCAAACTTCACTGTTGGAATATTTGCTTCCTCAATATATTCATTACACAACACGATTGGACCATGCTGTAAGTATGGCTCTACATCTTCCCACGGATTTTCTAGTGAACATAGAATAATCCCATCTACTTGCTTCGTAGATAATAATTGTAAATACTCCATCTCTTTTTCCGGTAAATATCTTGTTTGACAAATAATCAGTTTATATTTATGTTCAGAAGCAGCAATCTCGATTGCTTCGATAAATCTACTGAAGAAAGGATTTGTAATCCTTGGAACGAGCACCGCAATTGTTTCTGTTTTTTGTTTACGAAGCCTTCTCGCCGCAGAATTAGGAACGAAGCCTAAATGCTTCATTGCTAATTGAACCCTTTTTTTCTTCTCATCTGAAACATATGGATGATTATTAATCACCCTAGAAACCGTTGTCCTTGATAACCCCGCTAATTTCGCCACGTCCTCTATAGTCGACACGAAATTCTCCCCCTTTGCATGAAAACGTTTTCTTAAATTGATTATATAGTATATTATTGGAAACTGCAATATCGGTTGTTATGATTTTACTATATTAATATTATACATAGGTAAAAGTCTGTTAATGCATGGGCAATATACTGCTTTTAGAAATTTACGTTATGTACATTCCTTTTCTTAATACCATATATCCTTTATTCAATATAAAACCCCATCAATACGTCATCTCCATATGATCCATCTTCATACTTTATTTGCTTTCGTTGTCTGCCTTCTTCTACAAAGCCCATACGTTTGTACACTTTAATTGCCCGATCATTAACAGAAACTACACCTAAACAAATTTTCTCTAAACCTTTCTGCCCTTTCGCCCAACTAATAAGAAATTCAATTAATTTCGTGCCGATGCCTTGATTACAATACGCCTCTTTAATCCCCATTCCCATTGTGCCTGCGTGTTGTAACCGTTCTAGTTCATATCGGTTGAAAATTAAAAAGCCAACTACCTTCCCATCTACTTCATACACGATATAAAGATTACCTTTCTCATTACTTTTCCGTATCTTTTCTCTTTCTGCATTCATATCATTCGGTAACTTCTTTGGGGATACTATGAAAAATTTTGTAGTAGTTTCCGATAATATAATTTCTTTTCTAATATTCATAATTGCTTCTGCATCAGTCTCTTTTACTAACCGTATCATTGAATCACCTCGTACTTTTTCTTTTTAAAAATAATATTACAACTATAAAACGGCCAATATGCAATATTACATATTGAGAATCTTTTTACTCTTGATACAATATTCATATATCAAAATAAAAGGAATGTATACAATGAATCCAATCTTAACAGCTGCAAAACAACTATTACATAAAGAAGAAAAAATTTTATCTACTTTAAAATGTTCACTTACTGGCTATATGATTACGCATAAAGTCCCGTATCCTGGCATGTTACTTGCTACTAATCAAAGACTTCTCTTTTTTAGCCAATATAAAAACACATTCATTGCCGAATTTGATTATGAAAAAATTCTATCCATAGAAACGAAGAGAAGAATCTTTGACAAAAAAATAATATTTTACTATGAAGATGAACATATAACGCTTGGATACATTACAAGTTCGAATGTTGAAGCGTTCATAGACTTACTACAAAGAAACAGCAAGACTAGCACAGGCTTATAATCAGCGGGGATCCCCTCGCTGATTCATTATTTTAACTCCTCCCACTTCGTCCAAACTTCTCTCCCGTTTATACAGTACATATTATCCTCTCTATTCATAAACCCCTGTACAATAAATTCACGTCTAATTGTACAAAAATCATCATGATATTGTTTTATAAATGTATTAATTTCTTTTTCTGTATATTGATTTTCAGCATTTAACTTGCTAATTAAATGCTCTAACAATACTAGTTTTTTCTTCTTTTGACCTGGAATCGATTTTAAACGATCCTCTTTATCGAAAAAGTTACGAATGGTCGTATCCCGGAATTTCATTTCACTTTCAGTCATTTTGTTATCCTCCATCACTTTTTTTCTTTATCTTTTCACTTAAAATATCAATAAAGTAATATCCACCCATTAACACATAATAGAACGTAAGTATTCCAAATGCATCTTTCATACTTGTATATACTTCTTTATCAAACAATATAGGTGAAAGGGCATAAACAAGAAAGATTATTAGCGGATTTACGATAAAATAATAAGTAAGATTGCCTTTCATCATATCAACTCCTCTACCCTATGTTTCTCTGTAAATTGTTGTAATTCCTTTTCTTTCGTTTCTATAGCTTTTAGAAAGATTTATAGATGAACTAAGGAAAAGATGCCCTCTATTAAAATAAAAAAGCACCAAAAAGGTGCTTTTTTCTAAGCTTCAATCGATTGATTTTCCGCAATATTTCTAAATTGTCGTTTGTGCATCCAAGTTAAGGATGCAATTGTTCCAAGTGATAATACAACAATGAAAATCATGAGCACCCCTACGTTTTGCCACATGAAGTCAAAGTCTCCGCTTGATACGACTGCTTTCAGTCCTGATACAGAATATGTCATCGGTAACCAAGCATTGAATGGTTGTAAAAACTTCGGAATCAACTCTAACGGGAATGTTCCAGCACTTGTTGTAAGCTGCATAATTAATGTGATGATGGCGATAAAACGGCCTGCATCACCGAATGCTGTTACTAAACATTGAATTAATGCGATAAATGCTAAACTTGTAATGATACTAAAGAGTATGAAGTATGGAATGCTTTGTACTTCTACACCCAATCCGAACAGTAATATAACATCTGCTACTATCGCTTGAATAATACCAACTGATAGTAGTACGCCGAACTTACTAATAAACCAACTAAACCCTGATTTCGGAACGCCGACTGTATCACGTAATGGATATACGATTGATAATAGTAATGCCCCAACGAATAAACCGAGTGATAAGAAGTACGGCGTAAATCCAGTTCCGTAGTTTGGAACTTCCGCCATTTTCTCCGTCTTCACTTTTACAGGACTTGCAAACATATCATACGTTTTATCCGTCCCTTTTACTTCACCAGTTTTTTCTGCTCCTTCGCCAAGTTTCTCTGCAAGTTCACCTGAACCATCGTTTACTTTCACTAGTCCATCAGTTACTTTTCCTGATCCGTCTGCTAGTTTATTTACTCCGTCGATTAGCTGGGTTGAGCCGGTTGACATTTTATTTAGGCCACCATTTAGAGTACCTAAGCCAGTTGTTACTTGATTAGATCCATCTGCTAATTGATTTACGCCACCTGCCATTTGGTTTGCTCCTACAGATAATGTTCCTAAACCATCTGTTACTTGGCTTGAACCATCTGCTAATTGATTTACGCCACCTGCCATTTGGTTTGCTCCTGCAGATAATGTTCCTAAACCACCTGTTACTTGGCTTGAGCCATCTGCTAATTTCGTTACACCTACAGATAATGTCCCTAAACCGCCTGTTACTTGACCAGACCCATCTGCTAATTTGGATACTCCTACAGATAATGTTCCTAAACCGCCTGTTACTTGACCAGACCCATCTGCTAATTGATTTACTCCTGCAGATAATTGACCTAATCCTGCTGTCACTTTTCCAGAGCCACTTTGTAATTGCGTTACTCCATCAATTAATTGAACTGATCCATCTTTTAATTTATCGGCACCTATTTTTGCATTATCTAATCCCTCACCAAATCCATGAAACTTACTAACAAATTCATTTTGTGCGCTCGTTAGTTTCTCAATACCACCTGCTAGAGTTTTTATCCCTGCTGGATTTGGTAAGTTTTTTTGCAACCCATTTGTTGTTTGATGTATTTCGCCCTTTAATTGTTTTACTTCTTCATTTAGTTTATTTGTTCCACCTGCTACTCCGGCAGCCTTTTGCTGAACTGTCGCTGTACTTTTTACAGCACTTGTTATGAACGGTTGTAACTGCTCTTGATATTCTTTTGGTAAACTTTCAATTTGCTTTTGTAAATTCGCTACCTCTTGTGCTGCATTTTTTGCATCTCCTGCTGTTGATTGTGTAAGTTCATTTAACTGATTTACATTCGCCCCAGCTCCATCTATTTTTTCATTTACTGTATTCAATATAGAAGGAACTTTCGACTGCATTTCCTCTAAGCCTGCAGCAGACTTTTGTACGTTACTATTTAACTCTTGCAATCCCTTTTGGATCGCTTGAGAACCTTCCTCTAATTGGCTTTGCCCTTCAACGAGTTTTCCCATACCATTTGATAGGTCCGTTGTTCCTGTTTTTAATTCACCGGATTTACTTACTAATTTGTTCAAGCCACCGGTCACTTTCTCAGATCCATCACGCAACTCACCCGTTTTACTATTTAACGTATTTAAACCGTCTGTTACTTTGCCCGATCCGTCTACTAATTTCCCTATACCTGCATTGCTATTTAATGCATGTAAACCATCTGTTACTTTACCTGATCCATCTACTAGTTTCCCAATACCTGCATTGCTATTTAATGCATGTAAACCATCTGTTACTTTGCCTGACCCATCTACTAATTTCCCTATACCTATCTGCATTTCACCTGTTTTGCTATTTAGTGTATTTAAACCATTTGTTACTTTGCCTGACCCATCTACTAATTTCCCTATACCTACCTGCATTTCACCTGTTTTACTATTTAGCACATTTAAACCGTTTGTTACTTTGCCTGACCCATCTACTAATTTATTAGATCCATCCGCTAATTTCTGAACTCCATCCTTCATCTCCCCAGACTTCCCTTGAAGTGTATGAAGGCCATCCGTCACTTTACTTGAACCATCATGCAATTCACTTGATCCGTCGTGTAGTTTACTTGCCCCTTCTGATCCATCTGCTAATCCTTTTGAGACGTCTTTAATAGAATCGAACATTTTCTCTGCATATGTTTTCGTTAACGTACTTGATACTTCAGTTTTAATCTTTTCAATGGCTGTTCCTCCAATTTGTGAAGATAAGAAGTTTAAACTTTCATTTGGAATGTACTCTAAGTTTAATGGCTTTGGATTGTCTTTTAGTAACGTTGTAGCGTTACTTGAGAAGTCATCTGGAATGCGCACTAACATGTAATACTTTCTACCTTCCATTCCTTTCTTCGCTTCTTTTTCACTTACGAACTCCCATTTAAAACTTTTATTATCTTTTAAATTATCAACGAGCCCTTTTCCGACCTCAATTGGTTTCCCATCAAATACTGCGCCTTTATCTAAATTGACTACTGCAACTGGTAGGTCATCTAACTGTTTATACGGATCCCAAAAGGCCCACAAAAACATCCCTGCATATAAAATCGGTACGAATAAGACCGCAATAATTGGAATTAATATTTTTTTACTTTTTATAATTTCCGTAAACTCTTTCCGAAGTAACTGATTCCCTTTCATAATTTCTCCCCCTTTTTATAAAATGACCAAAATGTTCATATAGTCATTTTTACCCAAACAAAAAGGCTATACTTGTTCATACATATGCCTTATCCCTGAATTTATTACTATGCAACTTTTTCTTATTATGATTATAATTTTTCTATATCCCCCCTTAACTTAAATATATGACCGCATTGTTCATTTGGTCATTTTTTATAAAATTAAAAGGATTATCTTAGTTTGACAATCCTTTTAATAAATAAAGTTCAAATAACTCTGCAATTTTTTCTTTTTCTAGCGGTTCGTGATTTTTTTCCCAATCAAAAATAAGCGATACATATAGACGCAGCATAATAAATGCTGTAATTTCTGGATCACATTTGCTAATTTCACCTTTTTCAATCGCAATCTTTAAATACGATTGAATAACAGAAACGATTTCCACATCAACTTGTTGCATAACTTCTTGTACTTCTTTCGTTCCCATATCGCGCTCTTCTTGAATTAATTTAATCATGAGCTGATGTTCTTTTCTAAATTCCAAGATGCTGTATAATGCTCTATGTACATTTTCAAAAAATGAAACATCTGAACGAATTGCACTTTCTGCAACTTGCTTCATTTCTGTAATTAAATTAGAAATAATTTCACCAAATAGCTCTTCTTTATTTTTGAAAAAAGTATAAATCGTTCCTTTTCCTACATTCGCTAACTTCGCTACTTGATCCATCGTTGTTGCTTTATAACCGAACGCTGAAAAAGACTTTGTTGCAGCTTCAATAATAGAACGTTTTCGATCTATCGCCACATTGTCACCTCCAAAAATGACCAATTGGATAATATAGTCAATCAGTACATCTTTGATATTACCACACGCTTACATTCTATACAAGTTCTCTTTTTATTATTTCCAGTATAAAAAAATTCCAGTCAGTGTATATCATACTGTCCATAGTTTATCAGAAGAAAAGAGAAAAGGAAAAGATGTTCTAGAGATATACATCTTAAGAACACCTTTTTGCTATTTCAACATAGAAAGCATAATTTTCTCTAATTCTTCTTTATTTACATTCTTATCGAATACTGCTTCTCCTTGGTTCTCTAAACTATGATTAATAATAACGATTTGGTATGCACTATTTTTCCCTTTTGCTGGAACAATCATCTTCATACCTTGTAAATTACTATCCGAGTGATGAGTAGCGTAGAATATTTGATTCCCTTCTAGTTCGTACTGTTCTATATTTTCAGGCACTACAAACTGGTGGCTAAATGGGTCTTTGCTTTCCCCAAAAACTTGCGATTGAGAAATTGTATAATTTCCTTTTCCGTTCGTATATTCTAATTCAATAGTGAATTCCGGCTTTATCTTAAGATAATAATTCACCCTTTCGTCTTTTTGGGTATATCCTTTAATTGTATAAGTTGGCCTCTTAATTTGGAAATCAACATGTTGCTGCACTTCTTCAACTGTATATGTTAAATACTTCCCTACCTTATCCTCATAAGGAGTTGTTTTATTACGAATTTCTTTTAATTTTTCACGATTTTCTGTACTTAAGCGCTCTTCTTTCACCTCTTTTATATCCCCTTGGAAATTTTCAGGTAAGTTTAATCTAACTAATCCTTTTTTCTCGATCTGTAATACCTCTTTATATAACTGCACATAATTCTCAAACTCTTCCTTTGTTAAAGCTTTTTCAGCATGATATAAAAAGGCTGTTCGGTTTTCATATTGCCAGTTTGACATTCCCCACTCTTTTCTCGCCTTTTCCTCTGTACCAAATAATGTATCTACAGCATTTTGGAAAGCATCCTTTGACTGCTCTACTTTATCCTCTTGCTTTTCTTTTCCTTCCGTTGTACGTGCGTTGAATAAAGAAAGGGATGCTATAGCAACTATAGCAATAATCCCAAGTAAAGAAAGACGATACGATTTCTTTTGAAACTTTTTAATCATAACGATTCTCCTTTTTAGCGTTCGTTTATTTCTACTTAAATTTGCTAGGCTTGGTACTTGATAGGAATAGTGTTGTAGAAGGGTAATAATTGTATGACCGTATGCAATTTGTTCCTCTTTATCTATAAAAGTAAGTGCATATGCATCACAGGCTAATTCTTGATCTTCTCGCATACAAAAATAGGCGTACCAAAGAATCGGATTGAACCAATTTAATAGGATTAAACTGTACATAATCCAATTTACAGCTACATCGTTTCTCTTAATATGAGCTAACTCATGGTAAAAGACATATTGTAATTGTTGTTCATTTAATACTTTCATATGTTTTTTTGATAGTAATACTTTCGGGCGAAAGAAACTAAAAACCGTTGGACTTGCAATCTTTCCTGCAAGACGTAATGAAACTGCCTTCTTCATTTTCATAGACTGCTTACAGCGATTAAACACTGTAGTGACCTGTTCGTCCGTAATATCCGGTTGTTTCTTTATGTAAGAATATAAACGTCTATTTGTAAGAAACGTGATGGCTGCTACTATGATTACCCCAGCTAGCCACACATACAAAGCAAGTTTGTATAAAGAAAATGTAGTCTGTTTTTCCGAACTGACTTTTACTTCCGGTTCGCTAGTTTTTGTCACCATTTTAGAATTTGATTCCAATTCCACTTTTCGGTCGCTTTCTATGTTCACTATATTCTCAGTAGCCGGCATATTTTTTGGAATAACTTCCGATACGCTAGAACTATAAGAAAGTAATGAGTAAATGCTATAAGAGCTATCTGGCGACCACGGTAAAAGGAGTCTTATCATTAATACGATCCACAGCATATATTGCCACCGGGGGGTTAATTTATTTCTAAATAGAACTTTTATACATAAAATAAATCCGACTAATATGCTAGCCATAAGTGACGTTTCTATAAGCCAATCAAAAAAATGAGGAAGGTATACATTTATAAGCGTGTTTATCATTTTTATCGATCCTTCCTCTTATTCTCCTCTGTCTTCTCATCTAAAATGCGTTTTAATTCATTAATATCTTCTGAAGATAATTTCTCCTCTTTTAAGAAATTAACAAGTAATGGCTTAAACGCTGCACCGCAAAAACGTTTTAGTAAAGATTTCGTTTCCACTTGCAAATAATTATGTTGTGATACTAACGGATAATAAGCATACATTCGCCCTTTATCTTGATGGTAAGAAACGGCTTCCTTTTGTACTAATCGATTAATTAATGTGCGGATTGTTTTTGGTTTCCAGTCCATTGCATCTTCCAGTTCTTCTATAATTTCATTCGCTGTTTGTGGAGAATTCGACCAAAGTACTTTCATAATTTCTAATTCCGCTTCAGATATTTTAGGTAATTGATTTGTCATCGTATGTTTCACTCCTAAGTATTACATTTGTAATCTATAATTAAGATTACAAATGTAATACTTAATTGTCAACCATATTTTAGAAAAATTAATTTCAGCTAAACCTTACTTCACAACAACAAAATTCCTCTTTTTCAAATAATCAAATAAAAAAACAAGAAAATCTTTACAATTAATAGTAATATAGAAAATAGACAAGTTTATCAAAATAGTGGAGGCTTTTTCAGTCATGATGCATGCGCTTCGTTTAAATATAAAGCAAGCTTTTTGTAATCGTGTTTCTTTAATTATTATGTTTAGTGGATTTGTTCTTATTTGTATTTATCATTATTATTATGTAATTCGTTATTTAGGAGACGCTGCGAATGGACCTATATCGACGGATATTAAATGGATTGGATTTCGTGGAAATGAAATGGATGTTTATTTATTATTAATGCCAGTTATTGCAAGTCTTCCCTTTAGTACAAGTTATAACTCGGATAAGTCCGATGGTTTTAAACCGTTTGTCAGTAAAGAAATTTCTTTATTTTCTTATTCAGTAACGAAATATATCGTTACATTTTTTTGCGGCGGACTTCTTTATACATTTCCATTCATCTTATCGTTATTATTTTGCAAATTAACCATTCCAGACGGAGTACCAACGGCTGGTTCAGGCATTATAAATGATAACGGGATGTTCGCAAACTTATATGAAACTTCTCCCATCACTTACATTGCTGTATATATCGGAATTAATTTTTTATTTGCAGGTTTGATGGCTCTTTTAGGACTTGCTGCATCTGCATGGTCCCAAAAGGACTATATGGCGCTTCTATTTCCATTTGCAACTACCTCTATTCCTTACGTCCTGCTAAATACGGTACTCCCTACAATAGGCGGAGCACCTATTCATTTATATGATCCAAGGCAGCCGCTGCATGGCATGTCACCATATATTTTGACAATACAATGTGCCTTCTTCCTCCTCGTTAGCTTAATCATGTATATACAAGGAGTAAAACGTGATAGAAAAAAATATAGAAGAAGGTTGCAAAAAAGAGAGCGGTGCAGAAAAGCGTTTCAAGTATAATAAAACCCTAATTTCCTTACTATATTGGAAATTAGGGTTTTATTTACTATTCACTTACGGTGTACCTGCCAATCCCCATAAAATAACAACCGCTACAAAATAAATCGCTTTAATCGCTATTACTAAACATAATGAAACAATTGCATATTTACTTAATTCTCTTCTTGCACCTATTAAAGTGAAAATAACCGCCAAACTAAATGTTATATAAGAAGTTGCTGTATGTATTAAGTTATACGTAATATCTAGATTGCTTGTAAGTCCTGTTATATCAGCTACAAACTGAAGCATGACGATCGTACTAAAAAAGATTGCAAACTGATTCATTACCTTTCCATTTATTTGTAACTGCATTGTTGTCCTCCTTATTAAAAAACTAAATATTCAATCAATTTTATCATTAGATTACAAAAAAAGGAATCATCTCTTTATACTATTCTATAACGATGCAAAAAAAGAACGCTTAGTCACCTAAGCGTTCCTTTCTTTAAGAAGCTTTCTTCAAATCAATTTGAGCAAGTACTGGGTCATGGTCGCTTACACGTCCGTGCTCTTTCATTATATTTGAGTTTAAGTGCACTGAATCTACAATTGTGTGTGGTGCGATATTATTTGTTACTAAAATATGATCTAACACTTGTGCATTTCCTTCGTGAATGTACGTGTAACGATTCTCTTTTGGCACTGTGTTTAACATATCTTTTAAGATTGTTCCCTCTAGTGTTTTTAGTGGTTTAGAGAATTCGAAATCGTTCATATCACCTAACACGACAACTGGTGCATTCGTATTCTTTTTCTGAATTCCTTGCACGAAATGATTTACTTCTTGTGCTAACTGAATTCGTTTGTCTTCACTTTTTAATACGAGCGGCTGCACTTTTCCAAATGGCGTTGCATCTCCTAGTTTTGAGTTTAAGTGATTTGCAACGACAACAATGTTTTGTCCTTGGAACGTAAATTCTGCCGCTAACGGTTTACGTGTACTTTCAAATAATGGATTTTCGTCTCCAATACGAACAACATTTTTATCAAGTAACTTTGGTACCGGCGCTAATTTCACGCGTGATGGATTATAGAAGAAGCCGACGCGAATATTCGCTCCTGGTGCTCCTCCGTCTTGATTATTGTTTGGAGCGATTTCTACATACTCATACTTCGGTCCACGAATTTCTAGCACTGCATCAATGATACGTTTTGCGCTTAATGACGCATCTGTTGTACCGTCATTAATTGATCCGTTATTATCTTGCATTTCCTCTACACCGATAATATCTGGCATTTTTAAGTTGTATTTAATAGAATACGCTAACGCTTTTACCTTTTCATCTGTTGTTTCTTTTTTATTCGCTGAGAAGTTTTCAATGTTATATGTAGCAACCGTTAACTTATCAAGACGTGGCTGAATATTTGCGCCTACTTGCTTAAATCCACCATCCACTACAGCTGGCAGTTCTGTTATTGGCGAAATACGGAAAGAACCGTAATCATATCCTACTACCCCTGTTATATCTCCAGTGAAAGTATCTCCTACTTTTGCTACATAATCGCGAGGTACTTTTACAGAAAGGCGCTCTGGGTTTAATTGGTTTTCATCTAATAGAGGTGTGCCATATTGTGTTACTATTTTATCTCCACCATTTTTTACTGTTACATATAAATTTCCGTTTTTCTGAGGTGCAATAACTTTTGGTGTTGGCATCGTAACACGCATGCCTTCTATACTTTCATAAAAGTCGATTGCATCTTCATTTGGATCAAATAAACCGAATGCATCATTATCAATAATCTGGTCTGGGATTTTCACACCGTTTTCCCCAAGTACAATCGGTGCTGGCAAAGATTGATCTTTTGCGATTACAACAACGCGACTCGCCTTAATTTCTGTCGTCGTTAAGTCTGTTTCAAATCGCTCTGCATATCCTGGTCCAACATATTCTTCTACTACTCCATCAACTTGAATAAGATCTCCTACTGCTACATTCGCATCTTTTTTATATACGTACATACCTTCTGAAGTAGCTGGATCATTATCCGGCTGATTATCTTCTATATAAAAGCCGTTTTTATCAAGCGCTGTGACAACGCCTTCCACATTGTTTACTTTCTTCCCGTTGTAAGGAGACATATGTGATTTTCCTTGAATGTCATGAATACGAACTGGTTCATTATTTACGATAATAAATGAAAATGTCGAAATTGCTGAAGAAGTAAGTCCTTCTTTTTCTGCGATTGCTTTCACTACACTATTTTCATTCACTATAATTTGTCCATTATAAAGAACACTTTTATTAGTAGGATTAGAGCCATCTAACGTATAGTAAATCGTTGCACCTTCTGTATTCGTCGTTAATGTTACCGCTGTTCCTTTAGCAACTTCTCCGCCGTTCGGTGAAGCTACTACATCGCTAACACGGTTTTGTCCTTCACCTTGAAACTTATAAGCTGTTACTGATTTTAAACCTGGGTTACTAAAATATAATTCAAGAGTCCCAGTCAAACTAACTTTCTTCCCGATATTTTCAGGGTGATCTTTTACATTCACTGCCGTTCTCACATCACCTTTTGGCAACTGAACGGGCATGATTTTGTCTGGATTCGTTTCGTTTGGCGAATCTGCAATTGCTACGTTTGTATCATCAAACTTAGCTGGATCCTTCGTATATTTAGAAGAACTTTGCGTATATCCGACAATATATCCTTCCACAATCCCCTTCGTTTTCCCTTGCTGCTTAAATACTTGAATTGCTTTTTCTACTGACATAGAAGCAGTTTCTTCTGCTTGCGCTAAAGTTCCAGTAAATGAAAGCAATAGCAAGAATGATAAAAAGACGCTTAACAATTTCTTCACAGCCATTTTCCTCTCCCTATTTCATATTTTCTCAGCATTTCTATCATAACAAATGATTCGTTATATAGAACTATTTTTCGACAAATTTTACAAAAGATTTATTTAATTTACAAGCTTTCAAACTATAATACAAAATAATAATTTTACACCTTCTACAAATGCACTCTATAATGTTAGAGAGAGAAAACAGAAAATATCGACATTTGATTGGTATGTAAAATGGATTCATTTGAATAGGAGTGATTGCATGGAAGTGCAAACAGAAACATACCGCGCAGCTATGAATGGAACATTAGAACGTCATTTTTCAGATATGATTGCTGTTATACCAACTAGAATTACAATTGAGCAGTTAAAACAACGGCTAGAAAATATCGCTACTAAAGTTGATGAGTTAAAAATTGTTTATAGTGATGAGACAAGCCTTATTGTTGAGTTACATATGGATGAAACAATCATACCGTATGAACTGCATATTGATGAGGCGAATGACCCAGAAGAATATAAAATGTACAATAGACAAGATTCTACAATTGTAGATCGTAATTTTGAATATGCGGCTTTCGGTACTGAAATTTTCACTCGTACGCTATTTGTAGGCGATGTACTCGACTGCTTTTTCCAGCAAATACAATTTTTATGGAACCTCGCCCCAGATTTGTTATTTGTAATCGATTCAAGTGCAGCAATGAAAGTGATATCTAGAAACTATATTGAATATCACGTTGAAAATGAATTATTACCTGACATTCCTGACTTATACGTTATTCATTCCGTTTATGAAGACGATAAAGAAGGCGAGCCTACGCAATATTGGTTTCATACACACGGCCTTTTAAGAGCGGGCGTAACTGAAATAGAGTTAATTATTCCAAATCGCATTTCTTCCTACTACGGCATTGGCGATCTCTTTCAAACATTTGCTAATAATGCCGTTGAGAATGGACAAGTCCCTATGAATGAGCCTATCGTTATCGCGCATAGTCAGCAAGGTTCTATACATACAGTCGCTGTTCCGTGGGAGAAAGGATTATCTTATATAGGGCATAAAACGAGTATGGACCAATTATCTTCAATCGAGGATGAAGAAGTGAAATTACAGCCAATAGATGCACAAAATACATTCTTAGGCGGAATGGATGCCCGAGATGAATACCATCAATCTCCATCCGTTCTCTTATTCAAATTTAATACTTCAGAAGAATATATTGAAAGTTTTTTCAAAGAACACGAGGAAGCTACAGGGCTCATGTTCTATAAAACAAATAGTGAAACCGATCGTATGGCTTATAATGCGAAAAATACTTTCGGGTATTTCAGCAACATTTTTCAAATTGAAAAATCCAATGAAGAGTTTCGTTTTCTCGCTAAGTTTGGTGTTTCCTATGAAGAGGGTAAAAGCGAACATATGTGGTTTGAAATGCAACATATTACAGAAGACCTGATTCAAGGAATACTCATCAATGAACCATATTTTATAGACGATATGAGTGAAGGAAATAGTTATCATTTAGATTTTGATAACTTAACAGATTGGGTTATTTATGCAGGAGATGCTGTTATAAAGCCAAATAACTTATATATGTTTATTGGCGAATAAGTATTTTATATAATAAACGAAACGCCTTCAATATGATTGAAGGCGTTTCTTATAATTTATTGTGCGATTAATTCAGCATCTATTACTTTCTCCAAATGAGATAATACACGCTTTGCAGCTTCCTCACCTTGATTCATACAGTCTGGAAGTCCAGCACCAGCATAGGAGCTACCTGCCAAGTATATACCTGGCAACTCTTTCTCCATAAATGTTGTGAGCTTTTTCATTCGCTCGTTATGACCCACTGTATATTGAGGCATCGCTTCTTTCCAGCGACTTACGATTGTAAACTCTGGATCCTCTGTAATATCCATCGTCTTCCTTAAATCTTCTAGTACGAGCTGAACGAGTTCTTCTTCAGTTTGTTCTACAACCGCTTCATCACCAGCACGTCCAACGTAACAGCGAAGGAGTGTTTTTCCTTCTGGCGTTGTATGTGGCCATTTTTTATGCGTCCACGTACATGCTGTAATGGTGTAATCGCTATTTCGTGATACGACAAATCCTGTACCATTAATATCGCGCTGGATTGCAGACTTTTGGAAAGCAAGTGCCACATTCGCAACGGATGTGGATGGAATATTACGGAAGAAACGAAACTGCTTGTACTGAGCAAACATGGACGGCAATACTTTATGCGAAGTTGCCACTACGATGGCGTCCGCTTCTATTTCTTTTCCGTTACTAAGAGTAATCGTATAACCATCACCCTGTTTCGCAACTTTTTCAATGCGAGTTCCCTTTATTATCGTACCTTCATGCATCTTTGCTTCGAGAGATTTTACGATAGATTCTAAACCTGTTTTCACTGTTTGGAACATTCCCTTTTTCGGTTCAGCTTTCTCTTCTTTCGGAGCGAGCGTACGCATACCGAGTGAAATACTGCGATGTTTCTGCTCAATTTGATACATTTGCGGGAATGTTGACATTAAGCTCATTTCATCAATATCCCCTGCATAAATACCCGATAGTAACGGCTCTATTAAGTTTTCAACCACTTCGTTTCCAAGACGATGTCTGAAAAATTGTCCGAGTGATTGGTCAGATACTGGCTTTGACCTCGGCATTAATAGATCAAAGCCAGCTCTTAGTTTACCAATTGGGGAGAACAGCCCGGAAAATAGAAACGGCGTAATTTGCGTTGGAATTCCCATCATTGATCCATTCGGCATTTTATGTAACCGATTGTTTACAAGGATAAATGATTGACCGGCTTGATTATTTACAAGTTCATCGCCAAGACCTAATTCTTTCACTAATCTAGCTGCACTTTCTTTTCGTGCTAAGAAAGAATCTGGTCCGCGCTCAATTGTAAATCCATCTTTTCGAACGGTTTGAATTTTTCCGCCAAGTTTACCCGATGCTTCTATAAGTAATGTATCAATCGGCAAGTTTTTTTCATGAATATTTTTTTGTAAGTTATACATTGCTGTTAATCCAGTGATGCCTCCGCCGATGATCACAACCTTTTTCCTCAAGCAGGCTCCCCCTTTCTTCTTACAGTACAGATTCTTTTTTCTTTAATACAACATCTGTTAAACAATCAATAAATGCGTCCGATGCATTTGGCATTTCTGGACGATAATATTTCGCGCCAATTTCATCCGTTACAACTTTACACTCAAAGTCGTTGTCATATAAAACTTCTAAATGTTCCGCAACAAATCCAACTGGTGCATATACGAATGAAGTATAACCGTGCTTTTCATTTAGTTCTCTCGTTAAATCTTGTACATCTGGACCAATCCAAGGATCTGGTGTGTTTCCTGCACTTTGCCAGCCTACTGCATAGTTTGCTACTTCAGCTCCGCGCGCGATATAGTCCGCTGTTTCATTTAATTGATCTGGATATGGATCGCCCATTGCAATAATTTTCTCTGGTAAGCTATGTGCAGATACGATTAATACTGCTTTTTCACGCTCTGCATCTGACATACCGTTATATATACCTTTCACTGCATCGACCCAGTACTGGATGAATTTCGGCTCTTTATACCAGCTATCAATGCCATGAATTGTTAAGTTTCCAAGTTTCTCAGCTTCTTCTTGTGCTCGTCCAACGTATGATTTCACGCTAAACGTAGAATAGTGAGGTGCAAGAACAAGCGCGATTGCATCTTGTATTCCGTCGTTATGCATATCTTTCACTGCATCTTCAATAAACGGTTCAATATGTTTTAAGCCAAGATACATATGGTACTCTACTTCATCTTGTACTTCATTTAAACGCTTCTCTAACTTCTTAGCTTGCTCTAATGTAATAGTAGCTAAAGGAGAAATACCACCAATTGCACGGTAACGCTCTGTTAAATCTTCCAGCATTTCAGGACTTGGCTTTCTTCCTCTGCGAATATGTGTATAGTAACGTTCAATATCTTCTTCTTTATATGGCGTTCCGTATGCCATTACAAGCAAACCAATTTTCTTTTTCATACAGCAATGCTCCTTTACTTCGCTAACTGCCCTTTAGAGTATTCATGAATAAATGTAGTTAAACGTTTTAATGTATCTGGATTTACTTCTGGGAATACACCGTGACCTAAGTTAAAGATATAACCCGGCTGTTTCATCCCTTGATCTAAAATACTTTTTACATGTTCTTCAATAACAGACCATGGTGCAAGTAAGAATGAAGGGTCCATATTACCTTGTACCGCCTTATGAACGCCCCGTGCACGTGCTTCTTCAATCGGTAAGCGCCAATCTAAGCCGACTACATCAAGCGGTAAGTCGTGCCACTCATTCACTAAGTGTGCAGCTCCTACGCCGTGCATAATCATTGGAACATCCATCTTACGAACTTCTGCAAAAATACGCTCCATTGCTGGTTTAATAAATACGCGATAATCCGCTACATTTACTGTTCCAACCCAAGAATCGAAAATTTGAACTGCTTTTGCTCCTGCGTTAATTTGCGCTTTTAAATATGTAATAACCATATCTGCTAGTTTATCCATTAAAGCGAACCAAGCTTTCGGCTCTGCATACATGAACGCTTTCGTATTATGGTAGTTACGAGATGGACCGCCTTCAATCATATAGCTCGCTAATGTAAATGGAGCTCCTGAAAAACCGATTAACGGTACGTCTAACATTTCTGTCGTTAATAAACGAATTGTATCTAGTATGTACGGTACGTCATCTTCTGGATTGATTTCCCCTAGTTTTTCTACGTCTTGTAAAGAACGGATTGGGTTATCGATAACTGGGCCAATACCTGATTTAATTTCTACATCCACACCAATTGCAGGTAGTGGTGACATAATATCTTTATAAAGAATTGCTGCGTCTACGTTATACTGATCAACCGGCAATTTTGTAACGTAAGCACATAACTCTGGATTGTGTGTAATTTCAAATAAAGAATACTTTTCTTTAATCTTTCTATATTCCGGCTGTGAACGACCTGCTTGACGCATATACCATGCTGGTACATAATCGGTACGTTCCCCCCTACATGCTTTTAAAAATGTCTCATTTATAGTTCTTACCAAGACCCTTGCTCCCTTCCTTACCAATGCTTCGAATACGTTCGATATTTATCTTTTTTTACTATACAGCTTGTAAAAACAAAATGCATAATATTATGTACGTTGTTCATTAAATTGACACAAACATTCTTAAAAACGCTTACTATTTTCACAACATTCTTATTATAACACAGAGAAAAACTATGGTTTAGCTACTTTTGACTTTTCTCCTTCACGATTCGTTTGTGTATTATATGGTACAACGTAAAAGCTCGGTTTTGAAAATATGTTAACGAACTTTTCCTCATATTCCCCAGCACCATTTACAGTGCTAACATGCGTATGAATTCCGTTCTCCACTCTATAGATTCGGTACATAATTCTGTTATCTGGAAGTGGCGTCCAGCTTAATTTTGCTTTAAATAAACCGAAAGGGCTAAATGATAATTTCATTTTTACATCTTCAATTTTGCGCAGCCGAATCGGAGCGCCGATTGTTTCCACACCTTCAGGCTTCATAAACTTCTCTTTATGTTCTACATTAGCCTTCGTTAAAATTTTCTTAAACAATTTTGTCGCAGATGCACTTTCTCCTTGCAACTGATGCTCCTTATCCGTACGGTCATAACCAATCCAAACAGCGCCTACTAAGTTCGGTGTATAACCAACGAACCACATATCTCTTGCTCCCTTATCGTCATTTGGCAATGAAGTTGTACCCGTTTTTCCAGCTAACGCACCGTTATATACACCAACTCTTGCT
Source organism: Bacillus sp. cl96 (assembly GCF_900100505.1). NCBI lineage: Bacteria > Bacillati > Bacillota > Bacilli > Caryophanales > Bacillaceae > Bacillus > Bacillus sp. cl96. The sequence continues at coordinate 450,602 of NZ_FNDM01000001.1, forward strand.
GTCCCTTCCTTCACAACTCCTTCTAGCATTTTCGTCATATACCATGCTGTCTGCTTCGAGAAGATTTTTGTCTCTACTTTTGGAGATTCCCCAATGACTGCACCGTGTCTGTTTAATACTTTATCAATAACGTGCGGCTCGATAATATTTCCATTTGCTAAAAATGAACGGTACATTTTTACAAGATCAAATGTTGAAACGCCATTTTTCAATCCGCCAAGCGCTGTACTTAAACCAGCATCTGCAATATGAACATTTCCTTTTTCTAAATATTGCTTTCCTTCTTCTACCCCTAACTCATTTAATAAAGAAACTGCCGGTACATTTGCCGACTCTAAAATCGCATCATACATCGTCATTTCTTTTGAATACTCATGATTATAATTTCGAGGTTCATACCCTTCAAAAGAATTTCTTTCATTCGTTAATAAAGAATACGGATTATACTTTTTCGTTTCTAGTGCTGGTGCATAAACGATAAGTGGTTTTAAAACAGATCCAGGCTGCCTTTTGGCAAAAACACGATTAAATCCTCTCGGGACGTACTTTCTTCCCCCAATCGCCGCTTTAATCCCTCCCGTACGATTATCCATTAATAAGAAAGCACCTTGCGCCCCCTCTTCTTTCCCAGGGAAATTCCTTGCATCTTGAAACTGGTTATATGCTACCTTTTGAATCTTTTCATCCATAGGTACGACAAACGTATATCCTCCGCGAAGTACTTCTTGATGAGACAATCCGTATAAACGAGCGGCTTCATCTATGACCATATCAATATACGGCATATATGCAAGCTCATTCTCATCTAAATTTTTATATAGAGCAATTGTCTTCCCTTGATAACGTACGCTTTCTTCGGCAGTCAAATAGCCTTGTTTATGCATAAGTGACAATACTAAATCACGGCGTTCCTTACTCTTCTCTGGGGAAAAATAAGGTGAATATCCGTTTGGTGACTTCGGAAGGCCTGCAAGCATTGCCCCTTCCTCTACTGTTAAATCCTCAACATTTTTATTAAAATACAACTTTGCTGCCGCTTGAATACCGTAAGCCCCATGACCAAAATAAATATGATTCATATACATTTCAAGAATTTGTTGCTTCGTATATTTTTGCTCTAATTGAAGAGAAATTGCGACTTCCTTCAATTTGCGCGTAAATGTTTTTTCACGAGTTAAAAAGACGTTTTTAGCGAGTTGCTGCGTAATGGTACTACCGCCCTCTACCTTCTCTCCAGCTAACGTATCTTTATAAAGAGCACGGAATATAGACGGATAATCAATCCCTTGATGCTCATAAAAACGAGAATCTTCCACCGCAACAAACGCCTGCTGCACATACTTCGGAATTTGCTCGATCGGTACGAGCTCTCTATTTTCTACGTATAATTTCGTAATTTCTTTCCCTTTCTGGTCAACGATACGTGATGAAGAGTGGAAAACGAGCTGCTTTTCATCCATCATATAGCCACCAGCTAACACGATAAGTTTATAGATTACAATCGCTACTACGAACGTTGCGACGCCGCCTAATAAAGTCCACTTTACTTTCTTCATACATCGTCCTTCTTTCCAAATGATGGTACATTTATTATTTGAAAAAGAAGTATCTTTATGTATATAATCTTCGAAGTTTTTTAAGAGAGTTGATATAATAGAAACAAACTATTAAGGGGGCATTAAAATGAAGGCTATTATTTCATACGAAACACCTCTAGAACAAGCACATTTCACTGCAAAAAATGATGAAAAAAATATGTTTTATAAAGAAAATACAGAAGAATCTGTAGAAGGTTCACTTCAATATGATGTACTAGATGCTGTCGGTGAATTTAAAGGACAACCTGGCTATATCGTTTGTAACAACATTTCTGTCACAGACGAAGGTCGCCCAGTATTTGAAAACCGCTTTAAAAACCGCGCAGGCCTTATTGAAAACGAACCAGGATTCCAAGCAATCCGTGTTCTACGTCCATTAAGTAACGATACATACGTCATCTTAACGATGTGGGAAACAGAGCAAAACTTTAAAGACTGGACAGAATCACGTTCATTCGAAAACGCTCATAAAAAACGTCCCACGCAAGCAGAAGGACAAGCTCAAGCGCATCCACATGCGGAACAGCAAAAGAGTATTTTCTCTCGTCCATCTTTTGTGACTACTTTTGATGTGTTAGTTTAATTAAAACATAATACAACACTAACAGTACGTGAAATTATATTAACGATTTTCCGAATATATCTATCATATCTTTGAATATATCAACGATTTTCCGAATATATCTATCACATCTTGAAATATATCAACGATTTTCCGAATATATCTATCATATCTTGAAATATATCAACGATTCGACTAAAGATATCAATTTAATGACAAAAAGGAAACACCATTACACACCGGTGTTTCCTTTTTCTTTGTACCAATTATATATACGAAGTGAATCTTTTTTTCTCATATGCTTTACTTCATAACCGCGCCCAGCTACCGCTACAAAAGTTGTACATAATTCATCTTTTCTTTGAAAATACGATTGATTATAACCTACTGCTTGAACATGTCTTCTTCGCATTATTCCTGTATATTTCGAAAAATTACGATATACAACCGTTAGTTGATTTTCTCTTAATTCATAACCGCCACTTTTATATCTAGCATACGCAAGTAACGAAAACACGATAAATAACGGTAAAATAACAAACAACGCAATATATTGTTTAAAATATATACTCACGCTGGCAATTAGAACTGTGAGTATGATACTTATTAACCAGCCCATAATGAAATAACGACGCAACGCTGTTTTTGGTAAGTGAACGATCTCCGCTTCGATTTCATATGGTAACTCTAAATATGTGATCAGGTGCTGTACATCTTTTTTCTTCATAAATGGATGCAACATTACTTCGTTACTTGCTGCTCCAATACTTTGAATTGCTTCCACTTCAACAGCACAATAGCCAAACGGCTGGCGAAGCATACCTTCTTTTACAGTAATCGCTTGAATGCGGTGCAATTTTAAGACAAACTCTTTCTTTTCAAATAATCCTTGAACGATACGAATCTCTTCCCCTTTTCGCTCAATTTTAAAGTTTGCATATTTCAACACATATCCAGCCGTGGAAATAATCCACGAAATTGCCATTAAAATTAATGCAATTACAATTAGTTTATAAACACCGTTTCCCATCACATACGCTTCTACTTTACTTGTGAATCCTTCAGGAAGAACAAAATCAAACTTTGTGTAAAGAAGTACCAGTCCAGAGAACACTAGTCCGAACCGACCAGATGTAATCGCTGCGGCTAAAACCTCTTTCGCTGTTAACTGATAAACCGTCTTGCTTTCTTCCTCTTCTATTTCTTCTTTTACAGTAGTTTCTTTCTTATGTAATAAAGAAATTAAATGTTTTGCCTCGTCTTCTTTAATACCAGCCAACATCACTTCTGGTTCATTACCACCACCGGCTACTTCTATATTTAACTTCATAAGTCCGAGCATTTGATAAATGATGTTAGAAGACGTACTAATATTTTGTACACGCTCTTTATTTAAATAGCTTTCCTTCTTTACAAAAACACCGTGCTTTATATGTAAAATATTATTCTCAATCCAGTACACTTTAAAATACCATTTAATTGCTGAAAAAATAGCCATGATGAATAAAACAACCAGAAGAAAAAGATAAAATAAATACCAAGGTTCCACTTGTTCATCAGGTTTAAATAAAACAAGAATAATAAGTGGCAACAAACTCGCAATCCTAATACCTAACAATATCGTAATCGGATGTTGCCTCTTATACATCCTTATCACTCACTTTCGCAAGTTCTCCAATTTGTCTTTTCAGCTGTTCTGCTTCTTCTTTCGTTAAACCTGGAATACTATGAGAAGTTGCGGCTGTTGAAATATGTAATTCTGCTAAATTATACTTTCTCATGATCGGCCCTTGCTCAATCGTTACGTGCTGCACACGGATCATCGGAATAAGTACGCGTTTTACAACAAACATTCCCTTTTGAATCTCAATCTCTTCTTCATTTAATCTGTAACTATAATAGCGTTGACGTAAATTTGGAAACACAAAATAATCAAGGGGAATAAATGTAATAGCTCCTGTTACTAATAGTCCGAACAACCAGCCCCACCAGTTAAAGTTAATCATAAAAAAGAAATACGCAATTACGACTGTTAGTATAACTACCGCCCCAATTAAAGCGTGCATCCTCCACACTTTCAGCATATTAGAATGAATCTCCCTTTCTAACGGCTGCATCTCATCACTCCAATTCTATGAATTTATTACTTATATATTATCAAAAAATAAGATTTTATATACATTTTTGTAAATTTATAGTCAAATGAAAATAGTTGAATCAAAAGTATATTAAAGAAACACATACCTCAGTCTTGAAAATTATGTATTATAAATATGAATTATATTGAACTAAAATAAACCTTACATGATTCATGCAAGGTTTATCTTTTTATACACAATGTATTTCATTATTGTTGAGATATACTAGCATCGCTTTCAATTCGCTTTTCTTTTTGGCTTAGTTTTTTATCTTTAGATTTTTTTAATGTTAAAGTCATGCCAATAAAAATAAAAAGAATTCCTGTTATTTGCATTAAAGTTGGACGGAATCCAGTAAGTACAGTATCTAATAATATTGCCACTGCCGGATCTAAAAAAACTAATATTGAGATGGTTTTTGTAGATAAATAGCGTAAACTATCAAAAAACAGATAATATACTATCCCTGTGTGAATAAAACCAGTAGCTATAATATATGTCCAATTACTTTGAGTGAGGCCACTAAAAGCATCTAAATCTATAAATGGTATTAAAAGAAATATCCCCAAGAATGTTTGTAAAAATGTCATTGCATACGCACTCATTTTGTTAATCCCTTTACCAAATAAAGTTGTAAATGCATAAAAGAGAGCCGCAAGAAATCCCCATATCATACCTGAAGACATTAATGAGTCGACAGAGAAGCTTCCATCAATACCAGCAATTAATAAAGCTCCTGCAAAACACACAATTATTGAAATGATAGATATGAATGTTAATTTTTCTTTAAAGACGATACTTCCAATTAACAGTACAATTACTGGTGCAAGATGATAAACTGAGATAGCAATGGTAACTGACATATTTTCAAAGGCTTTAAATAAGAAAACCCAATTAAATACTAAGAAAAAACCACATATTAAAACTTGAATAACTTCTTTTCGTTCCCATTTATCTTGTTTATATTGCCCTGTAAGCAACCAGCATACACTTAAAAATATTGTCGCAAAAATACACCTTACAAACACTAATTCAAACGAAGGTAAGTTTGTTTGAACAGAAAAAAATCCAACTGATCCAAAGATAACCATTGATGCTATCATCTTTAAGGCCGGTACCGTTTTCTCTTGCTTAAAACTCTTTTGAAGCAAATTAATCCCCCTCCAATAAAAACTCGGTTTATAGTGAGAAAAACACCAGCCTAAAAAAAGGACAGGTGCTTTTCCTCAAAAACACTCAATTGTAATCATTACTATTATCTAAAATATAATCTGGTGAATCAACATACTTTATATACCTTGAATAAGATCTAGCACGGCATTCACCGTACGCATCATCTTCCAAATTATAATAATCTAACTGTGCTTGTGTTAATAAACGATGATTCTCTTCCTCTTGTAAAAAGATTTCATTTGAGATTTCAAGGAATCCTTTAGATTCAAATTCATGTACCTTTTCTTCTATGCTAAACCCATTCATTTTACTAAGAACAAACGTCATTATAAAAACCTCCACACTATTGTATTTTTCTATCTCACCCTATGTTAGAAATGCAATAAGTAACCGAGATTCTTGCTTAATAAAATTTAAAATTATGATATTCAATTAATACACCAAATGAAATATATGTAATTCATTAAAATTATTTATTAAGCAATATTATATATCCTTTTGGGTATTTTTTCTAATTATCTGAAGATTCATCAACATTAGTCTTAATATTCGAAATTAAAGAAATGGATTTTTCAGAAAGATAAAACTGCGCGTATTGCAATTATTTATGTATATAACTTTTTTAAAAATTATATTTTAAATATAGCTAGTTTTTTATAAATTTTTTGATATAATTACATACGGGAAAAGGGAAGAATTTTGTCTTCCCTTGTGTTTTTATTTGCATCTAGTACTTTTGCTAGATGCTTTTTTTTATGCTAAAAAAGGTATCCTCAAATACTTTGAGGATACCTTTTCACCTTTATTATCTCTGCTGTTTTCTACCTAATACGAGTAACCCAAAACTCATCATTACAAGAAGTGCTCCCATATATGGTTCCACAGGCATTTTCTGCCCTGTCTTCGGTAATTCTTTTTCAGGTTTCTCTGGATTCGGTGTCCCTGGCTTTTCTGGATCTGGTGTTACAGGTTTTTCTAGATCTGGTGTTACAGGTTTTTCTGGATTCGGTGTTCCAGGTTTCTCCGGATCCGGTGTTCCAGGCTTTTCTGGATCTGGTGTTCCAGGTTTTTCTGGATCTGGTGTT